>JAPKBM010000071.1 GCA_026421205.1 Planctomycetota bacterium
AACCCCAATGGCACTGCCGCAATTGCATCTAATTCCCAATTAGATGTGCGGGAGAGGAGGAGTTTCAAGGATATTCGCGGGTTTCCTTAAGGACGCTTCTATTATGGTGGCATGGAACACGAACACGTCTCAATGCAAAAAATCCTAAAGGCAATTTGGTTCCTCAATATTGCCCAAGTCGGCTTCTTGGCATTTCTATTTTGGCAGATAAGCAGCTTGCACGTCAAGCTGAACACCCTTCAGGCGAATCTGACGAGCTTGTTGGAGAAACTGTAATCGGTAACGCGACAGACTAGCAAATAAGCTAAACCCAGGCTAAATCCCATTCCATATCATTGAGATGGGAGACCTAAGTGCTCAAGCACATAATCCCCGCTTTAAGTTCGAATTGCCGTCCGGCGAAAATTGGCTTGATTGCCCATTCCAGCTAGGGCAAAATTGGGACAAGGTTTCTGCTTCGGAAGCCCCACGCAAGCTCAAAATAAATCCTAATCACCTCTTATTTGAAGGGGGATGGTGCGCCCGGCAGGACTCGAACCTGCAACCTGCGGATTAGAAGTCCGATGATTGCCATTGCAATATAATGAGTTATGTTCAACTAGGACAAAACTGGGACATAACATTGCATTTAGAGCGTAATGAAAATGGGGTTTGGTGCGTTCGTATCAAATCCGAAGTTCGCCAGGCACCGAAGCTCTTTATGATTTTGTGAAGCCAGCATGGTTTCATCGGCTAAACTACGTAATTGGAATGCGTGCCAAGTCCCTTCACACATAATTCCTAGTAAAATAACAATGTTAAGCCTTTTTTCCCTTCTTGTAGCCCCAGCTATTCAGCAGGACCTCTTTGTCCAGCCCGTCAGCCAAGTGCCTAGTCCAGGTAGGGTGGTGCAGTACATCCAGTATGGCGATGCGTTTTCTACTGGCTGGGAGTTAGACAATCAGGGGCGAAAGCAGGCAATGCGGTATTCTCACCCCCTTGCATCTCAGAATGGTATTGAGCTAGAGCTTGGCGCTTTTGTGCCAGGAGGCGAGTCAGCAGGAATCGGCGTCGACGTCGTAGGTCATGTGGTGGGTTGGGCAGAAGACCTGGTTCAAGGTGTACAACTCCGTCGTCCGTTCTACTTTGACGATCAAAACGGGCTCCAGCTGATCGATCTCCCGCAAGCTTCAGAGGGCTGGGCGACAGGGATAGCGATCTTTGGCCACTCGGCAGCCGGCACCATGCGCCGCGCGGACGGTTTGCTGCAAGCATGGTATGTTTCGCTCCACCCGGCGGCGTCGCAAGCAGTTCCTCTTTCCACGCCAGCTGGCTGGGAGAGCGAAGCCTTAGTCATGAGGCAAGATAATGGTGTGGCCCCTCTTCTTGTTGGCGGATTGGTGCGAGATCCTTCGGGGCGTGAGTTTGCTGCCGTTTGGGGAGAGAGTTCAAATGCCCTTACGATTTTGCCGATACCGGGTACGGGCAATGCGCGCCTGACAGGCCTAAGTAACAGCGACTTTTCGTGGGCCAAGGCCTGCGGCTATTTTCTTGACGCAGCCGGTCATGAGCAATGTTTCGTGCTCGAGTTGAATGACCCCGTGAACAGCTTTGTCGCCCTCCCAAGCCTTGGCGGCTCCTGGACGAGACCTACAGATATGGACAACTTCTCAGTCTGGGGAGCTTCTGAAAATTCGCAGGGTCAGTCTCGGGCATTCGAATTCACGCTTGATGGTCAAGCAATGGAAGACCTCAATGACCGAGCCAACACACCTCCGGCAGTGGCCTTGACGCAAGTGACGTCAAGCGGGTTCGGATTGATCCACTCATACGATCTTGAAGTGAATGGCGTTCAATATGGCGCATTTTCTCAAACAGTTGGCATGAGCGCTTGGCCTCTGGACTCGGGGGCGCCAACAAATCTCAGTATGTTCTCGGGTCCTAAAGGCAGTCCCGTCGCTTTCGTGTTCGGATTCACCGCAGGGTCAACCTCTGTGAACGGGTTCCCAGGTCTATTTGTTGACATTGCACAGGCAAAAATCGCGGCAAGAGGTCGAACGGATTCCACTGGCTCCTTTGTACAAACCTTGCAAGTGCCGGCGGGGGCAGCAGGACTGACGGTTTTGATACAGGCCGTCGTGCCTAACCACTCCATCACCACAAGCGTGAAGATAGTTACTTTCGAGTAGAACAGCTACCGTTAATAACTCGATGAACTTGACTCTCTCATATAGCTGAGCCAAAATTTGGCCACGAACACTGCTTCTAGTGTTCTCCGCAAACTCTTAGCACTCCCTTAAAGGGGGATGGTGCGCCCAGCAGGACTCGAACCTACAACCTGCGGATTAGAAGTCCGATGTTCTATCCGGATTGAATATGATTGCCTTCATGCGATTTGGATTTTCCGTCCTTGCTCTAGCCTTATTGGGTTTAGGAATCTCGCTGTATCCGAAGTCGGAGAAGCGTTGGTTCATCGACGAAGGCTACCTTTATGAACACGGGAGCGCATTGAGCGCGGAGTACCTGAAGGAGCATGCGCCGGAGTTCGCGCAGCGGCTTGAAGAGTTACTGCCGTGGGTGGTGCGGATCGAAGTTCAGCACTCATCCACCGACGAGGCCTCCCGTTCAAATCATGGCACGGGGATCATCCTTGAAGACGGGCAGGTCCTGACCGCCGGGCACGTGCTGAACGAGAACGTCACGGGCGACATCTCGCAGATTCTTGTTACGCGCTCCGATGGACGCGTGCTGCACGCCGAGGTGGACCGGCAAGGAGCGCAGGACTGGGCGCTATTGCGCATCCTGTTGGAAGAAGGGGCGGCAGCACTCCCAAGCTCCTCCATCGAGTTGGGAAGCGCGACCGCGGGAGAGACAGCTATCTTCTTCGGTTATCCCGCGATGGTTGGTCTGAACGCAGAAGGGGAGGTGCTGCCCTTTCGCAAGGGTGATAACCAGGCAGGGTCACCGGTCAGTGCACTTTCTCCTATGTTGATCGTGAGCTCCATCCTGGACGCAGAGACCATGACACTTAATCCTATTGCGGGCTTTCCTCCGGTGGGAGGCATGAGTGGAGGTCCCGTACTGAACTCTCGGGGGCAAGTCATCGGTGTCCAGGTGTCCGTGTCCAAAACCACCGACAACGCAACCGGACGCACGCTCTACTACCGACTCAACGCAGTGCCTTCCAGCGCAGTGGAGCGTTGATCCTCACGCAGGAAAAGCTACAGCGGCTCGAACCTGCAACCTGCGGATTAGAAGTCCGACGATTGCAGTTGACTGCATAGGTTTTCTTTTTCCATCTCAGTCTCAGTCTACATTAATCAGGCACTCAAGTTCCCATTCTCCTCCTCTATCGCTTACTAGGGCCAAAGCCCATGTAACTGAGGACTCCGATTGTTGCGGAGGATCTACTTTATTCGGCACGAGCCGCGAGTTCACACTTGCTAGACTGGGGCAAAAACGCCATAGCCCATCATGATCATTCTTACCTGTACCATGCCAGTCCTTTACCTTTGCTTGTTTTTACTTGTTTCATGCTCCATTAGTCAACAAAACGGTACGCAGTGGCGGGTGGACACAGCGGAAGAGTGGCTAGAATCAAAACAGAATTCCGAGAACCTCGAATTCCAAGATGGCAACGCAATCTGCTCCGGTGATGTCAGCATTTTTCAAAGTGTGCTCCATGCGATGCCGACTCGATTATCGGCAAGTAGAATATTGGTAAAGCAATCTCCCATCTGGCGGAATTGGGAAGCTATTGAAAACTTAGGCCCAAGTAATTTGCGAGACGCTCCTGTTTTATTGTCACGTGGACCAAATGACTACTGGATGTTCGGCCGTTACGGCGGTGAAAAAAAGAAAGAGACGTTTCGGGTTGAGCAAGTTGAGTTGGATGGATATTCCATTCCCCTTGTTACCACTCCATTTCTCAATCAATTCGATGCCCCAGGTGGACTTAAGAAGGGCTTGGGCGGCTACCATGCTTGGCAGAGCCGGGATTTAATCCATTGGGTTCATCATGGATCAGTCAGCGAGGAGTTTTCTCGTTGGGTGACTACTGCGGAACAAGTAAATAACAAAACCTATATTTATTATGACTATCCAAATGATCAGGATCCGCACCTTTACATAGACGACAATTTAGAGGATGGCTTGCCGGGGGAAAATAAAGGTCTGGCCTTTAGAGATCCTTCCGACGGATCCGATTGCGCCATTATTCGAGATCGCCAAGGTCGCTTTCATTTGATCTATGAAGATTGGAGCCCAGTCAATGCCAAGGAACATTCATGGGATTCTCCCCTGGCCGGGCACGCAGTAAGTGAAGATGGGATCAGTGGATTTAACGTGCTTCCCCCCGTGGTCGACCAGCGCACCCATCCAACCGGAGAATTTGCTCAGTACAAACATCCGCACTGGTTGCAGCATCCTGATTGGGATTCAAATATTGCTCGATACGCCATCCATGAACCAGAACAAAATGCGTTTGGGGATTGGTCTTCGATTTGCGTGGGTGGACAGTATTACCTCTTTTCTGATTTTCATCCTGCCAATGGTGGCATTCGACTTGCTTGGTTTACTTCACCAGAAATAAATGGTCCATTCGAGTTCTGTGGGGAAATCGGAAAAGGACATCCAGATCCAGACATCTTTTATGCTGAAGACAAGTTTTATCTAGTGACGCAACTGGAAGATGATTTCTCCAGTCCAGGCCCTTGGGTTGGCAAGGTCGAAATTCGGGTAGGGGTGGATACTGACCGAGATGGAAGCATCAATTCATGGACAGAGTGGGCAGAGATCAAAGAGACCTATGATTATGTAGATGGTTTTTCAAAGCACGTGAGTTGCTTGCCAGCGACACTGAGTTTGAAAGACCTACCCTCAGGGTATGGGTTCGCTTTTGAATTACAAACGGAATGCGCGAACAAGAGCAAGGTCCTTCCCATTTTTGACAGTATTTGTTTGAGTTTTTAGCTTCATCCGCGACGGTCTGTGATGGAGAAAAAGTGCGGGCATGCACTCAGGCAGGATCGAATCTCTAGCTTCTAAGTTTGCTCTAGCCTTTATTAATTCGGAAACGACTTGTGGGTTCGGGTTGAAATTTGCTGCTAGTATCAGTGGTGTAATGCCCGCCGCAGTAAACCACTTGACGATCCCATGCAGCTGAGCCAAAATTTGACCATGAACACTGCTTCTAGTGTTCTCCGCAAACTCT
>JAPKBM010000072.1 GCA_026421205.1 Planctomycetota bacterium
GGTTTCTATTTATTCCGAGGGGCTCTTCCAAGATACGCTTTTCGCACTGGAAGCCCCGTTATTGGCCCAACATTTTACCTTAAAAATCAATTTTGCGCTAGTCCTAAGCCTCTTGCCGAGTGGAATCTTCCTCACCCGCCGTCAATTCGTGCAATATTTTGACTAAAGAAGCCGCAAAAGAGCTCCGAAGCACCACCTTTACGCCCAAGCTCTCCGCTGCGCGAAGGATGTCGGATTGATCATGAGAGCAGTAGCCTAAAATAGGTATTTCCGCCATATCTTCTTGATTTCGAAGCTGAGCGAGGAGAGGGAGCATATCTAAACGCTCATCCTCCAAGTCAACGACTAAAGCCACGCAGGGGCAACCGAGAATGTCAGCTTGCGTGTTTTCCCCTAAATCAAGGCGAATCGGCTGTCGCTCCAGAGCCATAAGGGCAACTTTGACCTTATTCCAGAAGAATTCTTCTGAAATGAGGACCTGAACCACAGGGTAGCTCTGCTGATCTTGGTTTTCTTCCACGATGCGATGAGGGTCGAAACGCCCCCTTTCTATCGGCACAGCGCTTCTTTTTTCGCCAAAAACCTCTTTTTCTTGCCCACAAGTGGCCTGCTTCACTCAAAAAAACTACCTGCCCATTGATGAAGGCGGATTTGTGGAACAGAATTGGGCAGGGCAGAATCCAGCAGAGCTCTGCCACAGCAGGGAGGACTTGAACGGGGAGAGCTGGAATAATTTCATCGTAGGGGCTCCCTTTCTTGAACGCTTTTTGGCTTGAACAATCCTACTTTGGGAATGATCTAGGAGGATTCCATCAAGCGCAAGGCACGCTCACCGCACAAGGGAACGCAAACGCAACATTCACTTCCCCAGCCTATTCCATTCCTTCGGTACTCATGAACACCTAACTCTATCTTTTCGTATTACTTGGTCATGCAAGCGGCCATGGACAAAGGTGCTCCAATCCGATCATTATCACGCCTTAGCGAACGAAATCTAACTCGGGCATTCCAGGAATCATGCCTGCATCCACGGCACGTTGAAGGAATAAACGAACGGCTTCACGGCCATCATCACCATAATCCAACGTACGAGCATTCACGTACATCGCAATGAACTCGTCGGCTTGCGCTAAATCCAAGCCCCGGCCAAAATCAAGTGCGTAAGCCACCGCCTCTTCTCTGTGGTCGAGGCCAAATGCGATGCTTTCTTTGAGCAAACGAGAGACATCGGGGATGAGGTCCAATAAATCACGACGCACTGTGTTACCACCCAAAGGTAATGGGAGGCCATCGGTCTCGTTAGCCCACCAGACGCCGAGGTCATCTAACAAGACGAGGCCTTGTTCCTGGAAAGTAAGTTGGCCTTCATGGATCAAAACACCCGCGTCATATTCTCCTTGCTCAACCACGTCTTGGATTTTGTCAAACGCAACAAGGCCATAGTCATATTCACCAATACGCAGCTGAGTCGCGAGATGAGCCGACGTCCACTCACCGGGAATGGCCAAACGTTTTCCTTTCCCTTTTTGCAAATCTTCCAAATTCATTCCTTCTCTAGCCACAATGCGAGGACCATAATTCTCTCCCATACTGGCACCGTGATTCAACAGAGCATATTGATCAGCAACATAGGCATACCCATGGATACTGACCGCCGTAATTTCATACTCTCCGCGTGTGGCACGCTGATTCAAGGACTCAATGTCTTCAAGCTTATGTTCAAAACGTAAATCCCCAGTATCCAATTTATCTTTAGCTAAGGCCCAATGCATAAATGCATCATCCGGATCTGGGCTGTGGCCAAGAAAAAGGGTACGAAGCGCGGTATCAGTCATGGGGGTTTTTGGCTTAGGGCAACGAAGGATACTAACTTCGCCTTCTTGTTATTCTGTGCCCATGCTGAAACTTCTTCTCGCCTGCGCCCTCCCACTTACTTTCGGATTACTCTCTCTGCTGAGCTGCCAAGAGCCTGTGAAAACAGGTCCTGAACCAGACTGGACCGGATGGACGCTTCTTTCCGACGGCAGTTCCACCGACGACTGGGAGATGGCTGGCCCGGGTGATTTTGTCGTGGAAAATGGTGCCCTCAAAGCCACGGGTGGCATGGGGCTTTTTTGGTACGCCAAACGACCCTTCAAAGATTTCGCTCTTTCCTTGGAATGGCAAGTGGAAGCTGCAGAAAACAACTCGGGCCTTTTTGTGCGCTTCCCTCATCCAGGAAATGACCCCTGGGTTGCCGTCAACCAAGGCTATGAACTTCAAATTTGTGACTCTGGGGGTGCTAAGCATGACACGGGGTCGGTCTATTCTTTTCAGGCGGCGTCGCATATTCCGACCAAAGCCGTGGGAGAATGGAATCGTTATGAAATTACCGTGATTGGACAAACGTACTCCATCAAGATTAATGGAGAACGCGTGAACGTCTATGAAGGCAACCGCACCCTGGAGGGCTATATAGGCATGCAAAACCACGATGATGCTTCGCCGGTACGCTACCGAAATATCTATGTGAAAGAGATCCAATGAACACACTCCTTGCACCGCCCCCTCTTTCGGCCGGGCTCAATTTCCGACTTTCTACCATGATGTTTCTCCAGTATGCCATCTGGGGAGCTTGGCTTCCTTTATTGTGGCCTTTTTTGACGGAACACCGCGGCTTGGCGGCTGGGGAAGTAGGCAATATTTTTGCGGTCGGGGCCATTGGCGCCATCATCGCGCCGTTCATTGCTGGCCAAATTGCCGATCGCTGGTTTTCTACCGAAAAGTTTTTAGCCATTTCACATATTTTGGGCGGAGCCTTAGTTTGGCAACTTGCCACTATTGACGCCTATGGGGGATTCCTCGTTTTCTCCTTACTTTACTCGGTCATTTATTCACCCACTCTTTCGCTCACCAACTCCCTTTCCTTTCATCATCTCCCTGATCGTGACCGAGATTTCGGCAAAGTTCGCATCTGGGGAACAGTCGGTTGGATTGCTGCCGGGATTGCCATCGGCCAATGGTTACTTCATTCCCATACCCCCCCCAATGAAGCCAAGGAAGTCATGCAGGCCGCGCAATTTGCTGGCATGGCCGACGCCTTCCGACTATCCGGAATCCTTGGCGTGCTGATGGGTTTCTTTTGTTTTGCTTTACCCAACACGCCGCCCAGTCAAGGCCAATCCCGCAGTGCCACACGTGAAGCTTGGTGGGCCATTCGCAAGCAACCCCTCCTTACGCTTTTCTTGCTAGCGGTTCCGGTAAGTTGCATTCATCAATTTTACTTTGTGCATACTGCGGGATTCTTGGGCAACTTGCAAGCCAGCGCCGAAGGACTCACCACTAAAATCAATGCGGTTTTAGGGGTGGGAGGAGGCGGCCTAATGACCATCGGCCAAATGTCAGAACTTTTGGTGCTAGCGCTCATTCCCACTTTGGCAAAAAGTCTTTCACGTAAAACGTTACTCGCTATTGGCTTAATTGCTTATGCAGGGCGCATGGCTCTCTTTGCAAACGCAGATGCGGTGGGTCTTCCTGGAGTGCTTGCCGGCGTTGCCCTTCATGGGCTTTGCTTTGGTTGTTTCATTTTTGTGGCCTTCATGATTGTCGATGAGGAAACTACCGATGACGTGCGCGCTAGCGCCCAATCGCTGTTCAATTTAGTCATCATTGGCATTGGTATTATTGTCGGTTCTCAAATTGCCACCAAGGCCACGGAATGGGCAACCATTGACGGAGATCTTTCGTTTAATGAATTGTTCAGCTACCCCATGTACGCATCATTAGTTTGCCTTTTAGTGCTCGTTCTGTTCTACCCCTCTAAAGGCAATCAAGAATTAGAATAATGAGTCAACAGCCACTCCGTATTGGTTTCGTCGGCGGCGGATTTATTGCCCGCTTCCACATTCAGTCTTTGGTGGAAGTCAGGGACTGCGAAGTCACCGGTGTATCCAGCCGAACATTGGTGTCGGCCGAAGAGACCGTCGCTCTGGCGAGAGAAATTGGGGTAGGGGCTTCAGCGAAAGCCTTTGATTCCACCGCAGAAATGGCGGCAGACCCGAACGTAGATGCGCTGTGGATTTGCGCGCGCAATGACACCCGCGTAGAAATCATGAACGCCATCAAGGAAGGGAGCGCCAAGCGCGAGACTCCCTTGAAAGGCATTTGTCTAGAAAAGCCTTTGGCTCGCACCCTCAAGGAGGCGCTTGAAGTCAAAGCCATTGCCGATGACATCGGCGTTCCTACCGGCTACTTGGAAGACATGTTGTTTGCGCCATCTTTGGTGCGCAGCAAAGAAGTTCTGTGGCGCCGCGGTGCCAGCCTTGCCGGCCGTCCTTACCTTGCCCGCGCTGCCGAAGAACACGCGGGACCTCATTCGGCTTGGTTTTGGCAACCCGAAATCGCCGGTGGTGGCGTGCTGTTAGACATGATGTGCCACAGCGTTGAAGCCGCGCGTTGGTTATTGACCGAACCTGGAGCGCCGCGTCAATCTTTGATTCCTATTGAAGTTTCCGCTACATGTGAAAATCTAAAGTGGACTCAACCAGTGTACGCCAAACAACTGCAGGACCGTTTTGAAGGTCAAGTGGATTGGGAAAAGCACCACACCGAAGACTTCGCCCGCGCCACAGTCAAATGGCAAACCGAAGATGGTCAAATCCTACTCAGTGAAACAACTTCTTCGTGGAGTTACGTCGGCGCTGGCTTGCGCCACACTTTCCAACTGCTCGGCCCGGAATATTCCTTGGACGTGGACATGGCTGAGGCCGGAGTTAAAGTATTTTTTTCCCGCGAAGTCAAAGGAGCCGCGGGTGAGGATTTAGTTGAAAAGCAAAATGCTGAGCAAGGGCAAATGCCTTTGGTGCCTAATGAACCCGCCCACTATGGTTACGCCGGTGAAAACCGCCATTTCGTCAATGCCTTTTTAGGCCACGGAAAGCCTCAGCTCACTTTTGATGATGGCGTAGAAGTCATGAGAATCCTCATGGCTGCTTACCAATCTTCCGCCGAAGGCAGAGTGATAGATCCGAGGGATCCGGGGCTGATTGATTATCAACCGTTGACATCCGCTTAAGCCAATTTGGCGGCAGATAGAGGTCGTTCCTAGTTTTAATGTCACTATTTCTAGCAGCTGGGCTTCG
>JAPKBM010000073.1 GCA_026421205.1 Planctomycetota bacterium
CGGGCGTTTCTGCGTTCCTTAACCAGAACATGGCCCTAGAAGCGTTCATCCTCTACGATATCCCTGTACTAACTCCGGAAACAAGTGGGGCCAATGGAGTCGTCGCTCCGGGAAATGAATCTTATATCCAGGAAGACAGCCTGGGCGGCACAAGCTTCTGGCTTGGCCTCACCCAATACTTCTAAGAATTTTCCTGTTTTGGGGCGTCTAGGATTTCCTAGGCGCCTCATTTTTTTTATATCTGAATTTGCATACAATCTGGGCATGGTCCTTTCTAAACGACTCACGCAGTACGCCGCATCCAGCGGCTGAGCAGCTAAACTACCTCAAGGTCGACTTTCGCAGGTTCTGCGGCAGTTAGGCCCTGTCACTCAGCATCCAAATCTCCTTGCGGGGCCTTTGGGCTTTGACGATGTGGGCGCTTTGCGTCATGCGGATGGCAGAGTGACGCTCCACACGGTGGACTTCTTTCCACCCATGGTGGACGACCCAAAAAGTTACGGTGCTGTTGCTGCAGCCAACGCACTTTCAGATATCTACGCGTCCGGCGCGAAACCAAGCGTCGTGTTGAACTTGGCCGGTTTTCCAGAAGACTGGGATGATGACACTCTTGCCGCTGTTTTTTCGGGAGCCATGCAAAAAGTCCAAGAAGCCGGTGCACTTTGGATTGGAGGCCATACAGTAAAGTCAGCAGAGCCGTTATTCGGCTTTGCCGTTTTTGGAGAACTGCCTTCGCAAGAACAACTTTGCACAAACAGTGACGCCAAAGTAGGGGACCAACTTTTCCTCACCAAGCCTTTAGGTACCGGCGTCATCGTGACCTCTATTTGCAAGGGCACGGCAGAGGCTTCCCACGCGGCCGCCGCCATTGAGTCGATGACACATTTGAACGCCGATGTCCTCCCTGCGTTTCAAGCGGGGAAAGTCAAGGCCGCGACCGACATCACCGGTTTTGGTCTCTGTGGACATGCTGCGAACTTGGCCCGCGCCTCTAAAGTGACCCTGGCCATTCAATCGGCCAATCTCCCACTCATTTCCGGTGCTGCCGACCTCGCACAGAGGGGTATTTTCTCTGGAGCCGTTTCTCGTGGCCGAGAGAACCTGGTGGATTGCGTTTCCGTCGGCA
Source organism: Planctomycetota bacterium (assembly GCA_026421205.1). GTDB lineage: Bacteria > Planctomycetota > UBA1135 > UBA1135 > UBA1135 > ANT-38. The sequence goes on from JAPKBM010000073.1 coordinate 1,127, forward strand.
AAGAGGTTCCCGAATGGCTTTCCTCCATCTGTTTCGATGCAGAAACCTCGGGAGGCATTTTGGCTTGCGTGTCCCCGGACTTCGTGCAAAGTTTTTGTGCAGAATTTCCGTCGGAGAAACAGCCTGTTCTGGTCGGGCAGGTTGAGGAAGGGACGGGTACCGTGGAATTGCGCTAGAACGTATTCTTGCGGGCTTTTAGTTCGGTTCTTTTTTTATTTGGGGACGTACGTATGAATCTCTCCTGACAGGATGAGATGCGTATCAAGGCCCACTCCTTTCTCTATCTTTTGAAGTAGAGTATTTTCCGATTGTGCGATTGTGTCGGCGGATGAAGAGGGAACTTCAAAAGACTCGGAAGGTCTCGAAGCGGTTTCGCGGCGTTAAGATAAAGCCGACGGGGGGCGGGTCTGGGCTGGTGCCCTGCTTGGTCTTCAAAACCAATGAGGTCTTGCTTGAGCTTGGCCTGGTGGGTTCGATTCCCATGCGCCCCCGCCACCTCCTGTGCCCCCAATTCTTACTCATTCAGCGGACCTGATGGCGTCGCTGGCCCGCGGATTCCGTCGGCCGGAAGACCGGCGTTTGGGGCTTGAGTTCGAGCAGTTTCTAACGAATCCAGAGGGTTACCCATTGCCTTATGCTGGGTCCTGTGGAGTCGAGGAAATCGTGAAGGCGCTAGGCCATCGATTAGGGTGGACTTGCTTTGGAGAGGGTGATTTCGTGTTCGGACTTCAGTCTCCGGACGGCCAGCAAGTGACTTTGGAGCCAGGCGCGCAAATTGAATTAGGAACCACGCCTTGCCAGAAAATCAGTGAGTTGGAGGCGCAAATTCGTCCTTTCCAAGCAGCCTTAGAGGCCGTGGTTGGGGAGCATGGAGGGCGTGTTTTGGCCGTGGGGGCGCAGCCAATGGCGTCCCCCGAGGACATCACACGCCTTCCTAAATCTCGGTATGACATTTTGGACCCATGGTTGCGGGATGCAGATGAACTTGGCTTGTGGATGATGCGGTGCACTTGTGGCATGCAAGTGAATTTTGATCACACTGATGCCGCCGATGCTGCCCGAAAATTGCGTACAGTTTTCCGCCTCTCTCCAGTGATTACGGCGCTTTTTGCAAACTCATCCCAAGCGGACGGCAAGGAAACAGGATTTGCCAGTTGGCGCGGCCATGTTTGGTCGAAAACGGATGCAAGCCGTTGCGGTATCGTGGACTCTCTAGCAGTTGAAGGCAGTACATTGGAAGATTACGTGGAGTGGATATTGGATGTTCCTATGTTATTTGTGGAGCGCGATGGACAGTTTGAAGATTGTCGTGGCCAAAGTTTTCGGACGCGTATAGAGGAGGGGAGCGCAACGTTGAAGGACTGGGAATTGCACTTATCCACCCCCTTTCCCGAAGTCCGTTTGCGGCCGCAGATTGAGTTGCGCTGCGCAGATGCAGGCTCACTGGAGATGGCTTTAGCTTTGTCCGCCCTCGTTAAAGGCATTTTCTATGACGCCGAAGCCCTTTCCGCGGCCGAAGCTTTGGTGGCGCCTTGGAGCTTGGAAGAATTGCATGCAGCGTGGCATCGCAGTCATCGAGACGGGTTGGGCGATATTGAGTTGGCGGAACGGGCTCGTGCTTTATTAGCGCTTGTTTCCCTGAATGCCGAAGAGGACGGTTATTTAGCCCCTCTTCGGGGAAGACTTGCCATACTATGATAAATATCATAGTATGGGGAAGTGGCTTCTTTGGACGATTCCCTTGGCCTTTCTCAACGGCAGCATCAAGCGTTTGAGGCTCTACGTGCCTTCCAGCAAGAGCAGGGTTTTCCGCCGACGCGCGCAGAATTAGGCGCCTTGCTGGGAGTCAGTGCTCAAACCGCAGATTTTCATTTGCGAGCCTTGGAGAAAAAAGGGGTTATCCAGCGTTCAGGTCAAGCACGAGGTCTCTCCTTTGTTCCATTACCCCAAGAGTCGTCGGCTCTTGGGGTTGGAGCACGGGTGGTGCCTCTAGTCGGGCAGGTTGCGGCGGGAAAACCTTTTCTTGCGGTAGAAAACCTAGAGGGCCGTTTGCCTTTACCAGAAGGCAGCGGAGCAGATTTTGCGCTTCGCGTAGTGGGTGATTCCATGGTGGAAGCTGGGATTTTAGATGGTGACATGGTTTTGGTAGAACAAAGTAAAGATCCTTGTCCGGGAGATATTGTTGTGGCCCTTTTAGGAGACGGAGAAACTCAAGAAGCTACCGTAAAGCATTATTACCCAGAGAAACGTTGCATCATTCTTCGGCCTGCGCACCCCACTATGAAAGATATCGTGGTGAAAAAGTCAGACCATTTGGCTCTCGCTGGGCGTGTGGTAGGAGTTCTTCGGTTATGGGATTAGGCCCTTCACTGAGCCGCGTGAAACCCTCTGGAAAGGCTGGCCAGTTTTCTGGGAAGCACACGTTTTTTTTGGCACTTTCAGGCCAACCCGTACCGGACGTCGAGGGCTTCGCTGCCGGAGATATTCTTGCCGTTTCTGAAAAAGTGGATGCCGAAGTGGGGGACTTGGTCGTTTGGGGTACTCCTTCGGATGGTGATTTTGCTTTGGCGCGGGTGACCGACGATTACACCTTCGTTGCAGTGGCTGGTTTCCCATCTCCTTCGGGGCAAGTAATAGGAGAATCCATCCAAGGTGTTGTCGTCGGGCGTTTACGTCATTTGGATTCATGAACCGGCCACGTTGCATCTTGCATGTGGACTTAGACGCTTTTTTCGTTTCGGTAGAGCGGGTCTTGAATCCAAAATTGTGTGGGCTTCCCGTAGTCGTCGGAGGCTCTCCCCAATCCAGGGGCGTCGTGGCTGCCGCTTCCTATGAGGCACGAGCTTTTGGGGTTCGCTCTGCCATGCCAATGGGGCAAGCGCAACGCTTATGCCCTCATTTAGTGAGAATTTCAGGGACACCTGGCATGTACGGACGTGCCTCTAAGGCAGTATTTTCTTTGTTGAAAAGCTACACTCCTGTGATTGAGAAAGTGTCTATTGATGAGGCCTATTTAGATTTCACGGGCATGGGATTTTGTTTTGACTCTGCGGTAGATCAAGCGGATCAAATACGCATCGAAGTGAAAAATCGTTTGCGCTTGGATATCACCGTGGGTATTTCTCAAAATCGTTTGGTCAGTAAAGTAGCCTCTGCCTTTGCAAAACCACAGGGCTTGTTCGATGTGCAAGTTGGCAGAGAAGCAAGATTTCTAGCCCCACTTCCTTTGCGTGCACTCCCCGGAATCGGACCTGTTACCGCAAAAAGTTTAGAAGATTTAGGCTTTTCATCTTTAGGTGAAGTAGCGCAGGCTGACGCCGTCGTTTTATTGCGAGCCTTTGGTTCTCAAGGGGCTATTTTGAAAAAACGTGCCCAAGGCGTGGATGCAACGCCGGTTCGTTCTTCGGGGCAGCCTCGGCAATCGTCTTCTCTAGGCCACGACGAAACCTTCTTTAAGGACACGCGAGATTTAAGTTATTTGGAAAAACGCCTGCAAAATCTTTTAGCCCGCGCAAGTTATCGGCTCCGAAAAAAACAGCTTTTGGCTAAAACCGTCACGGTAAAAGTTCGAAAGGCAGATTTCACTTCAAGAACGCAGGCCTTTACCCTACCTCAAGCCACAGATTATGATGTGGAACTCCTTGAGCAGGCTCTGCGGATTTTAAGGTCACTGACGGTGGACCGACCTTTGGTGCGCCTGGTTGGTGTACGGCTTTCCGGCCTAACTTCTGGGGTTCGCCAAGGGACTCTTTTTGATGCCGAGGCTACTCGGGGAAGGAAACTCTATTCCGTAGCGGATCAAGTGCGTAAGAAATATGGATTCCGCTCGGTGGGAGAAGGAAGTCGATTGCGTTCTAATCCTTCCTTTGAGGAATAAAAAAAGCCACCCCAAATTTCTCTGGGGTGGCTTGGGGGAAAGGAATTAGTTTTCCATTTTCACACGAATAACTCCGCCTTCACCAAGGTATAGGTGGCGGTTATTTTCAGG
>JAPKBM010000007.1 GCA_026421205.1 Planctomycetota bacterium
CTTGAATCAATACGCCTCCTAAGATTGGGCGCGTAGGTTTACGGTCAATGCCCATTTCAACACGTTGAAGAGCATTACGGAAAGCGAGACGATCGATGAGGAATTTCATGTCAAAGGGGAGAATGATTATGTTTCTTCTTTAAGAAAGGAGTCATCACAGTATAGGGGCTCCAATCCTGTGGAAAAACCACAATTCTCGGTCATAACATACTATTGTACAAGAGGTTACGAATTAGCCTGGGTAATTTTTTCTGGGGATGACCTGGGGAGACGCCGTGGGAAACTTGTGGAAAATTAGAGGGTTGTTCAGGATCAAAAAAATGAGGGCTTGGGACTGTGAGAAAATGTGGAAAAGATTGAGACTCTTCCAGAAAAGTTCTCCCAGTTTTCCGCAGGTTTTCCACAGGGCAGGGCGTGGTTTCCCCCAGAAGAAAAGTGGGGGACAATGGCAAAAGCATTAGACGTTTGGGCTGGATCCCGTACGGATTTCACGCTCTAAATCTGCTAACTCTGTCGCAAACTGTGTATCAACGCGCTGTCGAGCCTTCATTTTTTCCACGGCATAAACAACGGTTGAGTGGTCTCTCCCTCCAAAGGAATGCCCGACCTCTTCAAGGGAGAAAGGCGTAAGTTGACGGAGAAGGAACATGGCGACCTGTCTAGGGAAGACAATGCTATGTGTCCTCTTCTTTGACTTGAGGTCTTCAATACTGACGCGGTAATGGCGAGAAATTACTCGGATTAAGGCCTCTGCTTGAACCGGGCGGTTTTTTCTTTGGAGGGTCGAATGGAAAACCTCTCTGGCAACTCCGATTGAAATAGGGCGGCCAGTAAGCGAAGCCATAGCGTGAAGCCGCGTCAATGAGCCCTCAAGGTCCCTCACGCTATCTTCAACATTTTCTGCAATGAAGTGAGTTACTTCTTGTGGGACCGTTAAGCCAATCCGCGTGGCTTTGGCTCGCAAAATTGCAACCCGTGTTTCAAAACACGGTCGGTCAATTTCGGCGACAAGACCCCACTTAAATCGACTCATGAGACGCTCTTGTAAGCCCGTAATTTCTTCTGGTGGAGCGTCCGAAGCAAGGACAATTTGTTTCTTTGCATTGTGCAGGACGTTAAAGGTATGAAAAAATTCCTCTTGTGTCCGCATTTTGTTGGCAAGCATTTGAATATCGTCCACAATTAAGACGTCGACTTGACGATAGCGATTTCGAAAGGAGTCGGTATTGCCCTGTTGAAGTGATCCAATGAAGTGATTAACAAATTGCTCGCAAGAAAGAAATGCAATTCTTGCATTAGGCTGATCCCGTAAAATTTGGTCCGCGATGGCTTGGAGTAAATGAGTCTTTCCAAGGCCAACCGAGCCGTGGAGAAAAAGCGGGTTAAAAGACTGGCCCGGTTTTTCTGAAACACCGACGGAGGCCGCGTGCGCAAATCGATTGCAGGGGCCAACAATAAAGTTACCAAAAGAATACTCAGGATTTAGTGCCAAGGGGGGGGCGTTCAGCACCTTGGGCGGCCGCGGCGTAGCCGTTTGTTGTGCGGGAGGCGGCGACGAAAGCAGCGGGCTAGTGAGATCTGGAGAAAGGGAAATCTCTTGGACCTCAATTTGACAAAAAGTAACCCCAAGGGCCTGTCGGATGGGCGCCAAGTGAAGGCGGATTAATCGCGACGCATGAAGGCTTGAGGGGGCTGCCAGGCGAGCTTTCCCATCATTGAGCTCTAGAAGCCGAACGTCGCGGAACCAACTCTCCATCTCTGCCTGTCCGACTAGGGCCCCAAGGTCTGCCAAAGCAGAAGCCCATTTTTGGGACAGGGTAAGGGCGGAAGAGGTTGTCATTGTTTAAATCACGTAAGTCCTTTGTTTTTAGCAACTTAGGGTCTTAGTAGGCGCGATGGATAGAATACCCGAGCCTGGTGGACACAGGAAAAAAGTTTTCAACAATGGGTCTAAGACGTGCGAAGGGTAGAATTACCGCAAAGCAATTTCGTAAAGCCGAAGGACTGTTTCGCCAAGCCGTGCACCGCCTTCGTGCGCTTCTTCTTTCGTGGTGTTTCGGTCAAAGCTGATGCGCACGGAAGAGCGAGAATCTTCTCTGGAAAGTCCGGCCGCCTGAAGAACAGGTGAGGGGTCGGGGGCGCCCGAAGAACAGGCGGATCCTGCTGAAAGCCCAAGGCCTTGGGCATCACAGGCTGGCAATAGCATGCGCCCATCGAGACCTGAAAATGTCAAGTTAAGCGTGTTTGGCAGGCCTTTTGAGGTATGGTTTTCTTGAAAACGCGAGGTTTTTTCATGAAGCGCATCTAGGAAAACCCGTCGGCACTGGTTGGCCTTCTTGGCAAATGTTCTTTGCTCTTCCATGGCAAGTTCAAGGGCCAGGGCCAAAGCGGCAGCAAGAGCCGGCGACTCTGTCCCTGGGCGAACACCATTTTGTTGCCCACCTCCGCCTAAAATTGTGTGAATGAGCGCCATTTCCGAAACGCGCAAAATACCAACGCCCTTGGGCGCATAAAGCTTATGCCCGGAAAGCACAAGAGTTTCCGCACGAAGGACATCCGTGTGAAGCGGTAGTTTTCCAAACCCTTGCACCGCGTCACAGTGAAAGGGGGTGCTCGGAAAATGCTGGAGGAGGTGCAGGGGCTGGACGACCCCCGTTTCATTATTGGCCCATTGCAGAGCAATGAGGTCTGGGGTTCCTTCGGCCGCCGCCTTTTCCCACCCTTCGTTGCTAATTTCACCGCCCTTCCCGACAGGAAGAAGGGTAAGGAGATGGCCTTTTTGCTGCAGCATGCGAAGTGGCCCCAAGACCGATGGGTGCTCCGCCAAAGATGTCCAAATGGAAAGGGGTCGGCCGAACTGCTCCGAAAGCGCATCGGCCATTCCGAGAAGGGCTAAATTATTGCCTTCCGTTGCACCACTGGTGAAGATGATTTCTTTCGCTGAACACTGAAGAAGGCGGGCAACTCGGCTTCGGGCATCTTCAAGGACTCCCTGGGCGCGCCGGCCTTCGCGATGAAGAGAGGCGGGGTTTCCCGGGTAGTTTTGCTCTGCGTCCACCCAGGCCTCAAGGACTAGGGGGTGAATGGGGGTGTCCGCATTGGCGTCAAATGAAAGCCTACTCTGCGCCAAGCTCCGCCTCTGTTGCGCTGGGCTTTGATGCCTCAAGGGAAACCACGGCGGGTGCGCTGCTGGCAACGTCTTTGGTGAGGCCGAGTCGCGACGCTAGCTCCTTTGCTACTTCTTTAAAGTCTTGTGCACCAGGGCACTGTGGGGCGTATTCAAAAATGGTTAGCCCATGGCTCGGCGCTTCGGCCAAGCGGACATTCGTTCGAACCAGTGTCGGGATGAGCAGATTACCAAAGTGCTCTTTGAGCTCTTCTACGACCTCACGAGATAGATTTCTTTGCTTGGAGTACAAGCCAACGAGAATTCCGAGGAGATCCAAGGAAGGATTCAGGCGTTGCTTGACCCGCTCTAAGACGTCTAAAAGCTGTGCCATTCCTTGCAGCGCAAAAAACTCTGCTTGAACAGGGATAAGAACATGCTCGGAGGCAACAAGGGCATTGAGCGAAAGAAGCCCAAGGGAGGGAGGGCAGTCCAACAAGATGATGTCGGGCGCCTGCTCTTCTTTGGCATAGGTCGCAAGGGCCGACTTTAAGAGGATTTCGCGGCCAATTTCTGCAGCAAGTTCTGTTTCGGCACCTGTGAGGTCAAGGTTTGTAGGGGCAATCCAAAGGCCCTCTACATTGGTGGGCTGAGCGACATCGGCGACGCTGTGATTTCCTCCAAGCAAGGTGTATACCGATGGATCGCCAGGCGAGGGCATCCGGTCAAAGGCAATCGACAGATGAGCCTGCGGGTCTAGGTCCATGAGCAAAACTTGGTGGCCGGCCATAGCCAGGGCCGCACCCAAATTGGCGACAGAGGTCGTTTTTCCAACGCCCCCCTTTTGATTAATGACGGAAATAACCTGCACGGTTCTAGGATACCCTCGCAGGGCTTAGGAGACCAGCCCCCTTAAAATCAAGGCGCTAGGCTTGTTTGTCGTCGCCGCAGACGGTGGGCAGGGCGGCAACCATTTCATCAACGGCGGCGACAACCTTCTCTTCCCAGGAGTTAAGGTGAGCGAATTCATCTCTTTCGTGGGCCCAAAGGATTCCACGACTAGAGTTGACGACAGCACCAAGGCCAAATTCGTCAAAGGCGGGGTCAAGGCCATTGGCGGTGCCGCCTTGATAGCCAAAACCAGGCAAAAGAAGGGGAGCCTTCGGCAGTAGACTTCGGAAGTGTTGAAGTTCTTCTGGACGGGTGGCACCAATGACGGCGCCCAATGAAGACCAACCGCTTTCATCAAGGAAAGACGTGCCCCAACGATGGACCGCGCTTGCGACGACATCGGCCAAGGGTGGAGACCCGTGGTTTTGAAAAAGTGTGGCCCCAGGGTTCGACGTTTTTACAAGGAAAAAGAGTCCAGCGCTGTGCTCGGCTGCAACGTCCAAAAACGGCTGACACGCATCTTCTCCTAGGTAGGGGTTGACCGTGAGTGCGTCGGATGGAGGGAAGGCGTTATGAATTCCACCGCCCAAAAAAGTTTTGGCATAAGCAGCCGACGTGGATCCAATATCGCCTCGTTTTGCATCCATCAAAACAAGAAGCCCAAGGTCTTTGGCAAAGCCGACGGCGTCCGCAAGTGCGGCAAAGCCTTGGTCCCCCATTTGTTCGAAAAAAGCGGCCTGCGGCTTAATCACCGGAACTTTCTTTGCCAAAAGAGGAAGAAGCTCCCGATGGTATTCCAGCGTTGCCTTTGCAGCAGCACTCGGGCCGGTAAGGGCCATTGTCCGGAAAGGCTCCGGAAGGTTTTCCGGCCTTGGGTCTAGACCGACCATGGCTGGAGTCCCCTTCTCTTTTAAGGAGCCCCAAAGGCGGGAAGCAAAGCTCACGATTCTTTTTTCGCTGCTGCATGAGAAGGCAACAGAACCCCCCCGGATACAACGGTTCGGAAGGCTTCTTCGACCGTGAGAGGAATCTCAATGATTTCGTCGGCAGGTACAAAAAGCGTATAGCCTGTTGCCGGCATTGGAGAAGATGGGATGAAAACGGATACCAACTCTTTTCCCGTTGCGCTATTCAGTACGGTCATGCTACTTCCTGTGAGAAACGCGAGGGAGTACACCTCTTTGCGGGGATAAGGAACGGCCACAACCCGTTGGAATTCCACTTGTTTTTTTTCGCCAAAAAAAACCTCGGTAACTTGTTTAATGTAAGGGTAGACGGCTCCGAAAAAAGGGACACGAGAGAGACCTCGTTCAAAGAAGGCATAAATGCGGCGGCCTACAAATCCGGAAAACCAAAAGCCAAGCAAGAGCAGGCCGGCAATAGTGACGACGGCGGAGAGAGCAAAGGAAATGGTGGGACTAAGCGGCGCAATCTCTGCAGCGGAAAGTGCCCACGTAAGGAAGGTTTCCACCCGACCCAAAACCTCATTTGCCAAGAGGCGCCATAGCCAAAGCAACAAGGCTACGGTTAGCGCAAGCGGAAGAACAAGTCCCAGGCCACGAAAGAGGAGTCGAGAGAAGTAAGTAGACTTTGTTTTTTTCATGACGAATTCGCAGCCTAATTATACTGATTGAGTGGGCAAAAAAGATTGAAGGACGGTGTCCAGAAGGAGTAGGCCTTTTGGGGTAACTCGAATTTGCTCTGGGGTGACCCGAAGCAGACCCTCTTGCCGTAGCTGGGCCAGCTCTTTGTCGTAAACAAGAAGGGGGTTGAGCCCCGTTAGCCTTTCTGCCCGCTCGATGGAAACGCCCTCATGAGGCATTCGCAGGCCCATCATGAAAAGGTCAAAAAGAACAGTTTCTTTTTTTGGGACCTCTTTTTCAAGGGTGGCCGATCCGCGCTCAAAAATTGCGGACTCGTACTCAACAGGCCGAAGAATATTTTTTTGTCGAACCCCGCCTTCCCATCCGACGGCCCCGGCTCCAAGGCCAACACAGTCAAGGGTTCTCCATGTGGCGACGTTGTGCCAACAGGGAGAATTATCCAGCGCAAAATTTGAAACTTCATAGTGGGAATATTGATGGCGAGAAAATATCTCCTGGACCGCCAAGAAAAGTTTTTCACATAGGTCCGGATCTTCTGGGTTCCATTTTCCCGCATCCCTTTTTTTTGTGAGAGCAGTTCCAGGCTCATAAGAGAGCTCGTAACAAGAGAAGTGATCCGGAGAGTAGGCTAAAAGCTTTTCCAGGTCCGAAAAAAAACTTTCCGGGTGCTGGCCCGGAAAAGCATAAATCATGTCAACATTGCATTGAGAAAACACACGTTTGATTCGGTCTAAGGCCTGCAGGGCTTGTTCCGATGAGTGAGCCCTGTCGTATGCCCGGAGAATGTCGGGCTGTAACGATTGAATTCCTAGGGAGACACGGTTGACTTGGCCATGAGAAAACACACTTGCTTTTTCCTCGGAAAAAGATTCGGGATTGGCTTCCGCCGTTATTTCAAATGCACTGGTTTGATATCCGGTAATTATTTGGAGCTCTTCAAAGAGTCGAGAGAGCTCTTCTTTCGGAAAGAGTGAGGGCGTGCCCCCACCAAAAAAAACAGTTTGCGGGTTTAGTCCGGTAGCTTTTTCCCTCGCTTCGTGAAGGACAGCGTCTATGTAGGAGGTGAAGTCGGCTTTGTCAGCAACCCAAGCATTAAAGTCACAATAGCGGCACCGAGAGGCACAATAAGGTAAATGGACATAGAGAGAAACCCCCTTCTCTTGAAGGGGGTTTACTGAAAAAGGCTTATTGCGCCTTTCGCCGAGGCCCACTTTTGGGCTTAGGTCGGACAAGGCCTGGGATGACTTGCTCGGCAGGGGTTCCGTCCACGACATAGGCGTGTAGTTTACGAAGTGTGTTCTGCTCCATTTGACGAACTCTTTCGCGGCTTATCCCAAGCTCCTTGGCAATGGTTTCAAGAGTCGCCGGCTTCTCTTGTCCGATGCCGTAGCGGAGGCGGAGAACGGAAGCTTCAAGGGGGTCAATGAGATTGAGAATCTCCTTGAGTGTTTCCAGCGCATCATTTTGGGTTGCGATTTCATCCGGGCGCATTCGTTCTTGGTTTCCCATGCCTCGGTCTTGATACTGCCCAAGAAGAGCTTCCTCTCCGACATCTTTCACCGCGGTATTCGTGGAAAGCGTTTGTTGAACGACACGAAGTTTTTTCTCATTCAGCCCAAGCTCACCAGAGATTTCTTCTGGGGTTGGCCTTCTTCCGAAGGCTTGGCCCAACTCACCGCTGACTCTTGCCCATTTTGTTAATATTTCAATCATATAAGATGGAATTCGGACTGTCTTGACAGAATTGATAATGGATCGACGAATCGTTTGTTGAATCCACCAGGTTGCGTAGGTCGAAAAACGAAACCCAGCTTCAGGGTCAAACTTTTCTGTGGCCTTTAATAGGCCTAAGTTCCCCTCAGCAATGAGGTCGGGCAAGGCAAGGCCTCGTCCACAGAAGCGTTTTGCAACACTCACAACAAGGCGGAGGTTTGCGCGGATCATGTGATCTCTTGCGTCGTCGTCACCTTTTTGAATGCGTCGGCCAAGGGCGACTTCATCTTGTGCAGAAAGGAGAGCGACTTCGTCTATTTCACGAAGGTAAGTTTCAAGGCAGGGGTCGGAAGCGATGGGTTTAGTCCAAAAGGGTGGAAGGAAGTGGTTCCCTCTTCTTTCGACATTCCGCTGCGATACCTTGAGGCCTGTAGGATGCTTTCTGTGAAAGATGGCAAGAAAGGGCCTTGGCAGGAGAAGATTCCAAGCCGGCAGGTGGTAACGCCCGCCGAGTTCCGACCCCTTTTGGCTTCTCAGGCTGGGGATCTTCCCCTTTTGGTAAATGGACTACTTGAGTCAAGCTCGGAACAGTGGACCCAGCGGCAGCTGCACCACCTTTACCAGGCGACCTCGGAATTAGAGGGCTTTCTAGACGCTTTTCACGCCAAGCAAAACCAAGAGTATTTCAAAGTACGTGAGCTCGTGGCTTTTGTGCGGTGGATTTCTGCTGGGATTAGCCCTTTGATGCATCTTTATAGTCGTTTACCGTCATACCCTGTTGCGGATCCAGAGTGGATTCAGGAATCCCTCGGCCCCCAAGTTCGGCAAACGGCGCTGAAGCTCGGAAAGATTTTGGAGAAAACGATGCAAGGCCTTAGAGACGAGTGGGTCAGGGCAGGACTACTTTGGCCTGATGGCTCCTTGCGCCTGGAATCTCTTTCTCCTGGCAAGGCGATGCAGACGCTTGCCGCAAATCGTGTTCAGGTCGCCGCACCGGCTTCTGCGCGAACGGTTGGGGCTCGTCAGGCGGGGCAGTTTTTGGCCCTTGCTCAGTCGTGGGCTCCTCTGTCTCAAGGTGCATCAGTGAAAGAGGATCAAAGTCTTTTTATGGCCCGTTATTGCACGGAAGTCATTGCTCGGCGCGCTGAGGCTCAGGCGCACAACTTTCAGTCTACCTATGACACCTACGTTGCAGGTACAGAGGAAGAGGCCACCTGTTCTTCGCTGCCTTTGCTTCGGGGTATTTCCGGGGTCGTTCTCCATCTTTGTGAAATGGTGACCCCCTTAACGCACCTTTTTGAGAGACACGACATCTTCGAAAAGGAGGACGAGTCTAAGGAGTTATTTCATAAGCATGTTGACCAAAAATTGTTGATGGAAATAATCATAAACAGCGGTGTATTAATGGCTTACGAGTGTTTATTGAAAAGTATTCCTGTGGCAGAGAAAGCATTGGAGGAGCTGACAGACCAAGGCTCATGCACCCTAGAAATACCCCCTGGGATTACCTTGCATGCGCGCCCCCTGTCCCTAATTGTTTCTGTGGTTCAGCATCATGGAACCCCAGTAGAAATGGAGATTGACGGGGGCCGCACGAACGCCGCTTCCATGATGCAATTATTGATTGCCCTTGGCACTCGCCCTCACCTCCAGAGGGTTACTTTTTTCGGAGATTCGGCCCCCCTGGCTGACCTGCGCCACCTTTTTAAGGCAAACCTAGGAGAGGAGGGCCTTGACCGGCTGCCTAGGGAGCTTTCCTATCTTCGACCTTCTTCTTAAATGCCGCTTTTGAGACGATCTCCAAGGATACTTGGAAGCCCAGCTTTTCTAATAAGGCGTTGCTCCGCCGCAATATTATAGGGTGTGCGTAACAGCTGTATTCTTCTACTGTTAGGATTATATATAACCACTGGCGCAAGGGGGTTTTCGTCCCTTGGCTGTCCTGGGCTGCCAACGTTAACTACGGCTTTTTCTCCTTCGCCAAGGATCCAGTCTTGAGAGAAGTGCCAGTCCAATTCGTCCCCGCTTTTAGGGAGTACGAAATTCATCGGCACATGGGTATGGCCACAAAAACCGACGGCCTGACTGAATTCACCCAAACTGGCTCGTGCTGCGGGGAAGGAGCGTAAATAGTGAAACAACTCCGGCTCTGGGAGCGCCCCATGAAAAAGCGCAAATGAATCCTCCTCAATAATCAGGGGCAGACTCTCCAGAAAGTCTGAATTTTCCTTCGTGATGGTTTTTTTAGTCCAGTCCAGGGCCGCGCGCGCATAGGGATTAAAATAGCTAGAGTCAATTTTATCCAACAAAGCCCAGTCATGGTTGCCCGCAACGCTTCGAACATTATTTTGGCGAACGAGGTTAATCACCTCATTGGGCCGGGCCCCATATCCCACTAAATCCCCGACACAGTAGAGATCCGTGACGCCCTCAAGCTCCAAAAGGGCCAATACAGCCTCTAAAGCAGAGAGGTTTGAGTGTAAATCGCCAAGAATCCCGATTTTTTGCATGAAACGTTTGGGGCACTCAAGTTTCTTGGATACCCTGAGATGAATTCTAAAACCCGTCTCATCTTATGACCAACAAAAAGCTAGGAAAAGGACTCAGCTCCTTATTGTCAAACAGACACTCCACAGAACCCGTCGACCCAGGCGGCGCCCTTTGGGTGGATCACTCCAGCCTTAGCCCGAGCTCCGAGCAGCCGCGGGTAAAGGTGGACAAGGCCCTAGAATCTCTCGCTGATTCTTTACGGAGGCACGGAATGATGCAACCTATTCTTGTAACCCAGAGAACCGACGGAATGTACGAGATTCTGGCTGGAGAGCGCCGATGGCGCGCGGCTAAAATTGCAAAGTTGAAATCAGTCCCCGTGCTGATCCGTTCAGCCCCCGCATCACAAGGAGAACGACTCGAACTCGCGCTCATTGAGAATATCCAGCGGGAAGATCTGAATGACATGGAGCGCGCCACGGCCTGCCATCGACTTATGGAACAACATGGATTTACCCAGACAGAAGTGTCCCAAAAGCTCGGCCTGGACCGCAGCACGATCGCCAATCTTGTGCGCCTCCTTGACCTCCCACCCTTTCTACAAGAGTGTGTTTCACGTGAAACAATCACTGGTGGACACGCCAGGGCTCTTTTGCGACTCAACGGAAACCCTGAACAGCAAAAGGTTTATGAAAAAGTAGTTTCTGAAGAACTTTCCGTTCGTGCCACAGAAAAGCTGGCGAAAAAGTTGAGCAAGGGCGGAAAATTAACGGAGCACCGGGCGAGGCCCCGGAATCCAGCCTGGGTCGGCGACCTTCAAGAGAAGGTGACCCGTGGCCTTGGAATTCGCACAGAATTGCGTCTGCTTCGTGGTGGTGGCGGAAAAATGATCCTCCATTTTTCCGACCTAGACACCTTGGATCGTTTGGTGCAGGCTTGGGGCCTGGAGCAAGAGGCAGACGAGCTTCTTGGCTAATTAGGACCAGACAATCTCAGTAATCTTGGGATTTCCAAGGAGCTGGCCAGGGTTTTCTGGGTCAGGCTCAAGGGCGGCTAAGGCATCAAGGTCTTCTTGGCCCGTTTTGAGCATTCCAAGCACAGTACTTCGCCCATCTAGGGTATAGGAGTCCTGTGTCAGGATGGCTAAAACACCCGCATCTTGCTCGCCGGTGGTGGAGGTTGGGACTGGCTTGAGACAAAGTGCGCCTGCAGAATGAAAAGCGCCAAATGAGCGCTCCAGGGGGACCGAATCTGCGTTAGTTCCCTCCGGAAGGGAAAGCTCAACGCCCTGGGCCCCCATGGCCTTTGCGGCCCCGCCTGCCCACTGGCCCGCAGCACCGAGAAGTGCGGCAGTGGCCCTTGGGCAGGTTGAATAAACAGAAAAAGAAATTATGTAAACTCTTTCTGCGTCATCAGTTAGAGTTATTTTAACAGTAGCGTTCGTCTGCTTGTCCACCTCTGGGGTTATGTCTTTGGCTTCGAGTTCAGAGGATATAACGCTTGCGACGGTTTGAAGCAGATTGGCAGAGGTTCCATCCTCTTGAATATGAATCCCGATTAATTGCTCTGTCTTTAATGTCCCCTGAAGAAGGGCAAGGGCATCTGAGTGGCCCTGGCCCGCCGCGTTGTTCGCCAAAAGAGTCACGACCCAAGGAAAAACTCTGGAGTCATCTTGAGCGGCATTAAGAATTGCGGTGTAATCCGAAGCAGTTTCTGCGGCACGTACATCTTGCTGCGCTTGCGTGTAAATTTCCCATGACGCCTTTTGTGACTGGAGCCTTTGGTGAGGGATCCAGTAGTTGACCAGGCCCCCTCCTAGGAGGACCGTAAGGAGGAGGAGGAGAAAAGTACGATTTTTCTCTATCCAGGAATTCGAAGTATTGATCTCAGCAGTCATGTGATGTGTGGAAGGGCGACATCCTTCTTGGGCGGAAAGTGTAGCGAATCTTTTGGAATGACTCGTATGATGCGCCCCCTCATGGCTTGGCTTTCGAAATCTACGCGCAGACGGATTCTCCGGATGACGGCATCTGTCGGAATCCCGCTTTATGTCAAACTGATTGGGCTGACATGGAGGGTGCGGTTTTTGAACCAAGAGAATTATGCTTCAACTAATTCGGAGGGGTTAAGGCCTATTTTTGTTTTGTGGCACGAGAGTATTTTGGCGGGCGTTTTTTTTCATCGAAATCAAAACCATGGTGTCATGGTGAGTCAGCACCATGATGGGGATATTAGTGCGGCAGTCATTTCTAAATTTGGATTCCGATTTTCTCGAGGCTCTACAACCCGACGCGGTGGGCGCGCTCTCTTTGAGTTGATGGATCGAAAGACTTTTCCGGAGGGACTTGTGATGACTCCGGACGGGCCGACGGGCCCTCCTTTTTCTGTGGCCCCGGGTGTTTTCCGATTAGCCCAAGCAACCGGCCGATGGATTGTTCCCGTTGGCTTTTCTTATTCTCGTGCACGTCGTTTGAAAACCTGGGATTCAATGTTTATTCCAAAGATCTTTTCACGAGTAACTATTTCCTACGGGTCTCCACGCCAAGTGACTAAAAACAAAGTAACCGTTGAGATGGAAGAGTCATTAAGGTTATCGCTGGAAAGGAAAGGGCTTGATGCAAAACAGGGCGGAGGAAAAGGAAAATGAAGCAAGAGACGCGGGTTTATTCGATAACGGAAGCGCAGGGCAAAGAGCTTTCTCATTTACTGACGCACGCAGGGTGGGAATTCCGATCCCTTCAGCATGCAACGTTTCAGGCAAAGGGAGATGGTTTTGTGGTAAGTTGTTACCGGAGTGGAAAACTTGTTGTTCAGGGAAAGCAAGCAGATTTTTTTGAGGAGACGTATTTATCTACACAGGTAGCCGCACGGCGAAAAAAGAAGTTGGCGTCGGAAATAACAGAGGGGAGAGAGGAGCGAGAGAAGGAAATACCAAGAGGAAATAGTCTTGGGTCGGACGAGGCGGGAAAGGGGGACACATTTGGGGGTCTTGTTGTGTGCGCCGTTGCCGTAGCGGAAAACCAGTGGGAGTCGCTTCAGGCGGCTGGAATTGACGACTCCAAAACATTAACGGATAAGAGAATGCAGGTGCTTGCGCCATGGCTAATGGAAGCCGTGGACCATGAAATCATCTGCCTTACCCCCTCACAATATAATGAGGGCCATCTTAAGAATGGAAAGAACGTGAACAAGTTATTGACACAATTACACACGGAGGTTCTTCAAAAACTTTCCGAACGCACCTCGTATCGCATAGCGATCGTGGATCGATTTGGAAGCAACCTTCCCGTGACGAAAGAGGTTTCCTTTAGAAAGTTGCCACTTTCGATTTATGAAGTTCCTCGAGCTGAGGCCTACATTCCCGTTGCTGCGGCTTCGATTCTTGCGCGAATTTCTTTCGTGGATTCCATGAAGGCATTAGAGGAAACTTGGGGAATAGATATACCCCTTGGAAGTGGAGCTCCGGTTCCACCAGCTTTGCGGCGTTTCTTGCAAATTCATGGAAAGGAAAAACTTCCCGAAGTTGCAAAAGTCCATTTTCAAAATTTAATACGCATCGCATCTTCTCACGAGAAAAAATGAATTCTTTCCATGCCCATGAATTGGCCCCGCAAAAGTTTATGCCGGTTGGCATTGCGATTCTCGTTGTTTCAGACTCCCGAACTCTGGAAACGGATCGTTCTGGAAAACTCCTCGAGGAGGGCTTTTCAAAGGCAGGGCATCAGGTCCTTGAGCGCGTGATTGTCCCCGATGAAAAAGAGCGTATCGCACAACAGGTCAATGCCTGGGTGCAGGAAGAAAAAATTCAATGCCTAGTGGTCACGGGCGGAACAGGCGTGACCTCACGCGATATAACCCCAGAAGCGATTGAGCCTCTTTACGACAAGCGCCTTCCGGGGTTCGGGGAACTTTTCCGGCAACTTTCCTTTGAAGAAATTGGCGCGGCCTGCATTCAATCTCGGGCCACTGGGGGACTTATTCAGGGTCGTCCTATTTTTGTGATTCCCGGTTCAAGCGGAGCCTGTCGACTGGCCCTGGCATCTATTTTACTTCCACAGCTTGATATTCGAACGAAGCCGTGCTCCTTTCCTGGTTTGTGGAAAACCTGTGGAAAGCCTGGGGAAACTTCCTAGCTATTCTTCCTCGTCGGATTCAAGGACGGCCTCGGATGCTTCTCTCCAGTCGGGAATGTTTGTCCGGATGTCTTCAGACTCTCGTTGAATATCTCGAATTGCTTCGTCCACCCCACTTTCTTGACGTAAATCTTCTAGGGATCGCTTCGCCTTAAAGAAAAATCGCCCAACATCTTTAAGAACGCCCGGCAGCTTGCCGCCAAAAAGAAGGAGTCCAATGGCTATGGCCAGGAGAATTTCGGTTCCAGAAATGAAGGCGAGGGGGAGCACAAAGGGCATTTTATAGGCCCGGTTGCCAGTTTTTTGCGAGGAATAGGGGCATGAGGTCAAATTGAATCTTTTTGTCCCCCGTGGCCTCGTTTTCGATGGCCTGAAGGGTGAAAAAGAAGTCATGGCCCTGGTAAGTCAGCCCATACAGAGTGCTTTTGGCGGCATTTCCATGGCCCACGAATGTCCTTCCAAGCTGAAACTGCCAAGAGTCGGTGATGGAGGCCGTGGCCCGAAGAACGATTGCTTGAAATTCATCACCGACCTCGCGGAGGCCAGCGGTAAGACGCCAAGAGTCGAGGGGCGCCATGGACAGGCTGGCAAAGAGCTCATCAGAGTCTCCCTCGTCAAAGGCGTGCCGGACGCGAGCTGAGGCACTCATTTTTCCGAGCAACGCAGATCGTTCCAAAGGGGACCAGGTGGCTCGGAGCTCAAGGGGTCCCCAAGTATTGTCTGGATCAATGAAGCGAGGGGCAAGGAGGTTGACATCGAGCCATGGGGAGGAATTTCCAGGCTCAAACCAGAGCTGGCGCAAGCCCAATTCTACTGCTCGGCCTGCCTGTAGCTGATCTAGCTCGTCGAAATTGAGAAAGATGTCATGAGACTCACGAAATTGGCGTCGGTCAAAAAGTCGCAAATGGGGGTGAACCTGATGGGACCAGCCCCCTTCATATTCTTGGAGGAGAATCATGCCCATCGACAAATCAGCCTCGCCAAAGGAACGACCTTGAGTGGGCGCCGACGAGATTTTTGGGTCTTTCCAGAATCCTCCCTCTGTTTGGAAGCCGGCCTGCAATCGAAGGGGACCTAGAGACCAGGGGAATGAAAGGCGCGTTTTCCATTGCGCTCGATCCCGTGTGATGACGTCGGCCACTTGAAATGGGGTAGACCCAGGCGCTGGGACTAAGTCATGAGGGCGCAATTGCATGCGCGCAAGCTGTAAATCCCAGGACCAGTTCCAAGAGCTTTCTTTTGCGGCAAAGAGCTCTGTTGGGAATTGCTGAAGGTGGAGGCTTGGAAGGAGCTCGAGCGGTGTCGGTGCTAAACCTTCGGAGTCAAAACCTTCAAGGGGGGTATAGCCGACGGAATCAAGGCGCGCAGATGCGGCGACTTCTACAAAGAGATTTCCATTGTGGCGGTGAAGATAGAGTTCAGACTCTGCATTTTCATTTTCGATCCACTCCTGCCGAAAAAATTCTGGATCGACAAGGGGGTCAGAGGTGAGGGAGAGATCGGCATCGAGCCACCAACCATGATTGAGTTCCCATCGGTTATCCCATCGGATGCGGGAGCGAATAGTGTTATCGCGACCCACTTGGTTTCGGAATGGGTGAATATCTTCGCCTTGATCATCAAGGTAAAAGAGTTCCAGGCCGGAAGAAAATCCGGGCTGCTCATATTTTATATCCCAAATTACCGGAAAGCCTCGCTCTGAGGACCAAGCTGGGCGAAGCCACCAATGCAATTCACCTGGTCCCATAGGCTCCGAGGAAGAAAAACCAATGCGGGCGCCGGTCCCCCATTGGCGACCGCTAAGAAGGTGAAGAAGGTCAAGGCCAAATCCAGAATCATCACCACCAAAAACCGGGGCAGGAAGCGGCAAAAGGGGGACACCAAGAACTTTTAGCCATGCAGAGGATGGGTCCCAAAGGTAATCGCCGGGAGCAGAACGCTTTCCTTTGAGCTCATTTAAGCTGAGTGAATAATGGGCATCTTGCTCTGAGCAGGTGGTCATTTCGCAACGAGAGGCTACGAGGGATCCATCGGCGAATTCTTTAAGTTCTTCGCAGGCAAGAGACCAAGGCCAGCCATTGAGGCGGCCTCCGGAGGGAAAAGTAAGCTTGGCCTGAAGAGCTAGGCTCTCACTTTTTTGTGGCCATCGGGTGAATGATTGGCATTGAAGCTGAAGTTGATCTTGAATAAAAACAACATGACCGGTGAGCTCGATTAGCTGCAGAAAGAGGTCGTCGGCTGGTGAGGCTAGGCCGCCGAGAAATTTTTCTTCAAGCCCTTGTGAAATTCCATGTTGTGTTATTTGTTCATAACGTGTTTTGTCAAAGGTAAACACTCCAATGTCCGCGGACAGCGACCGGTCCTCCGAGGAATACCGAAGTCCTTCCGCTCTATAAATCACCTGATCCCCTAGTATTTCAGAAGTAAAAGAGTCCACTTCCCATTCTGGGTTTTGAGGAGGTGTTTGCGCTGCCACAAAAAGGAAAAAGGTGAGAATCATGGTAGCGTGCGGGAAACCGTTGCTTTTCCTGTGGAAAGAAGGCGCTGATTCATGTCAAAGTGAATCCAAGGCGAGAGGATTTCTCGACCATCTTTCAGAAGAAGCTTTGCTTGGGCGCCATTTTCTGACTGTGCCCGCAGGAGGGCTGCTTGGGGCTCATAGTTTATATGGTCACCAAACACTTCTCCCTCTGGGCATATTAAATGTGCATTTTCCTGAAGCTGAATAGCGAGTTGTTCTGGCGACGGCCGTTGCCAATCAATTCGTGCCGCCTCTCCTGCGTGTGTACTTGTCGTTAATTGCACTTGGCCTTCTGCTTTTCCGCCGCTCTCAGTAAATTGAATAGTGTGTGCCGTAATTTGCAAGGAACTTTGTGCACGCCTTGGGTGGCAATGAATTTCGGCATCACCGGCTAAGAGCGAATTCCCGTTTTTGAAAAAAGTAACTTCTTTGGCGAAGACTTGAAACGGGCTGCCATCTAGGCGTTCCCCTTCAAACCGAAGGAGTCGATCTTCGCCAAGAAAGAAAAGAGAATCTTGTGGCGTCCAAAGAGCTCTCTTGGCTTCGCCTTGGAGGGCCCCAGTGAAGTGAACATTTCCAATAAATTCCCACTGCCCATTTTCTAGGCGATTGATGAACTTAGCATGAATGAAAAGATGATCTCCAGAAAGGCCGATGGCTTTGGCCGGAAGAGAAAGGGAGGGCTTCCCTTGTAGATGAAGTGTTTCGCCGGAAAGAACAAAGCGCATGGCTTCTGCCTTGGCAAGACCCTCTTCCAGCGGGAAGGTTGCGTGGGCGGGGGCTTTGGCTTTTCCTGTAAGAACACTCCGTCGCCCCCCGCGCTGTAAGAGCTCGTCTCCACGGGCAATGAGCTCGCCTCTTTGCCAGATTACCTCGCCGCGCGCCAAAGAATGGATGTCTTCGGAGGTTGGTCGGGTTTCTAGCGAGTTCGCTTCAACGGACCATGCATTTCCTTCGTCGCGACCTTCTAGGCGAAAGCGCTGAGGGACCTGTAAGTTTCCGTTTGGGGTCAGCTGAATGGTAGAAGCCCGTAAAATATCAAGGCCTGGTTTTGATGGGTGTGCGGCCGCATTTCCCTTTGCAAAGATTCCATCAAAGGGTCGTGAAAAGGCTTCATCGGCAAAGAGCTCCCCCTCTTCTCCTTGATAATGAACCTGTCCCTTTGCCTCCCAAGTCTTGGCATGTATCTTTGCCCAGTCAGCCCGCAAACTTCCGAGATTTCTTTGGACGTGGACTTTGCCCCAAAGTTCAAGGTCACCCGTTTTTGAGTCAAGAACAGCTTGCTGAGAGGCCTTGGCGATCTGTTCTTCGCGGCGGAAAAAAGTTGCAGAGACTGGGCCACGAATGAGAAGTTCATGAGCCGTGTTTTCTTTCCACGTGAGTTGAGCTTGATTTCCAATTAAGTGCTCCGACTTGCCCTGCCACTGTGTTGGAGTCAGCGCGTCTAGCTTTTGGGGTGCCCAGCCGGACTTGGTCCCCGCTAGTTCCAGTTGCAATCCATTGGTATGTAGAGTGCCGGGCATGGTGGAGTTTTCAGGAAAAATAGCAAGGCATTTTTTTTTCGCATGAAGTTCTAGCCAGGATTTTTTTTGATCAGAATAGAAACGCCCACCACCGTCATTGTTTCCGGTCAACCAAATGTTGGGCTCAAGCTCCACGGACCATTCTGTGTTTCCATTTTTTTGGCCGAAAAGAATGGCCCTGTCTTTTGGGTTGAGCGTAATATCAACCCCTTGAATAAGAAGTCCAGGCGAGGAAAGGGTATAGGCTCCTTTGCATCGGACTATTCCGCTAAGAGGACTGAGAAACGCCATTTCTGCCTCTAGAGTAAAATCCTTTCCATCGGTCATTGCGGGGAAGACTAGGGTCGGTTTTTCAAAAACCCATGGCAGTGTCCTATCCAGAGAGAGTAAATTACTTGCTGAATCGGTTGGAAGCAGCGCGGAAGGTCCATGAATTTCATAACGAGGAATGCCATGGATGCCTTTGTCGCCAAATGCCACAACGTGAACCTCAAAGAGCCGCATGCTGTCGTCTTCAGGCGAAGGGTCATGGCCCTGGATTCTCATTGCTGGAACGCGAGAAATAGTTCCGTCGGATTGTTCGATTCGATCTTCGGCGAGAATAGAGATTGGCCCTTCAAATGCGGTCTCAATCACACCCAGGCTTTTTACGTTTTGCCGAAACCCCTCCGGGCCAAGACGGGTCTCTTGCTCTGCCCAGTCAATGTGTAAAAGCGCGTTAAGGAAAAAGAGAAATAAAACAAGTCCGAAAACAAGCTTTCTCGGCGAGGGGAGCTTTTGCGAAAGCATTTAGCTACAGCTCTTTCGAAGTAAGAATCAAGTCACATATTTCACGAATGGCACCGTTTCCGCCAGAAGCCGACGTGACGTAGTCCGCACCTTTTTTAATGCTGTCTACCGCGTTTTTAGGTGCAAACCGAAGTGCCAAGTCTTGCTGAAAAAGCGCAAGGTCTGGGATGTCATCGCCAACTACGGCGATTTCTTCTGGCTTGAGAGATCGCGAAGACAAAATATTTTTGTATGCTGGGATTTTGTCAAGTTCGCCCAGATGGATTTCTGAAATTCCAAGGCGCTTTGCGCGGTGGCCAACGGCAGGATTGTTACGGCCACTAATGACTGCAATTTCTATTCCTGCTTTAAGAAGGGAGTGCATGCCGTAGCCATCATGAATACTAAAGGTGACCGACTCTATACCGTCGGTGTTGATGGTCACGTGTCCATCTGTCCAGCATCCATCAATGTCGGAGACGAGTAATTTAATTTTCTTTGCCCGACGCAACAGTTCTGAATGAGCAATCAAAGTTTTACCTCAAGGAGATCTTGAACATCGACAAGGCCGACCACCTTTCCGGATTCATCCACGACAGGCATTTGGTCTACATGGGTGTCTTTGAAAAGGCGAAGTGCTTCTCCCACAAGAAGCGCTTGGCTTAGCGTGGTGGGTTTTTTCGCCATGACTGTGTCGACCGCGGCAGTCGCGTCAAACTTCCCTTGCCCGGCAAGGCGCCGAAGGTCCCCGTCGGTGAAAATACCAAGAAGGTGTTGCTGGTTGTTCACAATGAGGGCAGCGCCGGGCCGCCCCGGGGTACTCCCCATGGTGATTAAAGTTTCTTGAAGGGAGGTGCCGCTTGGGACAAGTGGTAACTCCTTTTCCTGGCGCATCATTTCTCCAATGTGCATGAGATCTCTTCCCAAAGAACCGGCAGGATGAAACCGGGCAAATTCCTCACGAGTGAAGTCTCTACCCTCCAAAATGGCCATGGCAAGTGCGTCTCCGAGCCCAAGCATTTGTGTGGTGCTCACGGTTGGCGCAAGACCCAGTGGACATGCTTCCGAAGAGTCTTCGAGGATTAGGGTTAAATCGGCTTCTTGTGCTAAGGGAGAATCCTTTTGTGCACAAATGGCGAGGACTTGGGCGCCGAGAGCCTTGACGGCGGGCACCAAACAAAGTAGCTCCCTTGTTTTTCCGCTTTTGGAGAGGGCAAGAACAAGGTCTTCTTTTTGAACGCGGCCGAGATCGCCATGCAGGGCTTCGGCTGGATGCAAGAAAAGGCTTGGTGTTCCTGTGCTGGCGAATGTGGCAGATATTTTTTGCCCGACGAGCCCGGCCTTTCCCATGCCCGTGACCACAATGCGGCCTGAGCAATGTAAGAGGCTCTGGCAGGCAGCAAGGAAGGAGTCGCCAAGCTGGTCCGCAAGACCGTTCAGGGCCTGTGACTCAAGGCGGAGAGTTTCCTTGCCTCTTGCAAGGGCGCTGGATTCATCAAAAACCATGGGGAACGGACGGAGTCGCCGAAAAGGGTTGGGCTATTGTAGGCAAGCCCTGAAAAGGGGAGAATAGGGGCTTATGGACATCTTTACCCTCGTTGGCATTGTTGTGGTTGTGGTTTTTTCCATTACAACCCATGAGGCCGCGCATGCCTGGGTCGCTGACCTCCTGGGGGACCCAACTGCTCGCCGTTTAGGTCGAGTCACGCTGAACCCTCGGCCACACATTGATTTGGTCATGACCATTCTTTTACCTGGTTTTTTGCTTTTGTCCGGGTCTCCCTTTCTCTTTGGTGGGGCAAAACCTGTTCCTGTTTTAGTTCATCAACTCCGACGGCCCAAAAGAGACTGGGCCCTGGTAGGAGCCGCAGGACCGGTCAGCAATTTTCTTATGGCCGTCTTATTGACGGCGCTTTTTGCAGCACTCATTAAATTAGGGTTTTGGACGCGAGAGTCCGCCGGTGGGCAAATTCTTGTTGCCGGCGTTTACGCGAATATTTTGCTTGGCCTGTTTAACCTTGTTCCCATTCCTCCGCTGGACGGTTCGCGCGTGATTCAGTTTTTTCTACAGGGGGAGGCTTTACGAGCCTATGAACGGCTGGAGCGTTTCGGGCTTCTGATTCTTGTCGGCATCTTGTTTTTGGCCCCCGAAGTTTTTTGGGGCATCCTTCTTCCTCTCATGGAATTCTTTCTCTCGACCTTTGGGCAATGGTTTGGTGTTGAGGCCGAAGTCTTTTACGCTCTACGGGTTCTGTTTACGCCATGATTGAGCCTGCCCATTCCGACGCCCCGGTACCCACCTCAACGGGGGACGCCCCAGCTTCTTCTGGGTCTGAAGCAGCTGTAGGGGAATTCACGATTCGTTTAGATCGGGTTTTTCAAGGGCCCCTTGATTTGCTCCTCCAACTGGTCCGCGAAAAGGAATTAGAAATTCATCGCGTAGCCTTGGCTGAGGTGAGCGAGGCTTTTTGCAGCCATATCCGAAGCCTTGGCAAGGTCAATGTTGATGAGGCAGCAGATTATTTGGTTATTGCGGCCACACTGCTCTCCATTAAGTCTCGGTCTTTATTGCCGTCGGAAGAGATTGAAATGGAAGAAGACCCCTTTGATCCTGGCGAAGAGCTTGTACAGCAACTCCTTGCCTACAAAGAGCTTAGGGCTGTTTCGGACCAGTTGGGAGACCGTTGGAGACAAAGAAATCGTTGGTTGCCCGCGGCTGGTCGATGGCTTCCTAAAAAGGAGGCCTCCATGGAAGATCAAAACGAGGAAGAGGAAGAGTGGGACCTTGGGGATTTGTCGATTTGGGACCTGCTGAAAATTATTGCGCGGCTTGAGGAAGAAACCGGCTTCCTTCGGCCACACCACATCAAGGAAGGGGGGAAGCCTCTTCGGCATTACGTTCAGGAACTTTGGGAAAAACTTCAGGTCGTTGCGGAAACAACCCTGCAGACTCTCATGAAGGAAGGTGGCCAATCCCGAGGTAATGCGGCTTACTATTTAGTGGCTCTTCTTGAGTTGGCAAAGCAGCAGCAGGTCGATTTGCTGCAGGCAGAGGCCTTTGAAGATATTCATATTCATCGCTCCTCAGAAAGAACGGGCTTTGACCTGGATGCTATTGATGATCAGTTTGATGAGGATCCGGGGCAGCTTGAGCCCGAAGTCGAAGAACTTTTAGATTAAAGCTAACTTCTCTGGAGGCCATGGCCGGAGTGGATAAAATCAAGGCCACTCTTAATGGAGAAAGCTATGTCTAGCGCCCTTGATGTCACCGATTCTTCTTTTCAGGCCGATGTCCTGAATTCACCCATTCCGGTTTTTGTGGATTTTTGGGCCCCTTGGTGTGGCCCCTGTAAAGCAATGGGGCCTGCTGTCGACCAGCTTGCCGCAGAAATGGGGGACAAACTCAAGGTGGTAAAACACAACACGCAGGATGAGGCCAGTACACCAACTCAACTCGGCGTGATGTCAATCCCTTGCTTTCTTGTTTTTGTTGGCGGCAAAGAGGTCGGTCGTCAAGCAGGGATGATGAATTACGAGCAGCTTCAGGCGTTTGTAGCTTCTCACGTTTAAACGGCCCTAAGGGCGCCTTTATGCGGACTGTTTTTTTTGGCTCTCCTCCATTTGCAATTCCAGCATTTCAGGCGTTGTTGCAAAGTAATGAGTTGCCCATCGCTTTGGTAACGGCTCCCCCTCGTCGATCTGGCAGAGGGCGCAAAGAAGAGGCAAACCCTTTGGTCGTGATGGCAGAGGAGGCGAGCGTGAAAGTTTTCCGCCCGGAATCCACCCGCAGCGATGAGTGGCTTCAGACATTCAAAGGTCTCAAGTCCGACCTCGGCGTGGTCGTGAGCTATGGGCAAATATTAAACTGGGCCACTTTGGTGACTCCTCGATATGGATTGATTAATTTGCATGGGTCTTTGTTGCCGCGCTGGAGAGGGGCAAGTCCAATTCAAGCAGCTATTTTGGCTGGGGACAAGAAAACTGGGGTTTGCATTCAGCAAATGGTAGAAGCATTAGATGCTGGCCCAGTTTTAGCTTGTGCTGAGATCGCCTTGACCC
The DNA here is from genome assembly GCA_026421205.1 of Planctomycetota bacterium. GTDB lineage: Bacteria > Planctomycetota > UBA1135 > UBA1135 > UBA1135 > ANT-38. The sequence continues at coordinate 22,809 of JAPKBM010000007.1, forward strand.
CGGATGAGCGGGCTGACGAACTCTTCCAACGACTCTCTCGCTTAGGCGCCTCGTTGTTGATAGATTTCTTGAAGGAAGTTAAATGCGGGCCCTTACCTTTAGGAGAGGCGCAAAACGCAAGAGCTGTCACAGTGTGCAAAAAAATCAAACCGTCTGATGGAAGAATAGACTGGAATCAATCGGCCGACGTCGTGGATCGTCTTGTTCGTGCTATGGCAGGTTGGCCATCTGCACGGTCTACGTTACCGGATGGGAGCTCGCTCAAAATTCACACAGGGGAACCCTCATCGTTGGCGGCGAACGTTGAGCCAGGCACGGTGATCTCCTTGGAAGGAGGCGTTTTTGTTCAGTGCAACGGCGGATCTTTCCGTATTGACCGCCTGCAACGAGCAGGAAAGGGCGCGCTTAATGCTATGGACTACGTACGAGGCTCCTCCATGAAAGAAGGCGAGGTTTTTGGATGAAAGAACAACCGAATGCTCGGCGGATGGTGTTGGAGCTTCTTCTTTCAACAGGAGATTTTCCAACGCGAAAGTTTGGTGTCTTTGCGGATAATGAGGGGCTGACGGCACAAGACCGTGGATTTGCTCGGCAACTGCTGTCCGGAACGCTTCGAAACTTTCGAAAATTAGACGTTATTTTGGAGCCCTATTGCAAACGTCGGCTGAAAAGTAAGGCGCTACGTTGGACTCTGCGACTTGGTGTTTACCAACTTTTCTTTTTAGAGCATATTCCAGATCACGCTGCAGTTCACTCTACCCTAGATTCCGCGCGACCTTTTCTTAAAGGTTTGTCGGGCTTTGCAAATGGCGTTCTTCGAAACCTGCAACGGTCCGCGAGGCTGGAAGAAGCCTTGCCCGCGGATCCTTACCAAAAAGATTTTTCGCGGAAACGTTTAATTGTGGGCCGACGCTCCTGGATGTTTGACCGGCCACTTTTTTCTAACCCTCTTCAGCACCCAGCAGAATTTTTAGCAGAGGACATGAGCTTCCCTAGCCTCCTTTCGCGTCGGTGGGTTTTCGACTTAGGATCGGATGGGGCGCGTCAGCGAATGACATGGATGAATCAGGTTCCACCTCTTTGGATTCGCGTGAATTCCTTGCGCTCGTCGGCTGAGGCGGTACGCGCTTCTCTGGAGGAGGCCAATGTTTTGGTTCATCCCGGCGCGCATCCACAGTCTTTTCGCCTGGAAAAACACGGCGGAGACATTACAAAATTGCCAGGGTTTGTGGAGGGCCATTGGGCGGTGCAAGATTTGACCTCGCTAGAAACGGCAGCACTGGCAAACCCCCAGCCTAAGGAGCGTATTTTGGACTTATGCGCTGCTCCTGGAGGGAAAAGTTTTGCAACGTATGAATTTGCAAACGGAGAGGCAGAGGTTTGGGCCTGTGACATTGATGAAAAAAGATTAGGCCGCCTTGCGCCAGAAGCGGATCGGCTTGGGCATAGGATTTCCACACAGGTTCTTTCGGCCAACGGCGGGGGGGAACCGGATGGTCCCTGGGACTGTATTTTGCTAGATGTGCCCTGTACAAATACTGGGGTTTTGCACAAGCGGCTGGAAGCGCGTGGCCGGTTTTCGAAGGAGGAGCTCCATCGGGCAACCACCGTGCAAAATCTAATTCGGAAAGCATATTTTCCACGACTTCTTGGGAAAAATACACGTGTGGTCTGGTCCACATGCTCCCTGGAGCCGGAAGAAAATCAAGAAATGGTTGCTCGTTTCGTGAAGCAATATGCGCTCCGTTTAGAGAAAGAAGTTTTCTTTGAGCCCGACGGTTTCCGCGCAGGCGGATATGCCGCTCTTTTGTTGCCCGCATAGGCGGCGCCGAAAGGAAAAGCTTCGGCATAATAGAGGGATGTCAAAGAAGAAAAAAGACCTTCCACCTCGTGTGGACCACGGCACAGTGGTGGGAAGCCTTGTGGCCTCTGGGGTTCTTCTGCTTTGGCTTTTTACATTGATGAATCCGGGCGAACAAGAGGTCAGCATGGAAAATGCTGTGATGCCCGCTCCGCTTGCTACCACGGTGACAACTCGTGCACCATCACTGGCCACAGTGGCTTCCCCCAATAGAACAACACAAGAATCCGCATTGTCTCCCGCCATTCAATTGGGCAAGGAGGGATTGGATCAACTTAAGGAGGCCTACAAGTGGCAAGATGAAATTGGCGGGAACCCCTTTTACTTTCGTGGGCAATGCAAAGAGGCAACGGAAAAACTTGAAGGAGCTATCGAGCAGCTCGACGAACTCCTTCAAGCCGGAAGCATTTCTTCTTCTCAAGAGAAAAGTGCTCAAGGGTGGCGCGACCATTTTGCAAAGTCCATTGGGTATACAAGGAAGTAATGGTACGACTTGGTTTTAATTCGAATAGCTTTGTTGGTCAGCCCTTAGATCAAACGTTGGGGTATTTAGCAGATTTGGGATATCAGTCTATTGGCTTAACTCCCGATGACGGCATGCTCGATCCACGACATACGACGCCGGAACAGCTCAAGGCGCTCGGTGACCGCTGCAGAAAACTTGGCTTAACGGTGGTTCTAGAAACCGGCGCCCGATTTCTTCTGGACGGGAAAAGGAAACATCGCCCAAATTTATTAGAGGTTGACGGAACCGCCGACATTCGCCTGAAGTTTTTGAGGCACATGGTGGAGTGGTGTGAAATATTGGACGCACAGATTCTTTCATTTTGGTCCGGTGTTCTGCCGGATGGACAGACCGAGGTCGGCGCGGAAGAGCAGTTTTTGCGGTCGATGGAAAACTTATCACCTCTGGCAGAGAGGCGGGGTGTGACTTTGGCGCTGGAACCAGAGCCGGGACATTGGGTGGAAGACTTGACTGACTGGTCCCGTATTCATGCAAAGGCAGAAGAGTGCTTTTCTTTGACCTTGGATGTTGGCCATGTTTTAGTGACGGAAGAGATGGAGCCGGAAGAGGCTGTGAGGCAGTTTCTTCCACAAATTGTCAATATTCACTTGGACGACATGAACCGTGGTGTGCACCATCATTTGCCCCCAGGTCGGGGTCAAATGAATTGGGAGAAAATGTCTTTGGCCCTTTCCTCTTCTTTACTGACCGAGGTTCCTGCTTGCTGGGAACTCTCTCGAAGCAGTGAGGAGTTTCTCGAAATTGCTCCTACGGCAAACAGCTTTCTTGTTGGACTCTCATGAAAACATTTTTTATCTTTTCCACAGTAGCTCTCTTGGCGACGTATGGTTTTTTTTCATTTCGCACAAAACAAGCGGAAGCAATCAAGCAAAAAAACCAGCAACAAAGAGAGCGAAATTTTGCTTCTGCGGCCAATATCCCCCAGGGGGCGATTGCGCTGGAAACACCGCGCATCCGCCTGCAGAAGTCACCCGTCCAATTTTTTGTTCCCTCGCAGCCTATAGACACTCTAGAGGACTCAGAATCTATCGGCGCCTTGCGTCGAGCTCAAGGGTTTGAGGAAACCGTAACCCGTTACCTTGCCCATGTTTATCGGGAATTGAGAGAACCCGCTGCGGGGGATGGTGACATCGCCTTAAAGCAAACAGTTCTTGGGGCACAATTGCATGGTGCGTTTATGCTTTTTCGAGAGATGAAAAAAGGAGAAACGGAAAAGACCTGGGGGATTGTCGCCCCTCGTGTGATTCATTGGATGGATGCTGTTTTTCTTCGTTTGCTTACAGATTGGGAAAAAGAGTATCCTTGGGTGGCGAGCACTTTGGCCCCCTTCCGTGAAGAATTTCACGAAAACCTAGCTTGGTAATTTCAATGTCTACAAAACACAACTTAGTCCTTTTGAGCACCGCAGTCGTCCTCTTTGCTTCTTGCGTGAGCGGCCCTTCCTATGATCGTGCACCAGTATCCAACCTTTGGGGTGGCGCTTATGGAACGGAGCCAGCAGCAGCAACTTCCGTTTCCTCAGCCGCTCCTCGTGGGTCCTCTCGCCCAGCTCTAGGGCAAAGAACGCATCGAAACGGTCCTTGCCCAGAGTGTGAGGCCGAAAAGCAAGCGCCTCGTCGTTACTGGAATCACCGGTAAGTTGCCCAATCTTTCGGCGGAATCCAGTCCTTGGGGGCTGGGCCATTGCAGTCTGGTGTTAAGGACAGGTCAGGGTTGCCGGGATGACGGCGCACCCACTGGGTTAATTGTTCCCGAAGAAGTTCGACCTCGTTTTTGTAGGTTTCGGCAAGATTGTTTTTTTCTGCTGGGTCGTCGATTAAGGAGTAATAAAGTTCCTTTTCAAGTCCATTGTCACGGTGAATGCGGAGCACATATTTCCAAGAGTTCTTTATCACGGCGTAAGTCGTCCACTGGGGGCTACAGGCGGCAAAAAACTGTGTACGACTTGAGAGCGGAGACCCTTTCGTTAGGGGTGGTAGCAAGTTTCGACCCGGAAGGCCTTCGGGGTTGTCACCGCCGACGGCAAGAAGGGTGGCCGCAAAATCAAGGACGTCGGTGTTTTTAGAAAAAGTTGCGGGAAGGTTTTCTGCCGAAGAGAAAGAGAGAAGAGCCGGGACGCGCAAGCCCCCTTCAAAGGTAGAGCCTTTTGCACCCCGTAAATGACCGGTACGCGCGCCATGACCTCGGGCCGGTCCATTGTCCCCAAGGAAGATAATGAGCGTTTCTTTTTTGCGGGCTTTCGTGGCCTTAAGAACTTTTGCAATTGCCGAATCCATTTCTTCAATCATGGCGCAATAAATTTGATGCTCTTTGTTCGCCAGTGTTTTGTAGTGTTCCACCGTTTCGGACGGAGCCTGCAGTGGAATGTGCGGTGCGCTCAAAGGCAAGTAGAGAAAAATCGGTTTTTCCTTCGGCGCCGACGCAATCCAAGATTCGGCCTCTTTTGCAAAAAGTCGAGTGGCGTAACCTTTTTCAGAAAGAGAGGTGCCGTTTCGTTGCCAGTCTAATCCCCCGTCTCGGCTTTCATGGCTCCAATAATCAATGGCCCCCGTGAGAAATCCATAGAAGTGTTGAAAGCCTTGTTGGTTTGGGTGCATAGATTTTTTTTCATGACCTAAGTGCCATTTTCCAATCAATGCCGTTTCATACCCTTTTTTTTGAAGCCGTTCTGCAAGTGTGATTTCTTCGGTGGGAAGGCCACGAGCATCCCAAGGTCGCAAGGGTGAATATAAAAGACCTAAATCAACCGGAGATTTTCCGGTCATGAGAGCCACCCTAGTAGGTGTGCAGAGGGGAAAGGTTCGGAAAGAGGTAAGTTCTGTCCCTTGACTTCGGAGCAACTCAAGACGAGGCATGCGCGCTTCTCCTCCCGCCCAACTCATGTCGCCGACACCGAGGTCATCGGCGAGAATTAAGAGAATGTCCGGAGAAGAGTTTTCGGGCGCGGACGGCTGACACGCAATAAAAGCGAGTACAAAAAAGAGGGACGATGCTTTCACGAAATTGCTCGAGCGGTCTCAAGGACCTCTTCTTCGGTGAGAAGTCGGTCTGAGCTCTTTGCTTTTTTTAAGACAGCTGCAATGCGTTCTTCCGTAGGTTTCATGTTGCGATTTTCCAGAAACCAAATGACATTGGACTTCCCACTCATGGGGCCGACAGAGATTTTTTGCTCCAGTCCAAATTCACCGGCAGGAACTCCCGAATAGACGCGGTCAGCTAGCCAGGTGTCTCCTTTTCTGAAAGCTTTGATCACCGCAGCAGCATGAACCCCCGTTCCTGTTTCAAAGGCGTCTTGGCCAAACACAGGGTATTCTCGACGAACCGGCCGACCCACAGCTTTGCTGGCAAGGTGCACGTAATCTCCGAGTTTCGTGAGATCCCGGTCAATCCACCCAAGTAGTTTTAGGTTCACAAGAAGTAAATCCATTTCCGTATTCCCTGCGCGTTCTCCAATGCCCAAGGCACAGCCGTGGACCCGTTCACAGCCTTCTGAGATTGCTGTCAGAGTATTGATCAGCCCAAGGCCGCGATCTCTGTGCCCATGCCAATCCATGCCGACATGGCTTGCGCCAATATCCTTCAAAAAGTTTTTTGTCCAGCGAACCAAGTTCCGTACTTCTTGGGGAGTCGCACTGCCGACGGTATCACACATGCAGATGCGTTGCGCTCCTTCTTCAATAGCTGCGCCGAAAAGCGTGGACAGGATTTCTGGAGTACTGCGTACGGTGTCTTCCGTCACGAACATGATGGGCAGTTGATTTTCTGTGCCAAAGCGCACAGCGTCACGAACATGATTAACCATGCGTTCCAAGTCCCAACTTTCTGCATAAGCACGAATCGGGCTGGAACCAATAAAGGCGCAGACTTCAATGGGCTCGCCAATTTCCTGCACCATATTCACAACTGGCTCAATATCACCGACGACCGTTCGGCATGCCACATTTGGGGTGATGTTGAGCGAAACCATTTCCTTCGAAAGGGCCAAAATGTGCTCTCGCGCAGTATCCCCTGCCCCTGGAAGGCCGATGTCGGCAGTGTCAATGCCAAGGTCATTCATGAGGTGAATCAACTCCAGTTTTTCTTGAAGACTGGGGTCTTGCACTGAGGGGCATTGAAGGCCGTCCCGCAAAGTTTCATCATCCAGTTGGACAGGTTTCTTGGGCGCGGGGAATTCATGGGGGCCAAAAGCGCCCCAGTCAAAAATGAGATCGTTGGGATGAGTCATGCTTCGTCTTCTATGTGGCCACCTAAGTCCGTGTCTTGGATTCTGGGAAGGCCTCGGACACCTAAAAGAACTTGGCCAGCTGCCCAGTCCGCCAAGCTTAATGTTGCAGCAAGTTCTTTTCCAAGCCGTGAGTCGGCATGGACTATTTTGCTTCGGCGCAAGAGGCCTTGGCGAGAGAAAAGTTGGCGTTTTCTGAAAAGGTCGTTCCGTGTTTCAGAGATGAGCCGCAGGCATTCTAAACCAGAAAGAAATGGTTCCGCCTCTAAGAGTTCACTAAAGAGCAAGTGAAGAATAATGAGGAGGTGGTCTTGACCGAGCTTGTGATTCCGTCGGAACTTTTCTATTCCAAGTGCTCGGCCATTTTCCGTGGACTGAATGCGGGCCCGAATGGAAAATAGTTTCCGTCGGGCTTGTTGCCGTGCTTCTTGGAGAACACTGGGGTGTGCGCCTTCGTCAAATAAGGTTTCTGCCCGCCGAATGCACAGCTGACGCCAAGCATAGAGGTCCCAGAGCAAGTCCTCTTCATTGAGATAGGGCTTTGGCGCATGCGCAGGGAGGCCTGTGGATTCCACCGGAATGCCTTGCAGCCACTGGAGTGCTTTTGGTGTGACGTCAAACCAGGCGTCAAGCGGGTCATGTTGGCTGGGTTCTACAGAACCGCGGAGCCACGAGCCTTGCCGAAGCGCGCTGGAAGGAAAAAGGAGGGTCAGGGATTCTGTACGGGGGATGCCCGCTCTATAAAGGAGGGAGATAATTTCTCCGCCTCTCCAGGTGTCATAATTGCCTTGAACGCGTCGGTGAAAAAAAAGGCTCATGAGCAAGAGCGCGCTGGGTGGGAGGTCTTCCTTGAGGAGACTGCCGGCTTCCGCGAGGTTCGCTTGCTCCTGGTCCGTGAGGTCAGAATGCGGGAGATTTTGCTGGTGCGCGTCACAGAGACGGTCGCAGAGCTTGAGGATGTTTTCGAGAGCAGGTTTTGAATTCATGAATGGAAATGGGACGCCGGATTATAGAGGGACTTTCTGCGTTTCAAGTCCGGCACGGCTACCATGTTTTTATGGCACGAACGAGACGATGGGAGAAGCGCCAAGAGGTGCTTTGCGCGTTGCAGGAGCACCTGACTCTGTCTTCGAATGAGGCCTTTATTCCTGCTGAAACTCACCACGTTGCTGATATTGCCGATGTCTTGTGGCTGGACTTTAATAAGGAGGAAGCTCGTCGGCTGTTTCAAACATTTCCAGCGGAATTATCCGCAGAGGTTCTGGCCGAAAGCGAGCCGAAACTGCAAAATGGCCTTTTGGAGGGCATGGATGCTGAGGCCTTGGCGAAATTGCTGGAATTGGTCTCCGCAGACGATGGTACGGATATTTTGGAGGTTGTTGGCGACGAATTACGCCAGCAGGTCCTTTGTTTTATTGAGCCGGAGGATGCGAATGATTTACGACACCTTTCGGAGTATCCGGCTGATTCTGCCGGAGGGTTGATGACCACTGAATTTATCACGGTCCGCGCTGAAGAGCACGTGGGTGATTTGCTGAAACGTATAAAGCGAGATGAGGGTGAGTCAGAGACCATTCAAAATATTTATGTCACGGACGAGCAGGGTATTTTAGAGGGGGTTGTTTCCAACCGAGAACTCTTGGAAGCCAGCATTCACGATGAAGTCGGCAGTTTTGCCATTCCAGACGTCATTCATGCTCGGGTAGATGAGGATCAGGAAGAAGTTGCGCATAAGCTGCTGCACTACAACCTTTCCACTATTCCTGTGGTGGACTTAAGAAGTGTCCTTGTGGGGATTGTGACTGCAGACGATGCGCTGGAGGTTCTTGAAGAGGAGGGCACAGAGGATGCTCTTTTGTTGGCAGGTGCGCACGGAGACTCCCATGCATCAGAGTCTCTTTTTGTCAAAGTGCTTCACCGCGCACCGATGTTGGTTGTGACCGTGATGGCGGGTCTATTGATGTCCCGGGTAATGGAGTATTTTGCACCGGAGGTGCTTGGTCTAGATTCCGATGACCCGTGGAGAAAAGTGATTTCCTACATTCCCATGGTGCTGGCTCTTTCCGGGACGATTGGTATGCAAACATCTGCGGTACTGGTGCGTGGTTTTGCCGTAGGGCAGATTACCGAAGGCCGTAGATTTCGCGTATTTCTTAATGAATCTCAGGTTGGTGCGACGTTAGGTCTTCTTTGTGGGCTCTTGGTGACGCCGGCAGCAACATTTTTTGGAGGGTCGTTTGATATTGGCCTTGCCCTTGGCCTGGCATTGTTTTTTGCCATGGGCTGGGCAGCCACGGCATCCAGCATGATTGCCCTTGGAAGTGAGCATTTAGGCTTTGACCCCGCGCTCGTTTCTGGCCCAATTATGATGGCCGTCAGCGATTTGTCTGCCGTTTTTCTGTTTTTCGGCACGGCGACGCTTTTGCTGGGATGAGTGGGCCTCTCTCTAAGAAATGTGCACTGTTTTTTGCCTTTGCGGTTTTTCTATCAAGCCTTTTTTTACTCCAGCCGTATCAGGTTGTCGGCCGTTCTATGGAACCGACTTTTGAAGAGGGGGATTGGGTTTGGACGGTGCCTTTGTTTTCTATGCCGTCTCGCGGAGACTGCGTTATTTTTGAAGACCCCTGGACGGGGAAAAAAGCCATGAAAAGAGTGGCCGGTTTGCCTCAAGAAGCCTTAGAACGGTTCTATTTCAGTGCCGGAAAATCATCGGCACCGATTCAGTTTCATCGGGGCCAATGGGCCGAGGCCTCTTCCGAAAGACGGTCTCTGCCGGTCGGTCAATTTTTTCTTGTTGGAGATCGTGCCGCATCCAGTCAGGATTCTCGGGGTTACGGTCCCGTAGCCCGCAAGAAGATTTTTCGTCGGGTTCTTGGTGCAACTGACGTGAGAAAAATTGAGAGACCCATCTGAGCCTGATCCGTCTTTGGACCCCGGAGTCCAGTGGATGTTGGCATTCCAGGCGGGAGACGAATCTGCCTTTGATTCCCTGGTGAAGGAATATCAAAATGCTGCTTTTGCCATGTTGCGGCGTATTTTGGGCCCTCACGCAATGGTTGAGGATCTGGCACAAGAGGCCTTCATCCGAGTGTATCGAGCGAAGAGTCGCTATCGGCCAGCGGGAAAATTTACGACGTTTCTTTATCGCATTACGTACAACTTAGCCCTGAATCGGGTTCGGGATGACGGGCGACACCGGCTCCTTTCGTTGCCGCAGTCTCCAGAGGGAGAACCCATGCCCTTGCCGGATCCAAAAGCAGAAAAACCTTGGAAGGCGCCCAATCGAGCCAATTGGGCAGATCATGTTGCCCAGGCTTTGCAGGCTCTTCCCCGAAACCAACGAAGCGCACTGGTGTTTCAGCATTATGACGGATTGGATTTAGTTGAAATCGGCCATATTCTTGACGTCCCCCCTCCTGCAGTGAAATCCTTGCTCCATCGAGCACGAGAAAATATGCGGGCTCTCCTTCAACCCCTTAAAGACGCAGAACAAGATGAATGACTGGTTAGATACGGCCTTGGATGAGCTTCCTGGTGAGGCTGCGCCGTCCGATTTTGCAGATCAGGTTCACGTAGCCTTAGCTGCAGAGGGCCAATCGATTTTACGGGGGTTCGGCTTCCGTCGGCTTGGACAAGTTGCCGCAGCAATTTTTCTTCTTGTGGGTGGATATTGGCTTGGACAGGGGCAGAGTTGGCAAGCGACGCGGGATGTGTCCCAGGCGAAATTGACCGCTATGGAGCTTTCAGAAATTGCAGCACTGTATGAGAACCGTGAGATTCTTGAGTCTTGGGAATTACTAGAGAACTCGTCACTGTCGGCAAGCTCTTCCGACGGCGCAGCAGCAACATGGATGTTAGAGGCCTTTCCACTGAAGGAGGAAGGCTCGCAATGATTTCACTTCTTCTTGCTTCCATTCTTTTTCAAAGTCCTGTTTCATCGCCTGCTGTAATTCAGGAAAACTCTCGGCAATGGTGGGAGTCGCTTTCGAAGCAGGATCAGGTTGTGCTTCAGGAGCGGATGAATCGCTGGCGAGCGTTGTCGACCCAGGGCAAAAAAGAAATGAAGACACGGATGCAGCTCCATGAGCGGACAGAAAAAAGAGGCCGCAAGCACCAGGCAAGAATTCATCGCGCCCTTCGCCACGCGGTGGAAGAGCAAGAAATCTCGTCGGCGGTTGCCGTCATCCTTTTTGAAGGCCCCATGGAAGATGCTCTTTTTGTGCTTGGTCACTTGCACAAGGAGCGGTTTTTGGCGCAGGCGTCAGCGCAGGACCTTTGGTTACGGCATGAAATTTCTCCCCAACATGAGACACTTCTTCGAGAAATGCGCCCGCAGGAGTTTTTTCAATCTTTGGCGCATTTAGGGGTTCTGGGCCACTCGTTTTCCCGACGCGGGCCTCGTTTTTAGAATACCGCTTCGTGCGGATTCCCTCCCTCTCCTTTAACCAGGTCCAGCATCTTCCTGCTGCCCGGATTGTTGACTTAAGGAGCCCGTCGGAATTTCAACGAGATCATCCACCAGGGGCGTGGAATACCCCTCTTTTTGATGATCATCAGCGAGCTATTGTGGGCACTTTGTGGAAGAAAAGCTCGCCAGAAGCAGCTTATCAGCAAGGCCAAGCCTTCCTTGAGAAAGATTTGGGTGGAATATTGTGCGAGATTCTGGGTGAAGAGCGAATGCCTGCAGATTGGCAACGCCAGTTTCGGGAAATATCCTCCGGTTTATCAGGAGGCATGACTTCTTTTCAGGTAGAAGAAGCAGAAGAGGCGCCGACCAATGCATTGGTCTTCATGTGTTGGCGCGGTGGCATGCGTTCGCAGTCTATGGTGGCTTTGTTGCGTCGGATGGGGGTACTCAATGTCTATCTCATGAGGGGTGGATATCAAAAATACCGACGGTTTGTGATGGAGGAACTTTCCCAAAGCCCATTACCCGCGCTACTCGTCCTTCAAGGGCCGACGGGCGTCGGAAAAACACGCTTACTTCGTCAAGTAGAGAGGGACGAGCCCGGTACGGTGCTTGATTTAGAGGGGCTTGCTCAACATCGCTCTTCGGTCCTTGGTGCGGTTGGTCTTTCCCCGGTGTCCCAACCATTTTTTGAGACACGCCTTTGGGAGAGACTCCGGCTCATGGGCCCCGGCCCTTGGTGGGTAGAGGGGGAAAGTCGAAAGGTTGGAGATGTGGTGATTCCGGAGAGGCTTTGGCTGGCTATGCAGCAGGGTCTTTTTGTAGGGCTGGAGGCTTCGCTTGCGGACCGGATTGCGGAATTGGGAAGAGAGTATCTGGCAAACCCAGGGTGCCAAGAGGAGCTTTTAGCCCAACTCCCTTTCTTAGAGAAGCGTATGGGAAAAAAATGGGTGGGTCAGCTTGAGGCCTGGCTATTGGATGGAGCCTGGCAAAAAGTAGCCGAGGTCCTCCTCGTGCGCTATTACGATCCCCGCTATGCACACGTTGAGATTACACCGGAAGAGGAGCATTCAGGGCGGAAGATTCCTGTTTCTACATTTCAGGGTGAAGACAGAAAAGTTCTCCAGGAGTTTCGCCGGTTCCGCGCGAATGTGGGTCAGCAACGCGTAGAATAAACCTCTCGGGACTCCTTCCCGACCTGTCACCATGTGCGGATTCATCGGAATTGCTGGGCTTGAGGGGCGCGACGTCGCTACCGAACTTTATGAAGGGCTAATTGCACTTCAGCACCGGGGCCAGGATGCCGCTGGAATTTTAAGTTATGACGGTATGTTTCATTTGCGGAAGCAAAATGGCATGGTGCGAGATATTTTTCGCTCCTCAGATATGCAACGCCTGAAAGGGAACCTAGCCGTCGGTCACGTGAGGTACCCGACTGTAGGCATGGGCAGTGAGCAAGATGCACAGCCGTTTTATATTAATTTCCCTTTTGGTGTTGGCATGGCGCACAATGGGAATCTCACGAATTGGGTGGATCTGAAATCAAATCGTTTTCCGGCAACCAATATTTGCGTGGAGTCCTCTTGTGATGTAGAGGCCATTCTTTATGCGTTTGCAGATGGACTTCGGCGTGCTGAACCATCCCTGCCCTTGGAAGATCGGGTGCGCGCAGGCGTGACAAATGCTTTCGAATTGGCAAAGGGTGCTTATTCGGTCGGCGGCATCCTTTCGGAGGGCGCGCTTTTTGGCTTTCGAGATCCCGTTGGAATTAAACCCTGCATTATTGGAAAAAGAGAGTCTGACGAAGGAACAGAATGGGCGGTTGCCTCCGAATCCGTAGCCTTGGACATGATGGGATTTGACCGGGTTCGAGATTTAAAAAACGGCGAAGCTTTTTTTGTTCGACCTGGCGAAGATCCAATTTTTGTGCAGGTTCTTGAGAAGAAACATCGCCCCTGTATCTTTGAATTAGTTTACTTCGCTAGGCCGGACTCGTTTTTGGATGGAATTAGCGTGTACAAAACTCGCCGACGGTTTGGGAAAGCTTTGGCTGAGCAATGGAAGGACGAAGGCGCCCCCTTGCCGGATGTTGTAATTCCTATTCCAGATAGCGCGCGCGATGCTGCGCTGTCCACGGCCAATCATTTGGGTCTTCCTTATCGTGAAGGATTTATTAAAAACCGTTATGTTGGGCGAACTTTTATCATGCCGAATCAAGAGGCGCGAAAAACATCCATTCGGCGAAAATTGAACCCGATTGCATTGGAGTTTAAGGATAAAAATGTTTTGCTCGTGGATGATTCCATTGTTCGCGGAAACACATCCCGAAGGATTATTGAGGCGGCGCGGGCGGCTGGCGCGAGGAACATTTATTTTGCCACCACGTCTCCTCCATTGGTTGCACCGTGTCCTTATGGCATTGACATGGCTACCACGAAGGATTTCATTGCGCGTGGCCGTTCTATTGATGAAGTTTGCGCGGACATCGGCGCAGACTATCTGATGTATTTAGATCAAGACCGGATGGTAGATTCGGCTAGAGAGGGCAATACTGAAATTGAAAAGTTTTGCACTGGTTGTTTTACGGGTGACTATCCAACGACCGACGCCGCGGAGCACCTTGCGGCGCTTTCCGAAGAGCGGTCGGCGGCAAGAAATTAGAACTTCGTATTTCCCGCAGAGGCGAATCCGGAAAATCCAAGAAAAGAAAGGCGGTCTTCTGCAGTTGGAGAAAGCCCTATCTTGATGGGGTAGGTGTTGCTTCCACTTTGAAGAGTCAAGGAAACTCCACCGGCGCTTACTTGAAGGCCAGAGATGATTGGGGTTCGGCTTTCGGGGTGAAGAAGGAAGATATAGGTTTCTTCTCCACTGTGGCTTGGGTTACTGGCGCGGAGAAAAACACTGTAATTGTCCAGCTTGGACCAATCACGAATATGTTTTTCGCCGCGGGCACTTTCAATGCTAATGATTTCTTTTCCGGTTTCAAACGCCATTCCTGTGGGGTAAGCGGAGGTTATTTTCCATGGATCACCATTGGCCAAGATGAGCCGAGCTCCCTTTGTATTGCGTTCAAACGCTCGCACGCGCTCTTTGGTGACCAAGCTGCGAAAGTAAGTTTGAGCCGGAACAGGACTTGACGTTTGAACGCGGTCGACAATGAGCAATGTGTCATCCGGAAGGAGAAGAAAGCTTCGGTTAAGTCGAGGAACACTAAAGGCCCCTTTTTTCTTTTTTGTTCTTTTTGGGTAGGACTGGCCTATTTCTACAGAAGCAAACATCATTCCGTCGGCTTCTTTTGCTGTAGAAAAGGTCGTTTCCGGACGTTCTTTTTTGAGTTTTCCGGCAGGACCAAACCACTCATTCCATTCGCCAGACTGGCCAAGTTCTTTGGGCCGGCCAAGCTGAGCAAGATATTTTTTATCCCAAACTCGGCTTAAAGCAGAAGCTGTGACTGTCGGTTGGATAATGTCGGCAGGGCCAAAGGTCCAAGTGCTGTGTAGCGCGGTGCGTTTCGGCTTTTCGTAGAACCCTCCAGAAATGAAATCTTGTCCGCCAGGTTTGAAGATAAATCCACCATCATTCGGATGGTCGTGCGCAATCGTGAATGTCCCAATGCGTGGATCATTAGCCTGCCACAAGGCCCAGGCACTTTTCCCTCCAGGGTCACTGGCGCTTACGGCAAAAATTGTGTCACGCGCACCCCAACCACGGCGAAAAATTGAGACGCCCCAGTCGATAAAGTAGGCAAACCCTGAGGTGTTGGCGGTTGTGATTGCTTCATTGCCTGCTGATGGGTCATACCAGACATACTCCCAAAAGAGGGTTGCGCCATCGGGTTTTCCATAAGGGTAATCCGCTTTGGTTTCTTGAATGACTTGAAAGGCAAACCAATTTGCTTTTGGTTCCCGCGTGTATTTTGCGAGCAAAAAGAGCAGGTGTTCTGGTCCGTGACCCCAAGCGATATAGTTGTCGCCAAATCCAAGGACTTTGGCGAAGTTTTTCTGCGAACCGTGGACAAGGAAGTTGAAGTATTGTTGAAACCAAGGGCCAGAAAAATGGTCTTTTAGATTAAATCGATGGAGCAGAAAGAGGGTTGGGAGCAGGCCGTGGCCCCCATAGGAGGAGTACATTGGCCCCTCGTGATCCGAGCCATCTCCACGAAGATCATGGAGGTCCATCACTTTCTTTGTGTTTTGAAGACAGAGATCAATCCATTTTTGGGCGGCTGGATGCTCTGGCAGGACAGCGAGCGCGCCATGAAGAAGCGCGTTGTAGTTAATGTAATTGTGGTTGGCAATAAAGCCTCGTGCCCATTCAGCAAGTTCCTTGGAATCTACAACGGATGCATAGTGTTCACATCGTTTGATGATGGCATTTTTGAAGGTTGTGCGTTGTGTCGGCGTGAATTGAGAGTACAGGCTGTCATAGGCAATGGAATAGGCCGTCAAAATAGCGGCGCCATCTAGGTTGACCTCTCTCTCTTTGTTCGGTCCCCAATAATTCCAGCCTGCCATATTTTCCATGGCCTCAGTTGTCCAGGAAACCGAAGCCGCACGTTGATTGAGGTTTGGGTGAAAGAGGGCAGAGGCCGTCATGCCAATCAGAATGTCTCCTTGCGTTCGCCAGGACCCTTTTCCGCCCGGAAGGTCCCGAACATTTTTAGAGGGCAGTTTTTTATTTTTTTTGGCGATGCCCAAGTTGCCAAAACCTTGGATGCGTTGGCTGAGAGTTGTGTGAGTTCCAGAGGATTGCAACTGAAGACCTTGGAGCTCGGTTTGTGAAAAGTAGAGCCGAGGGTGTCCGTCGGGAATATATGTGGGTGGGGACGGAACATTTTCGCCGCCGGGAGTTGGCGTCTGGGGGGGGCTTGCGGGAGGCGGAGCAGGAGCTTCTACCCGGGGGGACCTGGGCTCCTGTTGTTGCTTCGGCCGACGCTCTTTACGGGGATTTTCTTGCGGCAATTCAGATTTTGCCACACGAAGTATTTTGCGGATTGGCGCCTTAGAGCCGCAGGAGGTTCCAATCGGGGTAAGGAGGGCAAGAAACAGGAGAAGGATGGGATGCATGATGTCGGCAATATCCTAACGATTGCCCGCTCGGGTAAGATTCCAGGTTCCTTTTGTCACTCCGACCGTTTGAAATCATGAAATTGCGCAATGTTGCCATCGTGGCCCACGTAGACCACGGCAAAACGACCCTTGTTGACGGGCTCTTCAAGGAGGCTGGAACTTTGGGCCGTGGCGAAGTTGGGGCGGACCGGTTGATGGATACCGATGATTTGGAGCGAGAGCGGGGAATCACCATCCTGTCAAAAAATGCCACCGTGGACTGGAAAGGTGTTCGAGTGAATCTCATTGACACGCCGGGTCACGCGGATTTCGGCGGACAAGTGGAGCGCGTTTTGTCCATGGCCGACGGCGTATTGTTGTTGGTGGACGCCTTTGAAGGCGTGATGCCGCAAACACGGTTTGTTTTAAAGAAGTCGTTCGAAGCGGGACTTCGGCCTTTGGTGGTCGTGAACAAGATGGACCGGCAGGATGCACGTCCAGACGCAGTACTTGGGGAGGTCTTTGATTTGTTTGTGGACCTTGGAGCCGAGGAACTTGCTTTAGATTTTCCTGTAATTTACGCCAGCGCCCGCAGTGGCTGGGCCTCTCGGGAAGAAGCGGCGGAGGGTGATGGTTTTGCTTGTTTACTGGATGACATCTTGAAATACGTTCCAGCGCCACAGACGGACGAAGATGCACCTATGCGTTTTCAGGTGAGCACCTTAGATTGGGATGATTATGTCGGCCGGATTGGAATTGGAAAAGTGGACCGCGGCGTGATTCGGAAGGGAATGGCTGTTTCAGTCTTGACAGCAAACGCAAAACCACGGACCGCTAAAATCAAAGAGCTTTATCGAATTGAGGGCATGGGGCGCGTGGATGTAGAGTCTGTTTCTGCTGGGGACATAGCGGCAATTTCCGGAATTCCCGACGCAGGACTTGGGGATTCGATTTGTGCCTTAGAGGCACCTGAGGCCCTTCCTTTCTTACACGTGGAGGACCCTACGATTGAGATGGAGTTTTTAGTCAACGACTCGCCCCTTGCTGGACGCGTTGGACAGTTTGTGACTTCTCGTCAGGTTCTTGAGCGGCTTGAAAAAGCAGAAATGATGGATCCGGCATTGCGCGTGACACTATTAGATGGAGGCGGATGCCTTGTGGGCGGGCGAGGGGTTTTGCACCTTGGAATCTTGATTGAAAATATGCGTCGAGAAGGTTTTGAGTTCTCCGTCGGGAAGCCTCGGGTTTTACTGCAAGAGCAAGACGGAAAAAAAATGGAGCCATTGGAGGCTGCTGTGGTGGAATGCCCCGAGGATTCCATGGGCAAGGTGATTGAGTACTTCGGAGGTCGTGGCGCAGAAATTCGTTCTATGGATCGCCGAGGAAGTCGAGTTTCTTTAAATATGACTGTTCCGACGCGGGGGCTTCTTGGTGCACGCACCCAGGTTTTGACGTTAACTCGTGGCGAAGGCAATGTGTCTTCTGTATTTGAGGGCTGGGTCCCCATGACCGACGGTTTGGGTGCGCGGCACAATGGCGTTCTTGTCGCCAACGAAGCCGGAAAAGTCACGACTTACTCTCTGCGGGCATTTGAAGATCGAGGGATATTTTTTGTGGGACCTGGCGTTGAGGTCTACGAAGGAATGATTCTTGGGGAAAACAATAAAGACAAAGACATTGTCCTGAATATTATTCGAGAGAAGAAACTTACGAACGTTCGGTCGGCGGGCAAGGACAATGATGACAAACTCCGACGCCCGCGTGACATGGGTTTAGAGGCCTGCTTAGAGTTTTTGGACGACGACGAACTCCTAGAAGTTGGCCCAACCTTTTTACGGCTTCGCAAGCGTCTTCGTCGTGAGAAAATGCGTTTGCGTGCGCAGGAATCATAAGAGTTGTGCGCCGGTAAGTACCAGTCCAGCACATAATCACCCACCATGTGATGGGAGGAGAAAAGCGCAGGGAGAGACTCCAAGGATGCGCGCATGTAGGTCAGGCCATCGTTTGCCGTACGCAATATGGCTAGGCATGCAAATGCTTTTATTTCAGACAAAAAGACCCATTTCTTTTCTGCGGATGAAGCGGGCGGGTGACTTACTACTGAATCACTAGGTTGAGCCCGTCGGACAAGACGCCGGCACCGCCAGGTCCTGGGGTGACGTCTAAAGCCTGGAGCCAAACGGGTAGGTTGCGGAAACCAAGAGGAATGTATTCAAGTAGCGTTGCAATGCCGTTTGCGTCGGCAACGGTCACAGGAAGAATGCCCCAAGGTTGAGACAAAAGAATATTTCCATACGTGCTAGAAGTTGGGCCTCCACCAAAAATGGAGTAGGCAAAAAAGACGCGATGGCCAGGCACGCAATTGAACGCTTTTAGCGTGGTGTAACGGCCGGAAATAAAATTTTCCGCCGTGATACGGGGGCCATCTGCTTCCGTGGCAATGACAATGTTGTCAAAGTCAAAGCCCGTGACCAGACCATCACCAGATTGAATATAGATTTCATTAAAATGAATATCCGGCATGTAAGAAAAAGCATTTGGCGTTGTGGTCGGGTATTCCTCCGTAGGGTCTACCCAAAGGCTGACAAAGTCGTCTCCGGCTTCGAAATCAATGCGAACTACGAGGCGTGCTTGTACATCGCAATCTGTGTTAGGAGCTTCAACGGGCGCGCCCACAAAATTCTTTTCAAAGCCCCAAGCCGTTCCGCCCCAATTACTTCCAATGAAAAGTTGGTGGCCGGTCCACTGACGATTTAGGTGGAGACCCCCATAAAAATCATCTCCTCCTGGCGTGCGTTGGCAATCAAAAGAAATCCAGATGGTGGTGCCCTCTTTGCCAAGAACACCCGTGACGGGGTCTTTGAGCCAGGCGAACTGATCCAGGTCCAATGCACGGAAAGAGCCACTGTGCTCAAGATTCGTGCGCTGCATTCCGCCGATGGAATCAAACCCCGGCACAATGCAAATGCTGGCATCGTCAGTGTTACCAGCCCACCACTCAGCAGCCCAACCGGTTCCCCCATTTTGATTTCCGATGTTTCCAGCCGGATAATCAAACGTCTCTGTGGCCAGCACTTGTTGTTGGGCCGCGGCGAAGGGCGCCGCTGCCAGAGCAAATGTGGTAACGAGGGGGAGCAGGTTGAAGGCTTGCATGAGGAAGAGTTTATTGAATGCTTACCGCCAAAGAGTTACTGAGATTACCGCCACCACCCGCAAGTAATTCCGCGGCCTGAAGGAAAACAGGCATGCCGGTCGTTCCAGGTGGAATCATCACATCAAAAACAAGCTGGCCATTAGCGTCGGCGGGGAAAGGCTGCATTTGTCTGATGGGTGCGGAGAGATCCACGTTCCCCAACGGAGTTGGGCTGGGACCAGGACCGGTTAAGGAGTAGGCCACCAAGATATTATTGCCGGGCGCTGCCCCCTGAACCGTGATCGTTGCAGGCTGACCTGCAATGAGGTTGCGAATGCCAAGGCCAACACCAAGGTCGCCTTCGGCGGCGAGCTCTAAGTCGTCAAAAAGAAAGCCCGTTGCGGAGCCACTTCCAGAAGTCATTTTGAACTCATTAAAGCGGAAGTCGGGCAACATGATGTCAATATCGCCCGCAGTGGTTGGGTAGTCCGAGGCGGGGTTCACCCAAAGCTGGACACGCTCATCCCCAGGGAGAAAGTCAATCCGGCAAACAAGGTGTGCCTGAGTGTCTACGGAACTTCCGGCCACAAAAGTTGGACCCGTTACCCAGGGGACCTCAATGCCCCATTCGTCTGACCCCCAAGGGGAGCCAATGAAAAGGCCTTCGCCGACCCAAGCCATATTGAGAACAATACCGCCGTAAGAGTCGTCACTGTTTGGGTCTCGCATGGAGTCAAAAGAAATCCACATGCTGGTTCCGTCGGCGCCAAGAGCATCATTGTCTGGGTCCAAGATAGAGCCCCAGCCACCAATAGAAGGCATCCGGTAGGAGCCAGCATGTTCATAGTTGGTGCGCGCTGCCCCGCCGATGCCATCAAGCCCGGGGTAAGTCACCATGGCGTCGTCAAAGTTTCCGCCGGACCACCATTCATTGTGCCAACCACTACCACCGGCTTGGCCTCCAAGGGGCCCCGCGCCGTAATCGAAGGACTCCGTGGCAAGTGTCGTTTGTTGGGTAAGAGCCAGCGGGGACGTGGCCAAAAGGAGGAATGGAATTAGAGGGATAATGCGCATGAGTAGGGCGAGTTCGGGGAAGAGGCTAGGGAATGCAAAAGAAACCCCATGCCATCCTTGATATTACTACGAAATTGCCTTTGGTGCGGCGAGTTTGAAATTTTTTACCAAATTTCATTTCCAGATGTTGACTAGACTGCTGAGATGCCCCTAGTCACTCTTCTCTCATCGGAAAATTTATGGGAGGTCACCTTTCAGGTTGACTCGGACCAGGCTGCAGCGTGGGGAGGCCCTCATCAAATTCATTTGGCAGGGACATTCAATGGCTGGGAAGAGGCAGTCGACGCATTTGATGACGCCGATTATTGTGACAAGATTAAGGCTGAGTAAGGCGCAATCGTGACGGAGCCTTGATAGGGCATGCCATCTTTCCAGCCAGAATATGCTGTGGCCGTGGTGGAGCCAATATCTCCGAAGCCGCCGTCGTACAGATTGGCGTCGCTGTTAAACCGGACGTGCCACGTTCCGCTTTGCGGAAAGCCAAGGCTGTAACTGGTCTTTGTATTGCTGGAAAAATTAAGCAAAATGATGGTGTCATCTCCAGCGCCGCCCTGATCCCATCGGTGGTAAGCAATAAGCTTGTCCGAATTATTCACATGGTGCACGTTGGTATTTGCACCCTTGAGCCCGGCAGTATTTGCGAAGTTATTTTTTCTTAGGCTAATCAAATCTTTATAAAGCCGATGGATTCCGCTAAAGGAAATATACTTTCCCCAGTCTAAGGGGTCATTGTCATCGAAGAATCCGTCTTCAAGAAATTCTTGACCTTGAAAGAGTTGCGGAATTCCGGCAGTTGTGAATAATGCCGCGGCGATGAGTGTGGAGCGTTTTTTGGAGTGCCAACTGTCCGCATTGCCCGGGTAAATTTCTTCAGGAACGCGGGACTTCCCATTGGCCACCTCATCATGAGATTCCGTGTAGATCACGCGCTCAAAAGGACCTCCGTTATATGCGAAGGTGATCGCATCACGCACACTGTACATGTCTCTGTTTTGATCACTAGAGGCAATGGCGGCGTCACGCATCGGATGAACGAAGTTTGGATCCCATTGGCTGTCAAATCCTGCGCCACCGGATGATGTTGGCTTGGTGAGCCACTCATTGCTCCACATGTCTTCGGCAATATTGATTTTCCCCCCAAGGGACTGATTGATTTCATCGTTAATCCATTGCATCAAGGACCATGCGTCTCCATTGTCACCCCAGGCGTCATTGCGCATGTAAGAGGTGGCGTCCCATCGAAGTCCATCTACGTGGTATTCCTCAAACCAAAAAAGAACATTGTCGCGGATGTATTTCCGGACTTCGTCGCTTCCGTAGTTTGGCCGCGTGTCTCCCCATGGGGTTACCGCACGCGCGTTGTTGTAAAAATAAATACCACCGTAGTTACCAACGCCCCAGCCATCAAAGCGCCAAAGGTCCATTTCCGTGGGCCCCCAGTGGTTGTAAAGAACGTCCAACATGACGGCAATGCCTTTTTGATGCGCCGCTTTAATGAAAGCGCGGAGTTCGTCAGGTGTGCCATAGGTCGACTCAACAGCAAAAGGATGCCCGTAGTTGTAGCCCCAAGAACGGTCGCCCGAAAATTCGCAAATGGGCATCAGTTCAATGGCATTGATGCCGAGGTCGGCGAGGTAGTCCAGGCGTTGGGCGGCGTCATTAAGATTGCCGATGTTCATGCCGCTTGGATTGAACGTGCCCAAGTGCATTTCATACACCACAAGTTCGTTCCAACTTGGAGCTTGAAAATTATCCCCGGACCAATCAAAGCCGGCCGGGTCCACGATGACCGAGTCACCGGTAGAACTAGTGACTTGTCGAG
This sequence comes from Planctomycetota bacterium, assembly GCA_026421205.1. Lineage (GTDB taxonomy): Bacteria > Planctomycetota > UBA1135 > UBA1135 > UBA1135 > ANT-38. The sequence goes on from JAPKBM010000007.1 coordinate 44,903, forward strand.
CGCGGGGGTCATTGCGCCAGTGGTCGGCGTTGCCCGCATCCATGATGAATTGGTATTTTCCACCGGCCAAGAGATGGCGAATGTCGATGGACCAGGTTCCACTCCCTTCAGAAGCAAGAGGTGTGACCGAGGAAGACCAGCCGTTAAAGTCCCCGGCAAGTTTTACTCCAATGGCGTTGGGCGCCCAAACACGGAAGGAGGTAGCCCCATTAAAAACATTGGCTCCCATGCCAGCGTGGGCCGAAGGGATGGGGTCGGTGTTGGTGTTGAGGTCAAAGGTGGTTCCAGTTTCATGCCAAACGCCAATCCACCAAATACCCGTTTCCAAAGCGGGGGTGGTGGCGCTGTTGACTAGGATTTCCTCATCTCGTAAACCGTTCTTTGCAGAGCGGGCATCCCAATTCCTGTGCTTGGGCTTTCCGCCAAAGCGAAGGTAAAGATCTGCACGGCCACCCTGAAGGTTGATGAGCTCCGCCTGAAGTTGCGGGTGCCAGTTGCTCACGATGACACGGTGGTAAGTCCACTCCCAAGAATGAGGCGCTACGGCCCCACTTTGCGGAGGGGCAACGGATGTTTGGGCAAGGGGCGCAAACAGGAGAGGGAGTAGGGCAAGCAACATGCGATTTCCTAACTTCTAATCCTATCATGGGGAGAAGGGGCTCGCTGAAAGGGGAGGGTGGTTTTTCAAAAACGGGGTTTTGTAAACTTTGTGCATGGAAATCGTCGCCTGGTTGAATCTAGCCTGTTCCAAGTGTCGCGCCCTGAAAGCAATCCTGGAAGAGCGAGGGCTCGACGCAGAACTTCGTTACTACTTAGAGAATCCTCCAAAGGCCGACGAAATCAGTGAACTCTTGGTGGCCTTGGGGGAATCGGACCCCGTCGTTTTAATTCGCCAGAAGGAACACCTCTGGATCGAGCTTGCCCTGGCCGAAGCCTCGGCAGAAGAAAAGATTCAGGCGATTGTGAAGCACCCAGAACTTTTTAATCGGCCCGTGTTGGTTGTAAACGGAAAGGCGGTGGTGGCTCGGCCAGTTGACTTGGCGCTTCCGCTATTAGGCTCGTCTTAAGGTAAACCTGACGCGCTTCGAAAGTGTTTCTGTGCGGAATAAAGATTGCTTCGCTGACGCATGCCACGGTTTCCGGGCGATAAGCGAAGCGCTTGCCGCATTGCATTTGCTGCATTGGACCAGTCTCCTTGCGACGCATAAACCGCAGCCAAGGCGTCCAAGGCATCGGCGTCTTGATTGCGTGACATTTTGCAAGCTGTTTGCGCGGCTCGAAGTGCTTCTTGCGCGTTCCGGAACTTTGGATTTGCGTGACACCCGCGAATCCATGCCAAGGTCGTCATGGCAACCAGTTCGTTCCCTTTGGGCGGAAGCGCAAACAAGAGCTCATTCAGCGCGGCAGCGGTCTTTCCTTCTCCGGCCAAAGCAAGCCCTAGAAAAGCATGGGCTGCAGGGACCGCTGGAATGAGACTCGTGGCCTTTTTTAATTCAACAACTGCCAAGGACCAGGCCTGTTGCCCTGTGAGTGCGGCGCCAATTGTCAAATGCGTGCGCCCCATTTTTGCGGAACGGTCTTTGCGATCTGGGGAAAGCAGTGCGCGTCGACCTGCTGCAATGGCGGTCGTAAAATCTTCCTTCCGCAAGGCGTGAAAACTTCGGCAGTAGTTTGCGTCCCAACTTCCCGGGTAATAATGCTCCAGCTTCTGGATCCATGCATCGGCATTTTTTGGATTTCCAAATTGCACCAAAGAGGAAAGGCTGGACAGGTCAGCGGGATCTAATTCCACCGCCTTGGCCCACATGCGAAGCGCCTCTTGCCGTTCCCCGTTTCGCCACTGAATAGCCGCATGGTTGGCGAGTGCCGCGGAAGACGTGGGTGTTTTTTGCACTGTGTCCGCCCAAAGGGTCTCCACGTTTTCGTAAATCTTTGATTGCTGGAAACTAAGGCCCATGAGCGGAAGGGCAACGATTAGGGGCGTCCAACGCGGAAGTTTAGGGTGGGATAGCGCAAAGCCAAACATGGCGAAGACGGCCGCCGCCGCGTGGTATTGAAAGTGGTCGGCAATCCAGGAAAATTTATGCGGGTATACATTGAAAAAACTCAGCGCCGGAAAAAGGACACCTCCGAAAATTAAAACCCCAGCAAGAGGTCCACGCCCGATGCGGGCTCGATATTTCCAGAGCAAAAAAAGGACCAGAAAAAGAGAGAGAGGCCAAGCCCAAGAAAGAGCATCGGCCGTGTTGGGAATCCATCGGTGATAAAAGAAGGCTAAGTCGTGCGGCCAAACTAATTTACTGAGATAAAGCCAGCACGCCTTTCCCGCCACAAGGGCGCGCTCAGCAAAAGAAAAATCCCAGTAATGCCCTGAAGCATGGACGTGATCCTTTTCCAGCCTGGCGGTGTACAGTCCAAAACTAACGCCAACGGGAATCCAGGCGGTCAAGCTGAGGGCGGGTCGGCGAGGAAGTTTTCCGTGCTTCCACCAAAGTAAAACTAAGAGCACGGCGGGCAAGGATGCCGTGACCGTTTTGGAAAGAAGGGCACCAAGGAAAAGAGCGGAGGCGCCGGCGTACGTTTTCCATTTCTTGTTTTCTTGGAACCGTAACCACTGAAGGGCTGCTGCAAAAACAAGGACCCCGGAAAGAACGTTTTTCCGTTCCGTTACCCATGCCACGGATTCTGTCATCACGGGGTGAACGGCAAAAAGAAGTCCTGCAACCCAAGCGCCGCGGAGTCCAAGTTTCCGCAGAAGCTTCCAAAGCAAGATGGCCCCGAGTCCATGGAGCAGAATATTGACCAAGTGAAAGCCCATCGGGCTTTGTCCCCAAAGTCGGGTCTCTATCCAGAAGCTTGTGTGAACAACGGGGTAGTACTGAGGTGTTTTCGATGGGTCCAGCCAAATATCCGCCAATCCACCGCTCTCAACCAAAGTCCGGTTGTGAAGAATGTAGTCATCGTCATCCCAAATCCACCCATTGCTTAGAGTGGGCAGGAAGGCCAAAAGGGCGGCAACCACAAGGGCGCCAGCGGGGAGGAATCGACTCACGCAGAAAAGCCTACAAAAGCCCCTCGGAAGGTAAAAATGGCGCGCCCGGCACGATTCGAACGTGCGACTTACAGCTTCGGAGGCTGTCACTCTATCCAACTGAGCTACGGGCGCGTCCGAGAGGCGAACAGGATACGATTTCGGGGGGAATTCGTCCCCTATTTTTCCGGGAGTCCGGGAAAGAAGCCGTTACTCTGAAGGAGGTGCTCTTAGATAGCAATAAGAAAAAAGGGCTTCACGGCAGAAAAACCCTGCTACTCTGGTTTCAGCCCCTCGGCTCTTCGAACAACGCAATGCGCCCCACATCACAATCAGTCATCGCTGCCCTCCTCCTGGGCACCGCCGGGGTTTGGATTGGCCTTGAGGTCACCCAGACGACCCTTCTGGCTTCTGCGGGACGCTCTTTGGCCCTTGAGGATATTGACGGAGACGGCTTAGATGACCTTTTGGAGTTTCGCATTGGTTCTAATCCCTACTCAGTGGACTCGGACGCGGACACCCTTTCTGATTTGGAAGAGATGCTCCTTGGCACAGATCCTCTCATTTGGGACGATCTCTCGAAGATCACGCCGTCGGCCGGCCTTTACGCCGATGCTTATGCACAAGCCGACTCCATCTATTTGTCCGTCAATCTGATAGGCCAAACCAGCGCCGTCAGTGTGGAGTATTCCATGGCCAGACAGCAATCTCTCGTGACCGTCACTGCTGCCGCAGCTCAGCCTTATCTTGTGGCCTACTCGGAAACCACCTCTAGCCGTCCGGGCTGGTATATCCAAAGAGCCACTTACGCCTTCCCGCGCAGCTGGTTTGAGTCGGAATTGAGCAGTGCCTTTGCGGTCACCGCCATTGTGGATGGGGTTCAATCTTCCCAAACGCGCATGTTCACCCATGTGGACCACATCCTGTCCGAAGTACGCTTCCCACAAGGATCTGGTCGTCAAGGATCTAGTACGCCAACAGGCGGTCTTGTTCCTCTGGAGCCATCTGGAGGCGGAGAGCCTCCTTACCCAGGCAACTCAGACGAAGTTTGTGTCCAAACCCTGCAGCCCATAGGCAGTTTTGGCGGTGGTCGCGTGGCTTACCGCGTTTCTGCGGCCGGTTGCGCCCCGATGGCCAGTGCCACCTGTTTCACCGGTTGTAGCACTTCGATTGAGGATGTATTGATTGGCATCGACATCATTGGCCTCCTAGGGGGCTGAGAATAATAGGAAGTCGCAAATAAGAAAAAGCGCCCTCGTTTTAGCGGGGGCGCTTTCTTATTATCCCTCTAACTCTCGTTTAATAAAGTAGTTAGACTCATCACCCGCGGAAAAAACTCCTTTCCCCTTTTTGGGAACCTTTTGCGCTGGGTCCCCGTCCTACTCCTTGAATTCCGTGCCCTCCTCTGAAGAACAGCTCGTTAAAGACTGCCAAGCAGCAAGGGGCGTGGATTTTGAAGCGGCCTTCGGTCGCCTCTACGCTCTCTATAAAGACCGGGTTTACACCATCTGCTTTCGTGTCACAGGCAACCAAGACGACGCCCTTGACGCGGCCCAAGAGACCATGGTTACGCTTGCAAGACGCATCAGTGACTTTCAATTCCGAAGCCGTTTTTCGTCCTGGGTCTACCGAATTTCCGTAAACGCCGCCATCGACACCCGTCGCCGTCGGCTGGATGCCCCTCGGGGCAAAGTGCGGACGCACGTCGGCTCTGGAAAGGAGGAAGGCTGGATGGCAGACAGCACTGCAGAGGGCAGAGATTCTGACCCTGTGGTTTCCGCGCAACGCACGGAATCCATGCAAGCAGTTCGAGATGCGCTCGCAAATATCAATCCGAAGTTTGCTAGCCTTCTTGTTCTCCGATATCTCCAAGATCTTTCTTACGAACAGATCGCAGAAACTTTGGATTGCAGTTTGGGCACCGTGAAATCAAGGCTTAACCGAGCCCACACGGCGCTTCGTGAACATTTGTCTCAAAGAGGCGGCACCAGCCACTCTATCTCTTAATCATGAACGAACCTTCCTACCAGCCCCTTCCCACTGACCTTGAGCAGACGCTCCGAGGCATGGGTGGTTTGGAAGCACCACAAGAGTTAGATGACCGGGTTGCCCTCTCGTTGACCGCAGTAGAACCCGCACCGGAAGAATTATGGACTCGGGTTCAGTCCGTTTTGGCAGAAGAGGCGTCGGCTGACGTTTCCTCCACCACGCGGATTCTCTCCTTCCGTCGATTCGCAGCCGCGGCCGCCGTCATGGTGGTTTTGGGGGCTGGCTTGTGGATGGGCGGAGTTTTTTCCGGAGCCTCTCAAGGGTCGGTTTCTTTAGAGACCCTCAGAGATCAATATGGTGCACGCGTTTTAGTCTTACGTGTTGAGCCTTCCCAGTTGTCCGCTACAGCCCAGGGCTTGGCCGGCTCACTTGGAGCACCCGTGAGCGGAGGCAAGTCTTTATGACACGGCTTTTTGCCTTCAGCCTTGCCTTGGCTTTTGCCAGTACAGCTTGTTTGCCACAACCCCAAGGAACGGACGCGCAAGGTCGGTCCGTGAATGTCACGGTGGGTGGTTCGGGTACGGCGGGGCAAGGCGCTTCCGGCCAGACGCAAACACTGCCGGATGTTTTTGCCCCGGAGACCGAGCTTCTTCGGATGGAGCGTGAATTTTCCGTTCTTGGCATTGATGGCGTTTACGAGCATTTCTCTGAAGTCCTCCTGGCCGATGGTCAGGGAGCATTCCGCCTAGACGTCGTGGGTTGGGCCACAGGGAACACCACAAACCGCTGGGCGCCGTCGGGAGAAACAATTGCAACCTATGAGCGTCGGCAACGCTACCTCGTTCGGTATCGAGACCTTCATCTCGGCCTCACGGAAGACGTGGTTGCAAACTATTCTTTTCATTCATCTCCTCAGGCCGTGTCCATTGCAGGGCGGCTTTGTCACCAATACAGTTTTCACTCACGAAATGGTTTTGGTGACCTGACTCTTTTGGTAGACCAAGACACTTCACTTTTGATGGGTTGGACCCTGTTCAATCCGGACGGCGTTGAAGTCATGAAGTCCGAGGTCACGGCTCTTGATTTTGCACCGGATTTGTCGGGCGTGGTTTGGTCCGAGCCCACGGTTGCACAAGACCCATTCCAAAGTCCCGGCGATGAAACTACCTTGGGGTTTGCGCCCCTACAAATTCATTACACCCCTCCAGGGTTTCAGGAATTGCACGAGAAAATGTTGTTAACGGAAGCTCTTTTTCAAGACATTCCAAACATTCATCTCACCGCATTTTCCGACGGCCTCCGCACGCTTTTTGTTGCGCAACAGGCCCCTGTCGGTCCGTCTACTGGAAATACGTTGCCTGGAGATCGGGTGCATTTTGCCCGTGAATCCGCCATCGGTGGAATTCGTGTGATTGACGGAGAAATTAGACAACAGCCTGTTTTTGTAGTGGGTGCACTGCCTTCTAATGAATTAGTCGGCATTTTTGGATCCATCGATCAGTAGGAAAATCCCGCAGGGCGGCTTTTTTTGGGGTAGTTTTCTAGTGTCCCTCACTAGGTCAAATGTCTCGCCCCTTCCCCTCCATTCCAGAAGCCCAAATGCGGCAGCCCGCATTTCGCCGGCAAATGATCCAAAAAATTGAATCGGTCATGGCGGTCATGGAAATTATGCGCATCCGCGTGCGCATGAGCCAGGGGCAACCAGGCGCAAACTCTTTGCGGCTACAGCGCACCCGTTCTGATGCGGAACGCATTCTTCAGGTTTGTCTTCGTGCGCGTTGGCAGCTGCAAAACTGGAGCCCCTCTCAACCGATGGAGTCCGGCATGAGTTACCGAGAATATTTAGAAGTGCTTTCTTACGAAGAATACGTTCGAATGAACAAACAGGGACCCATTCAACAAGACGAGCTTGAGTCGGTCGACCTTGATGCGCTCTGCGCGAAACTTTTGCGCTCGGATTCCGCAGCCTAAGCGCCCCAATCTCTGGCGTAGCGATAATCTAAATTAATCGTTCTGTTCGCAAGCTTGGCAATAATTGGTGGGCGCCGTTTGTATTGATTGATTTGCACGCGGTGCGTTACCGATTGAATGAAGTCATCGGCAAAACCTTTTTGACGCAGCTCTTCTTTGGAGTAGCGGCGATCTACCATGCCGTGCAAGAAAGCATCAAGGGCGTCATAGGTGTAGCCCAGCTCCTCTTCATCGGTTTGTCCTTCCCAGAGGTCAGCGCTGGGCGGCCGATTTAATATGGAGTCAGGAACGCCAAGGTGTTTGGATAGGGCAACCACTTGGGACTTGTACAGGTCTCCGATGGGGTTGACCGCCGACGCCATGTCTCCATGAATGGTTCCGTAGCCCAAAAGGAGTTCCGTTTTATTTGACGTGCCCAAGACCAATGCCTGATCTCTGGCGGATCGATCATAAAGAGTAATCATTCGGATTCGTGCCATGATGTTTCCTTTGCGGAGTCTTCCGCGATCGGAGTTGTCCTCAGCAAGTTCGGCATCAGCAATGGCGGCGTCGGCAGGCGGGGTAATGTCCACAACTTCCAGCTGTACGCCAGCGTGCTCCGCGGACTCTTGTGCGCATGTCAAGCTGACCGGGGAAGATAGTTGGTGTGGCATGGCAATGGCCAAGACGTTTTCTGAGCCAAGTGCACGCGCCGCTAGCTCTACTACGAGAGCCGAATCAATGCCGCCGGAAAGCCCAAGCACGGCTTTCCTGAAGCCTACCTTATGGCACTCTTCCGCCAAAAAGCCTACGAGAACTTTCTCAGCAAGTTCTACATTGCATCCAGGAGGCGATGGGAGGTCATTCATTGTTCCATTGCGTCAGGGTCTTTGAGGAGACGCGCAAGGTGTCGGCGAATGAGGTCAGGTTGAGCGTTTCTGCGCAGCGGTGAAAAAATTCGTGCCCGGCGGAGGGGGCCGGCGGTCATCTTAAAGAGGAGGAGTTGCTCTTCTTGGCCTTCTGCCTCCGCTTCAACTTGACCGAAAGGGCTTGTGATGGACGATCCACCCCAAAAGGAAGTGCCATCTTCGAAACCAACGCGGTTGCAATGAAGAACCCATGTCTGTGAAAACATGGCGATGGACTGGTTGAGTATATGCCAGGATTTTTGCGAAGAAAGTTCTGGAGAGTCCGTGTCCACACCACGCGCCGGACTTGCCGATGGAATCAAGAGGGCGTCGGCACCCTGAAGAAAATGTAGCCAAGGGGCAGCGGCGTGCCAAGCGTCTTCGCAAAGTAGGATGCCGAAATTTCCCCATTTACTTTTTACGGTGCCGATGTCTTCTCCTGCAGCAAAGTGGCGCCCCTCTTCAAAGATTCCATAGTCCGGCAGGAATACCTTGCGATGCACATGCAAGATTTTTCCGTCTTCCGCAAAAACGGCAGAGTTGAAATAGCGGTGATCGTCGGACTCTTCCACAAGGCCAAACAAGATGCTGCAGTCTTTGGATTGAGCAATAATTTTTTGAACGCGGTCGTCATCCAGGCGCAAGGCAACCTCCGGCACAAGGTCTTTCAAGAAATACCCCGTCAAAGAGAGTTCTGGGAAAATGATTAAGTCGGCCGACGCATCTTTGGCGCGGGAAATCCAATCTTGATGCGACTCAAAGTTCCGCGAAAGGTCCCCGAGGGCGGGGCGCGTTTGGCACAGGGCGACGAGGCAGTCCATGTGCGGGGATTATCGCACTTCTTAGGAAGTTGCGCAGGCTACGGACTGAATCAGGGGCAGAATTTCCGACAGGTTGTGAAGCACGGGAATCCCTTCCCGCGTTTTGTCGTATTTCTGGGATCGGTCCAGAAATGCCGTGCGCAGGCCTGCTTTGAGCGCACCGCGGACATCACGGTCCATGCGGTCGCCGACGTGAAGCGCTTCTTCCGCAGGGACACCAGCTCTAAAGAGTGCGCGGGCATAAATGGGGCCGTCTGGCTTTTCTGACCGAATCTCCGCGCTGGCTGTGATGAAATCTACTTGGTCCGCAATGCCAAGGCCCGCGCAAAGTTCCGGGAGGCGCTCTGACCAGTTGGAGATAATTCCAATTTGGAGCCCCATATCTTTTAAGGTCGTGAGGACTTCAGGAACTTCTTCGAAGAGGTGGTAAGTGCTGGGGTCTTCGAACACTGCAACCGTGCGCTGATGCGCATCTTCCTGGTCCTCTTTAGAAACGCCGAGTGATTCATAGACCATGGCGTTGAAAAACCGGAACCAACCCAGGCTAAATCGGAAACAGCCATCGATGGACTGTGGCAGAGATGTGTAGGCCAACGACATTGCCTCTTTGGAGAGGTCGGGGTTGGCGGCGCCACGGAACTCCTCAGCAATGTCCGCATAGATTGCTGAGCGCAGTTTTTTCTCTGTAAAAAGAGTATTTCCTGCGTCTAAGAATACGGCTTTAATGGGGGATGTTGCCATGATGCGAAAACGACCCATGGATTCTACAATAGGGGTACGGGAGTTTCTCCTTCTCATCATGCTTTCCAATCACACCGCCTTCTCTCGCCTCCTGGGCGTTCTTGCCACTGTCGCCCTTTTTGGAGCGTCCTGTACATTTTCAAACTTTCACCCAGATTTGCCGCAGGCAGTGGCGCCCGGGTATCAGGTGGTTCGTGGAACCCCAAGCTGGACGCCTACACCAAGTTTGGAGAAAGAGGTTGTTTGGTCCGAGGCGTCGGCTCCAACACCGCTAGAGCCGGCAGAAGTGGTCGAGCCAGACGAAGAAATCATGGTCATTACATCGTTGGACCTTGCGGACGGAGCGCTCCACGGCGAAAGCTATGCGATGGCCTTTGAGTTGTATACAGAGCTTCTTGGCGATCACGCTGAAACACCCAACCTTTTTTACAAGGCCGGGTTTTGCGCATTTATGTTGGGTACAGAACGCCCAGGCGAAGAGTGGTTTCCTCGCGCAACCAGTTTGGTGCAAAGAGCGCTTGAGCTAGAGCCTCAACACGGCGACGCACTGTTTCTTTTGGCTTCTTGTTATGACTGGCAAGATGAGTTTTTTGCCGCAGAGCAGGCTTACATAAGGGCAATTGAATTAAGCCCGGGCCACCAAAAATCTATCCGTAATCTAATTGCCCTTTATCAACGTCAAGGCTTAGATGCCAAGGCCGATGAGCTAATGGAAATGCTTCGGCTACAGAAGAATTAGTAGTAAAGTACGAGGCCAAGAAGAGAGGTGAGGCCACGCAAGCCCTCTTCTCGGGTGGGATTATTATCCCCGTATGTGGGCTCACCCAGGAGATGTTCATAGGAAAGGGTGGCTTCAACGGAAACCATGGGGCTGACAAAAAAGTGCGCACCCGCTTCCACGCCAAGGCCCCAGTAGTCTGTTGTTTCTACCCCGGTGTCATTGATACCATCTAAGAACGTCCAGCCAGAGCCCAAAAGGAGATGGCTTCCCCAAAAATATTGAATCCAACCGTGGGCGTCGGCGGCCCAACGAAGGCGAGACCCAAGGCGGTACTCCAAGCCCTCTCGGTTATCAGGGCGAGCATTGTCTTGGATGTCATAGATGCGGCTATCTAAGGATGCGTAAACGGAGGTGTCCGGGGTCAGGAAGTATTCATATTGAAATCCGTACCCAGTGGTTGAGGCGTTGGCTGCCGTGTAGCCGTCCTCCACTTGCTCCCCATTCAGGTACTGGGTTTCGTCCCAGTCAAGGATGTCAATCATGGGCATATGAATGGAGATTGCGCCGACGGGAAGGTGCTCTGGAGCAGCAAGGGTGCTTGGAGCATGACAGCCCACGGTAAACAAGGCGAAAAAGCTGCCAAGGATGAGGCGGGATGGCCAGGAAAACATTCTGGAAGGATACACGGACCCTTCACGGAATGTGCATGAAAGGAAGGGCGGGAGTTCCTAAAATTCCCTTCGCCGACGCAAAGCCTCGGCCCAGAAATATGAAAAAAATAAGCACCCTCCTTTTGGCAATCGCTGTCTTTTCCCTGGGATGGATAGGAAGCGCACAGGCACAGGAATCCGAAGATGGCTGGAACTGGAGCGGGGATTTCCGTTTGCGGTTTGAGCGGTCCGATGAGTTCAACAATGACGTTGATCGTACGCGTGATCGATCTCGCCTTCGCTTCCGTTTTGGGGGTGACTATGCTTTTAATGAGACCGTCAAAATAGGCGCACGTTTGGTGACCGGAGATTCCGGGAATTCAAACAGCACGCACGAGGACGTTGGCGGAGGTAATGATTATTTCGGATCTTTTGATGTTTCCCTGGACCGTCTCTACATGAATTACAGCCCCGAATGGGCACAAGGCACTTGGTTTCAGTTCGGTAAGTTCGGAAACCCCTTTCAAAAAAACCCTGTCTGGAGTGGTTTCGTTTGGGATGGTGATGTTCAGCCTGAAGGGGTGGCCTTTGGCCGGGATGAAGGCACTTTTTCTTGGACGGTTGGGGAGTACGTCCTCGACGAAAATAGTTCTGGAACAGAAACGCTGATGACGGTGGCGGAGGTCAGGATGGCCTCTGTGCAGGGTTTTGATCTTTCCGCAGCGCTGTACGATTACGATAACAATGTGGATAGTATTTTGGATCTACGCGATGGCGCCCCTCAAAAAAGTTACGGCAATCTTTTCTCTGGAACGGCCTTTGAATCCGACTTCACCATCTTTAATGCCATCGGGTCCTACCGGATGAACAAGCTCATTTTTGCTTTGGAGTACATGAAAAACCTCGGCGCGAACACGGACAATCCTTTGGTAGAGGACACGGGTTATGCCGCTGGTTTTTCCTATCAGTTGGATGACACAAATAAGGTGTACTACCAGTACGCCGACATCGGCAATGACAGTATTCTTGCTGACTTCGCCCAAGATGATCTGCCCTCGGACTTAGGCTCTGGTTGGGCCGGCAACATCATTGGCTGGAAGCATGACCTCGGCGACAACATGCAGGCCAATCTCTGGATGATGGCCGTCACGGACTCCGCGTACGAGGATGCAGCCGACGACTACCGCATTCGCCTTGACTTCAACCTGAAGTTTTAGGAGATCGCAAAGTTGGGCCGGCAAGATTCGGCTATTTTGGAGGGGTGCCTTTTCTTAAGGGCATCCCTCCATCATGTTTAGCCTCTTCCTCCTTGCTTCTCAGGCGCTTCCCGGCGCACAATCCCCCCAAGACCTGGTTCGGGTTTACCCTAAAAATGCCCAGGAGTTCATCGCGCTTCAGGTTCTGGCGTCTGATCTAGACGATCACTACAGGCCCGCCGACGGGAGCGTGGTGGTTTACGCCACAGACCAAGAGCAGGATGCCTTTTTAGCTCGCGGCCTTGAGTTTGAGGTGCAGGTGGAAAATCTCTCTTCGTTTTATGCAAACCGAGCGGCGCAGGCAGGCACCCGGCAAAGTGTCGGCAGTATGGGTGGATTCCGAACACTTGCGGAATTGGAAATGGAGATGGATCGTTTGGCCACGACTTATCCTTACCGAGTATCTCCAAAGTTTTCGATTGGGCAAACTTTGCAAGGTCGGAATATTTGGGCGTTTCGCATGTCCACGACACCGCAACAGCATGACGCAAGTAAGCCGACAGTTTGGTATGACGCATTGCACCACGCGCGCGAGCCGATGTCGGCGGAGTCCTTATTGCAGTTTGCCAATTTGATTTGTGAAACGGAAGGGGAAAATTCTGTGATGGACCGCATTGTGCATACGCGCAATTTATTGTTTGTCCCTTGTGTGAACCCCGATGGCTATGAAATTAATAGGCAAACCAATCCGAATGGTGGCGGCATGTGGCGTAAGAACGCGCGCTCTTCCGGCGGAGGTGTTCACGGCGTTGATTTAAATCGAAACTATGATTGGGCATGGGGTCCAGGTTGGGGAGGTTCCAGTGGCAGCACGGGAAGTGAAACCTATCGTGGAACGGCCGCTTTTTCTGAGCCCGAAACGGCAGCACTTCGAGACTTAATGGCGCTGTACCCACCAAAAATTTCAATCACGGCCCACACGTATTCCAATCTTTGGATTTTTCCTTGGGGCTATGACACTATTTTTGCACCAGACGATGCGTTGCTTCGGCATTACGCGTCCTTATGGTCGGCGGACTCCGGTTGGGAATATGGCACGGGCTGGGAAACGCTTTACGTAGCCAATGGGGTTGCGGGTGATTACTACTACGGGGCGCATGGGTCCTTTGCTTACACGCCGGAAATCGGAAACAGCCAAGATGGTTTCTGGCCGAATCCAAACCGGATTCCAGAGTTGTTCGCATCTGTTCTTCCGGGATACACCATGGCCGCGCAGTTTAGTGGGGCATCGGGCCAAATCATGGATGCCATTTGGGAAGAGATCAATGGTAACGGGAATGAATTCCCAGAGCCGGGGGAGACTTGGGAGCTGAACTTGATGATTGGCAACGAGGGCATGGAGGATTTAAATGGAACCCTAGAGATTGTGAGTTCAAATTCTTTCATCACCGTGCAAGGCGGTTCCGTCAACCTTCAAATTCCTCCGGGGCATGAAGAGTTTGCTCCAGGTGTGGCGGTGCAGTTTGCGAGCAATGCACCCGTCGGCGAAGCACTTTCGCTGACCGCACTTTTTGATTACGAAAACCACGCCGACGGCACGGAGGTCGGCTTGACCCTGGGTCGGCCTCGTTTATTAGTTTTTGACAATATGGAAGAGGGCGGCGCGGGTTGGAGTATTTTGGATGATGAGCAATACTCGTGGGAGATTGCGCAACCGCAGCAAACGCAAGACAATGGCCAAGTCGTTCAGCCTGGAGAGGATAATCCTGACGGCGATGGCACGCAGTGTTGGGTGACCGGAGCGGCCGCGGGGAATTCTTCGGGCACGAATGATGTCGATGGCGTGACGACGCTTTTATCTCCCATCTTTGACGTGGCATCCTTTGACCTAGTCGTGCTTCATTACGCGCGTTGGTTTGCCAATTTGCCAGGCAATGCCATGGATGACGTTTTCCTTGCGGAGATTTCTGCGGACGCTGGAAATACGTGGAGCGTTCTTGAAGCAATTCCAAACCGCAATGTGTGGGAGGACGTCGGCTTTGAACTTCACGAATACGCTTCGTTGACGAGCACCATGCAACTTCGATTCACCATTGCCGATGACCCGAACAATGATTTGACCGAAGCCTGCTTGGATGACATTCGTCTTGAGGCATGGAGTGATTTCCCCACCCTATGCGCATGGGGTGAAAATGAGATTGGCACTTCAACGCGAATTTTCCTTGATGGTATGCCCAATGAACATGCCATTGTGTTGGCCGCCATCAACGATGGGTTCCAGTTTGTTCCGGGTATCGAGGGTCCGTTTTTGCTGGGCCACACTTGGAGGATTTTCTTTGATACGCAACTCACCGTCGACGGCAGACGCACTGTAGAGGCTGTGATTCCACGCATGCTTTTGCTTTCTGGCTTACGGGTCTATTTGCAGGCGGTGATGGACCATGGCGGGCCTCATGCAAGGTTTACGAATCGTATCGCCATTGATGTGGAGTAGGATGAGGGGGCATGTCCGTCCCCCTCGCCCAGCATTGGAATCTTGATTCCCAACAAACTTTTTTAAACCATGGCTCTTTCGGGGCTTGCCCAAGAGAGATTTTGGAAAAACAGGGATCTCTGCGGGATCACTTAGAGAGGAACCCCGTTGAGTTCCTTGCGTTTCAAGTGGAGGCCCTTCTTAATGAGTCCTCGCACCGCTTGGCGGGCTTCTTGAAAGCGCCAGCATCGGATATTGCGTTTGTACCCAATGCAACCCACGGGGTGAATGCAGTTTTGAAATCCTTGCGGTTTGCGCCGGGGGATGAATTGCTAGTGACCAATCATGAATACAACGCTTGTCGGCAGACGTTGGACCATGTTGCAGAGATTTGGGGCGCAAGCCTTGTCGTGGCAGACATTCCATTTCCAATTGCCGACGCGCAAGAAGCTACCAGCGCACTTTTAGAAAAGGTGTCTCCAAAGACCAAGTTTTGTCTTGTGGACCACATCACCAGTGCAACTGCGTTGGTTCTTCCGGTAGAGAAAATTGTGCCGGCATTACAGGCGCAGGGCGTTGAAGTCATGGTGGATGGCGCACACGCTCCCGGAATGTTAAATCTGGATTTAGCAAAACTTGGTGCGGACTATTACACGGGCAATTGCCATAAGTGGTTGTGTTCGCCGAAAGGCGCGGCATTTCTCTATGTGCAACCAAAGCACCAAGAGAAAATCCACCCCGCCGTAACCAGCCATGGCCGGAATAGCACCCGAAAGGACATTTCAAGATTTCATGAAGAATTCCACTGGACGGGAACTTCAGACCCCACCGCTTGGCTTTGTGTAGGGGACACTTTAGATTGGATGAGTCATCTGCTCCCGGGCGGTTGGGAGCAAATCCGCCGGCAGAATCATGAGCTTGTTTGTGAGGCTCGGAAAACTCTATGCGCCCGCTGGGAAACGCCACCGCTTTGTCCAGAGAGCATGCTGGGCTCCATGGCGTGCATCCAACTTCCAGAAATGAAGGTAGGGGGCGTACCCCTTGCCGACGGCTCGACCCTTGCATCTCCGTTGACGCACGCTTTGCGCGCCGAAGGAATCACCGTGCCGGTTATCTCATGGCCAAGCCCTGTCGGCGATATGGTGCGAATTTCTGCACAGGTCTATAACAGCCGACCAGACTATGAACACCTTGCCGACTTTGTGAACGGCTTGCGCGTTTAGTCTTTGACGAACTCGAAGGCGCCTTGGGGCAAGAAGTAGAGAATGAGCATCTCGCCATCGGTGACGGTTGGGCAGTGGACACTTTCTTTTCCATACACCGTCCATCCGGAAAGATTTCCGTCAAACTTGGCATCCCCTGACGTGGCAATGCAGAGGTCAATTTCTCCTTCCGGATGTTTATGCTTGGGGCCAACACCAGACATGAAGACGGCGTCAATGCTGAATTGGCAAGATTCATCTGACGGTTTCCCCACGCGAGAAAATTTCATAGGGAGTTCCCCGCGGTCACAGAGGGAGCCGTCGGCAAGACCTTCTTTGCAAAGGCGTACGATGTTTTGGACAACCTCACCCTGAAAGGGGAAGTGTTCTTCGAGAGATTCTTGGCATGTTTCCGGATGATCCAGGTCAAGGTCTTTACAGAAATTCAGGATGGGGTGCAGTGTGGAGATGAGGGTCATGGAGGGAGTCTGTTGGAGTTATCTGCCGAAGACGAGGCCAAAGGAGGTCGCGGACAATGCGGTGTCGTGAGAAATGAGCACGCCCCAATCTGACTTAGGTCGGAAAATGATGCCGTAGTTTAGGTTTAATTTATTTCCGTCACCGGCCGCATCTTGCACGAAATATTTGTGATCACTGCCATGATTGCCAAGTATGCCCATGGCATCATACTTTTCTGAATATCCCGAAGTGTTGAACCACCCAAGGCCCATGAAGCCATCAAGTTTTTCGGAAAAGTTTTTCTTGAGTCCAAGGTTAATGCCGAAGGATCTCTGGAAGCTTTCCACCGTTTCGTCATTCCAGCTTTCTTGATAATAGGGGTTGGGTCGGCTAGGCCAGCCCACAAATTTCAATTCAAAGTAGCCGGAGAATCTATTTATTCCTGATCCATAAAGGCCGAAGCCGTACCCCATCCCTGAATTGTGAAGAGGGGGGGGTGACATCATGAAGCCAGAACTGAAGTAGTCGGAACCGGTGAAGGGCAAGGCCACAAGGTCAAAGAGTAGGCTTCCAAAAAAATCATCCTCATCGTTTCTTTGAGAATAAGAGTGGGTGTCATCATAAGAGTGGGTGTCATCATCGGTATATGACCGATTATGCACGGACTGCTCCACTTCAAGTCGTGCGCGCGCCTTCTCTTTTTCTTCTTTTTCTTGAGAAAAAAGTAGGTTTGCGTTTCCCAAGAAGAAGAGCGTCCCAAGAAGAGTGATTGAGATTTTTTGCATTTGAAGTTTCATGAAATGGGCA
Organism: Planctomycetota bacterium; assembly: GCA_026421205.1. Classification (GTDB taxonomy): domain Bacteria; phylum Planctomycetota; class UBA1135; order UBA1135; family UBA1135; genus ANT-38. The sequence continues at coordinate 61,851 of JAPKBM010000007.1, forward strand.
CGTGATTTTCCTGGACTACATGATAAGCCCGCAGGCCTTGTTGTCCTGAAGCTCTTTTTCTTTTCCTCTCCTCTTTTGTTACGATTTCCTTGTTATGAATACTAGGCGCCACGACCTCGACGCATTGCGCGGCTTCGCAATGTTGCTTGGAATCGTTCTTCATGCCTCTGTGTCGTTCATACCCGACTTCCCCTGGCTTGTTAAGGATGAAAAACAAAGCGGCGGGCTCTACCTTCTTTTTGCAGCAATCCACGGATTCAGAATGCCGCTATTCTTCATCTTGAGTGGATTTTTCGCATCAATGATGGTGCAGAAAAAGGGGCTAGGGTTCTATGCCCGACATCGCACGAAAAGAATTCTCCTCCCACTGGTTATTTTCCCAATCATCCTTGGACCCCTCATTGATTACCAGTATGCAACTGCCTTTTCCAAGAATGCGATTGCGAAGAATGAAAAAGTAAACCAAGATCAAGGGACAGGAAAAAAAATAGACCACGACGAAATCTTCTCCGCGGAGACAGTTGGCGACCTAAATTTATTAGTTGAATCTGCAATTCGTACGAAAGATTTGGAGGCACTGAAGATTCTGGTCGACCGGGGGGCAAACGTAAATGCTCTAAACAATATTGACATTGCGCCCCTTCATTGGGCTACCGGATTTAACGACATCGAAGCTATCTTGTTCCTTGTCGAATCCGGAGCTGATGTAAATATCCGAGACGGCAAGGAAAGCACTCCTTTGCTCTGGGCCACTTTTTTTGGGAAGACAAAGGCTTTGCAAACACTATTAGATCTTGGCGCCGACGCCACCTTAAGGAACGATGACGGCACATCACCAATTGAGGTGGTGGGTGGCGACCTGAAAACATTGTCCAGCCTCTCAATCACGCTCGCAGGCCTCTTGGCTATCCCTGTTGATGGCACGAACCTGGAAAAATCCCTTAAAGCTAATAAGGAGATTTTAATCAATGAAGGAGGAGTGGCTACCCAAGCGGGGGACGGGCAATATCAAGGCAATCTACTTGAGCGAAATCTACCATCCTTGCACCACCTCTGGTTCTTGTGGTATCTGTTCTTGCTAATCACACTCTATGGATTTCTTGCACCTCTGTTGAAAATCATTCCGCAATGGAATTCGCTAAAACTATTGGTCAACTCCCCTCTTCGCTATCTTTGGCTAATCCCTACTATTTGGATTTTCCAGTCACAGTGGGACAGTTGGTCCTTTGGCCCCGCCACTGACGTGTCCTGGTCGCCTTCTTTCGGCATCTTGGGATATTACGGAACCTTCTTTTTCTTTGGGGCCCTGTCTTTCTCCTATGAAGGCGGTAAACATCAGGTCGGGAGGTATTGGGGCATAACTTTGCCTTTAGCGCTGCTCGTTGTTTTTCCCTTAGGGCTCAGCGGCCTAGGGTCAGGAAACGAACAGGGGGAATTAGTTTCGTTTTATATTGCAACCTATACTTGTCTTATGTGTTTTGGGCTAATCGGCGCCTTTAAAAGGTTGTTTTCCGCTCAATCAAAATGGGTCCGATATCTGTCTGATTCCTCCTATTGGCTGTATATCGCCCATTTACCGCTTGTTTACATTTTGCAAAATGAGATGAAAGGACTGGAAATGTCAGCTCCATTGAAACTAATAAGCATATGCTTCATTGCTTTTGTAGTCTTACTCTTAAGTTATCGCTTATTCGTCCGGTACACGATTATCGGCCAATTATTGAACGGGAAAAGGAGCAGGGGTTGAAGATAAATAGAAAATCACCCCTCAAGAGTATTCCGAACGCCTTCTCTAGCGGGAGTCTGATTTTTTTCCTGTTATAGCTAGTGCTCGCTTTGAGAGAGACAGGATAAAAGCCACTGCAGCACTTGCAGAGATTCTAGAGTCCGCTCCGTAGCCAGCATTGTCTCGGTTTGGCTGGTAATAAAAGCTGCCATCTTGGCATTCCGATAAAGTGAACCACCATTGATTCTTACTCATGAGCTTCTTGAAAGAAGGTGGATCGCAAAAGGCGCCTAGTGCCCCAAAGGCCATTCCTATAACTGGCGACCCATGGGTGTCTGGAAAACTTTCCGGATGATTTCCTATTAGTTCAGCGTAGTTGAGAGAAATTCCTTGGTGCTCCCCTTCCCAAGGGTTCATTTGGAAAGCAATTGCTGCAGTGCCAGTACGGCCCATGTCAGCCCAGTCTTTTGGGCCAGCCGCTTGGTCTTCATACCAAACATAGAAGTTGTCTCCCGAGGCTCGGCGTAAAAATGCGTAGGCTGCATCATGCCTTTCTCTATCAACATTAAGCCCACACCTCTTCATTAGTCCAAACACTAGGGCCCCCTGAGCAGTTAGCATCGAAATAGGCCCATATCCCTCAAATCCTGGGTTGTGACCCCATCCGCCGTGGGAGTCCAGTGGAGTCTTTGGGACCGCGTGCGGATGAGTTTCGTGAGATTTTGGGTTAAGCTGGATTAAATCAACATACTGGCTCTGAATCAAAAAGTCATACACTTCTTGGAGTTCAGGAATCACCCATTTTTCTCTCGTTTGTAAATAGTATTCGCTTAAAACAATTCCCGCGGACATGTATCGCCAATTAATCAGCCACGAATTATCTTTAGACTTTGTTGTTCTAGCATGCATCCGTACATTTTGGAGAACGGCATCTCTGTGCCTCTTTTCCGAGCTACTCATTAGGGCTAAGGGAGCGAAGGTGTCATGGGGGGGGCTGCCCCAAGACCCATCTTCACGCTGATGTTTAATGAGGTAGTCAAGCAATATTGGGAGCCGAGGATCTTCTTCGGTTTTCCCCACGGACGCTTTTCCAGGAAGGAAGCTCTTGCGTTTTTTTAGCTTTAATTTGATGACTCTTCTTTTTCCATCCCTTTCTATAAGTAACGGTAGAGCCCGACCTTTGTTTTGACAGATCTGAATTTTTTCGGCTATTTCGGAAATCGGACCTTGGGCTCCAAATACATCCATGCCGTACCCATTTTGGTGGCTCTCCTTGAATACATTCCCTGAAGATCCAATAATAAGATCACCGATTTTAACTTTCTTGTGAGAAGGTGAGTCGGAGAAAACATGTCGCACTAAAAGTGCTTTTGGATGTTCCTCGGTTAGCTCACAACGAATCCCGGTGGCGCCTAGGTTATAGAACCATCCAGGGACTTCCGCATCGGGGCCCGCAGCTGCACGCTGATTCCAAGGAGCTCCATTCGGGTGATAGTGAACCTGCACTGGAACGATGAAGAGAAGGAGTGCGCTTGCAAGCATTCATTCATTATATAGAGATTAGCCCCTCCTCGTACTGGCCCTAACTAACTCATGTAAGTTAAAGTTGACGATCATGAGACGTGCATATTCCTAATATAGAGTTGTTGCTCCCATCCCTTCGCCCAGGGCTCCGTGCCGGGTTTATAAAAGATTAAGAAGCTGATCCACTGCTTGATCCACAAAGCCGGTCTCTTCCGCCGACGCATTCACTTTGATGCATGTCACCTGTTTCGGCAATCCTTCCTCAAGGGCAGAGAAGAATGCGGCGTCGGCGTTGGCGTCATATAAAGGCGCCCCTTCGGTGCAGTAACGGCTTGTTCCTTTGAGCGGTAACATCATCACGGCTTGTCCTTGCGTTTGTTGTAAGCGCTCGCAAATACTGGCGGCGACTTGGCGCATGTCATCGGCGTTGAGGCGAGGAACAAAAATGATGGGATTATGGAAAACAGAAACGTGATCTTTGTAGGCGTCCGGAATTACATTGGGTTCCGTGAAAACTCCGATGTGTTCTGTACCGCCAGGGCAGAGGACTTGTGGAAGCCCTAACTTTCCAGCCACGGTTAATCGTTCGGGGCTTGCGGCACGGAATCCTCCGTGCACTTCGTCGGAAATTTCCCCAAGTGCGTAATCAAAAACCGCATGAATATGACCTTCTTTCATGAGCTGTTCCATGGCTCGTCCGCCAGAACCCACCGCATGAAAAACGATGACCTCATGGCCCGCTTTGCGAAAACGTTTCATGGCGTGCATGGCTCCGTCGGTAATCACGCCTAAATTGGTCATGCCGATGACCGCCTTTCCCTCACTTTGTTTCTGAAGTGGAATGCCAGCTTGTGCCATGCCCCATGCAGCGGCGGCGGCGTTGGCGAGCATGGTGCGGGACAAAGGGTTTAAGCCCAAAATGTCACTGACGGGAAACATCATGGTGATGTCTTTGATGTCGACAAAATTACTTGTGTCGCCCGAGGCCATGGTGGATAAGAGGATTTTTGGAAGTCCGTAGGGCAAGGCCTGCATGACCGCTGCGCAGTTGCTAGAACCCTGTGTGCCGCCAAAGCCAAGGATGGCTTGAATCTTTCCTTGCTCCACCCACTCTTTCAAAATGGCAATGGTTCCTGCAATTAAAACTGGTGCCGTTTCCTGGCGCTCCGGATTCTTGAGAAGCTTCTCCAAAGAGGAACCCCCTCTGGTGATGACTTCGGCGCGTGGCACGTCGGGTGGGGTGCCGGGCTCACCCATAAAGCCCATGTCAATCAACAAGGCCTTACCCCCTAAGGATTCAATCCGCCCTTTGACGTAAGCGGTTTCCTCGCCCTTCGTGTCCAGAGTTGCCAATACGGCAATGGTCGGTTTGCTCAAGAAGGGAACTCCAAATTAGCGAAGGCCGAAGCCGCTTCAAAGACAGCTTTTTCAATAGGCAAGCGTTCGGTGGAAGATCCGGTCCAAATACCATGACCCGACGTATGCGCCAACATGTATGCCGCATCTTCGGGGGTTTCCATAGCTGCACCGTGGCCCACCAAAAGGACTTCAGGGTGAATGTCCCGCGCCATGGTGTAGGCTTCTTCACTGCGTTTCGCGGTTTCTTCAATGGATTCCCCAGAGTCAAAACCGACGAGCCCGCCTTTTGTGGTGCCGGCGTGAAAACAGAAAATATCTGGCTTGGCACCCACCAAAACTTTTTGCGCATCTTCCATGTCAAAGGCGAGCGCCACGGTGACCATGTCCTTTTCTTCTTTTGCGAGCTTCAACATTTCCACTTCGTTTTCAAACGTGATCCCACTTTTTTTCAGCACCTGAAACAGCGTGGAATCTTTGTCGACATAACTAACGGAAGGGCCAATGTTAGAGACCGACGGCACGCCGGCATCCAGTAATTGCTGCAAGTAGGTTCGCATGTCTCGCAGGGGGTCATTGGCGTTGATGCAGGCACACACAAAGGCATCCCCAGTCATAGCCGGCAAAATATCTTGCGTGGTGTTGTCAAAGACTTGTTGGTTAGAATCCAAAATGGGCCACATCATGGACATGGTGCCCATGCCGTTTGCGCGAAGTCGAGCACCGGAAAAGGTGTTGACGCAGTCTGCGCCCGCTTTTTCCAAGAGGCTTGCTACAAGTCCACTACCAGCGGACGCAATTAAGAGGGGCTTGCGCGCTTCTGTTTTGGCGCGCAGTTTGGTGAGAATTTTAGAGCGAGTCGTGCGAGGGGAAATCATGGTTATCGGGGGAAGGCGCTTGCCACGCCGCCATCTACATTAAGGAGGCCGCCGGTGGTCGGGGTGCGTCGGGCGGCAAAAAACAAAACGGCGCGGCCGACATCTTCGGCGGTTACTTCTTGTTTAAGTAAGCTGCGGTCTCGGTAAAACGTTTCTAACTCTCCGGTACTGAGCCCGCGTGAGGCCGCTCGGTCTGGGCCGATTTCATCCCATAGGCCGGAAGAGTTTTCTCCATCTCGGAAAACGGCGTCGGGGCAGACCAAGTTGACAGCAATGTTCTCCGAAGCCCATTCCAAGGCGGCGACTTTGGCCAGTTGGTGGGCGCCGGCTTTGGAGGCACTATAGGCGGAAAATTCCGCACCAGGGGCAAGGACATTTTTAGAAGAAATGAGAACGACTGAGCCACCAGTTTTTTGCCGGTACAGAATTTCACCGGCTGTTTTCAGCGTAAGGAAAGCGCCTGTTTGATTCACCGCGGTGAGTCGTTCCCAGTCTTTTATGTGGTGCTTTAAAATGGAAGCGGAGTGAGCAATGCCCGCATTAGGGATGACAATGTCAATGCCTCCAAAAGCTCGGCACACTTTTTCCATTGCGGCGTTCATCGATTCTTCCGAAGTGACGTCGGCGGTGACGGCCAACGTATTTTTTCCAAGGCGTTTTGCTGTTGCCGACACGGCTGTTTCATCCAAATCTAACAAGGCGATACAAGCGCCGGCGTCCAGCAAAACACGTGCTACGCCTTCGCCGATGGCGCCTCCGCCTCCGGTAATTACGGCAACTTTTCCAGTCAATTCTGGGGCCACGCCCTTGCCGAGCTTGGCCTGCTCTAAAGACCAATATTCCATGTCAAATAAATCTAAGTCGTCCAGTCCTTGGTAGGCCCCTAAGCCTTGTGCGGCAGCTTTTGTGAGCAACGTATGTTCTCCAATATCTGCGGCGATGGCGGCGGCCTTGGATGTATTCCCCACGCCAATCATGCCAAGGCCAGGAATCAAAACGAGCCGAGGCAGGGAATCTAGTTCTTTGCGCGGCCCACGGCTTTGGCAACCGGCTTCAAAATATTGACGATATATGTTTGAATAGTCCGCAACCGCGTCCTTGACTGACTTTGCGGGGTCTTCCCCGGAAATGTCCAGCCAACAAGGCAAGCTTTTTGTGCGAATGGTGTGATCCGGTGTGAGCGGTGGAGTCAAAAGCAACTCTTTTGCATTGCTTTGGCCCAACAAAGCCAAAATCCAGGGATCATCGCGTAAGGAAAACACAAAGGATGTTTCTTGATTGAGTGCCCCTCTCAAAAAAGGCAACACGTCTTTTGCTGGATGAGTTGGTTTTCCCTGGGCCTGGGAAACAGCCTGCTTTTCTTCGGCATAAAGCGCTTCCGCAAGGCCTACAAATTCTTCATGAAGCTGCAGAGACTCATCTGCGGTTTCCGCAAAAGTAAATAAACCATGATGATGTAAAAGAACGCCTTCCACATTGGGATGGTTGTCTACCAAGTCAGCAACCGCCAGCGCAAGAGGAAACCCCGGCATGACGTAATGTAAATAAGCCAGGCGGCCCCCAAAAACGTCTTCACAAAGTTCACGCCCATTGGCGCGGTTACTTAAGGCAAGAATGGCGTCGGCGTGACTATGGTCAATAAATCGGTGTGGCAAGAAGGCGTGCAATAAAGTTTCTACCGACGGAGTGGGGCCGTTTGGGTCCAACATGCATCGGCGTACCTCGCGGACCATGACTTCGTCAGTCATGGAAGGGGCACTTCGAAGCGCGCGCAATTGTTGAAGGTCTAGCGCAGGAAGTCCGGGCGCCTCAATGGTTCCAAGGTCCCACCCCGACCCCTTAACCCACATGACCTCCACGTCTTCCCCCAAAATATTTTTTACAGTGCCTTTCGCCGACGTGTTCCCGCCGCCATGCAAGACATAGTCTGCATTGGCGCCGAGAGATCGAGAAGTGCGGACACGTTCCGCAAGGGTGGGATGGACGTCAGGGAGGGGGGGCATTACCGAATGGTATGGGAGCCGAAGTTCGACACCTCATTCATCCCAAGGGCCTGCACCCAAAAAGTTTGCCCGAGTAGAGCAACGGGGATGGTCATTCCGAAAGCAGCCGTACCCATGCCATTGGCTCGTACGACACGCAAGAGGAGGGGGCTATCTAATGCAAAGCCCACTTCGAGATGCGCGTTTGTATTCACGGCCAGTCCTTGAGAGGAGTAGGCCACATAGAGCTTTGCGTATGGCTCGGCGCCTGTCATTGTGGCCGTGGCCGTTTGCCCTGTAACGAGGTTGGTGATGGACAAATCAATGTCTCCACTCAACGCAGCTTCCACCGCTTTTCTGAGATTCACGCGGCCCATTCCGTACGTGTCATCATCACCGGGTGCACCGAGATCATCGCAAGAGGCGTAAAGTCGGCCTTGCACTTGGTCTGGAGTTAGGTAAGGGTTGGCAGCGAAAATCATGGCGGCAACACCATTGGCAAGGGGGGTCGCCATGCTTGTGCCACTCCATGCTTGGTAACCTCCACCAATCACGGTAGAAAGAATGCCAGAACCCGGGGCGTGTAAATCAAGCCCACGCCCGCGGCCAGACCAGCTGGTAATGTTGTCATTGGAGTCTGTAGCACCGACCACAATGGTGTCGGCGTAATCAAAACCGGACCAGTTGTCGGCACTGTTGCCCGCGGCATAAAAGAACAAGCCGCCTCGGTTTTTGACATCGGTGCCCGTTGTTCCCACCGAAGCATTGTTCACTCCGGAATAACTGGCACTGACCGTTTTAGCTCCTTGGTCGGCGGCCCAGCGCGCACCATCCAGAATGTCAGAAAGATAAGCGCCCCCGCCAGAACTGTTGCTTACGCGAATGGGCATGAGTTGCATATTCCAAACGACGCCCGCCACGCCGACGCCATTATTGCCGATGGCTCCTAAACAGCCCGCAACATGAGTGCCGTGACCGTGGATGTCCGATGTGTCTCCACCATTAGCTTCCGCCAAGTCATCGACTGCATTGTATCCAGGGATAAGGTGGGCGCTGAGGTCGGGGTGGTTGTGATCTACGCCGGTATCGGCCCATGCAATGATTTGATTGGAGTCTCCTGTGATTAAGTCCCAAGCCGACGCCGACTCCATGTTGACGTGGTGCCATTGGTTGGGGAATTCCGGATCATTGGGGTCACCTAGGGGGTAGCAAGTCCAATCTGGGTGGACATATTCAAAGTGATTGGTGGCGAGCAGGGTGGTTGCATAACTGTTTTCATCTTGGCCCTCGGGCACCTGCAAAATATATTCATCGGTTGCGGAAAAGTAATGAATTGTTTGGCTTTCCAGAGACCGAGAAAGTTCTTGGTCATTTCTTTGAAGAGGTCGCGCAATCAAGCGACCAGAAAATTCCAATTCACCGGGCTGTTCTGTAAACAGAGGGCCTTGTGCTTGGAAGAAGGAGAGGGTGGCGATGAGGATGAGCATGCAGTTAAAATAGCACAAAAGGGCGCTTGGGGCTTGGATAATTCGACCGAAGAAGAGCCGTTTGAGTAGATTTGACCATAGAATGGCGAAATGATTTTCAGTGCCCTGCTTCTTGGTTTCATGCCAACGGTTTTCTTTCAGGAACCGGAAGAGACTACGTTAGAGGCAGCGCAAAGAAACGTTGCTGAATTAGAAGCGGAACTTGGGCCGGAGCATTTGGATTTGGTGGCGCCTCTTAATGCCGTCATGATGATTCATTATGGGCAGGCTCGGTACGGAAAGGCGGAGGACGTGTGCCGTCGGGTTCTGGAGATTAGGGAAAAAGTCTATGGCCCTGAGCACCCAGAGGTAGCCCAATCCCTCCAGCACCTCGCCGTGCTTCTTGGAACACAGGGCTCCTATGCGAAAGCGCGACCTTTGTATGAGCGTTCATTGTCGATTCAGGAAAAAGTCCTTGGCCCCGAGCACCCGGATGTGGCTCTTGCTCTCAACAACCTTGCCGGGCTTCTTTATGGCCAAGGCTCTTATGCCGAAGCCCGCTCTTTGTATGAACGGTCGCTGGCAATTTATGAAAAAATCTATGGCCTCGAGCATTCGCGTGTGGCTCTTGCCCTCAACAACCTCGCCGGGCTTCTTGACATGCAAGGCTCCTATGCGGAAGCTCGCCCTTTGTATGAACGGTCGCTGGCGATTTATGAAAAATCTTTAGGCCCCGAGCACCCGGATGTGGCCACTTCCCTTAACAACCTTGCCGTTTTTCTTAATGAGATGGGTTCCTATGCCGACGCCCGCCCTTTGTATGAACGTTCGCTAGCAATTAGGGAAAAATCCTTAGGCTCCGAGCACCCGGATGTGGCCACTTCCCTCAACAACCTCGCGCTGCTTCTTGATGACATGGGCTCCTATGCGGAAGCCCGTCCTTTGTATGAACGGTCGCTGGGAATTTGGGAAAAAACTTTAGGCCCCGATCACCCAGATGTAGCTACAGCCCTTAACAACCTCGCCACTTTTCTTCATGACATGGGCTCCGATGCAGAAGCTCGTCCTTTATATGAACGGTCGCTGGGAATTTGGGAAAAAACTTTAGGTCCCGATCACCCGGATGTGGCCCTTGCTCTCAACAACCTCGCCGCTTTTCTTCATGACATGGGCTCCGATGCGGAAGCTCGTCCTTTGTATGAACGGTCGCTGGCGATTCGGGAAAAATCCTTCGGCCCCGAGCACCCGGATATAGCTACAGCCCTCAACAACCTCGCCTGGCTTCTTCAAGAGCAAGGCTCCTATGCGGAAGCTCGCCCTTTGTATGAACGGTCGCTGGCAATTTGGGGAAAAGCCTTCGGCCCCGAGCACCCAAATGTGGCCGATTCCCTCAATAATCTCGCCTGGCTTCTTCAAGAGCAAGGCTCCTATGCGGAAGCTCGCCCTCTGTATGAGCGTGGATTCAGTACAACAATCAAGCATTTATCCAAAAACATGGGAGCAATGACCGAGGTGGAACGTTTTCAATTTCTAGCCATTAAAACAGGACCCGAACCACTTCTCTTAAATCTCGTGGCCATCCGAGGGGAAGGCCCTGATAAGGATTAAACCTGCGAACTCATCATTCGACCCAAGAAGAGCCGTTTGAGTGAGTTTGCCCATAGAATGGCAGAGTGATTTTCAGCGCACTGCTTCTCGGGTACATCCCAGCAATTTTCTTTCAGGAACCGGAAGAGACGGAGTTGGAAGTAGCGCAAAGAAAAGTGGTTGAACTGGAAGCGGAGCTCGGACCGGATCATATTGACCTTGCTGAGCACCTTGATGTTGTCATGTGGGTCTATTCTCAGCAGGGCTCATTGGCGAAAGCGGCAGAAGCTTGCCAACGAGCTCTATCTATTCGCGAAGAAGCCTTGGGCTCGGAACACCCTGAGGTCGGCCAATCGCTACGCAACCTTGCCACCATCCTCAATAGTCAAAATCATTTCTCAGAAGCCAGACCAGTGCGAGAGCGGGTATTAAAGATTTGCGAAAAGGTCTTTGGCCCGGAGCATGAAAATGTGGCCATTGTCCTTGTCGAACTTGGCACACTCCTCCGCACCCTGGGTCATTATTCTGAAGCACTTCCTTTGTTTGAGCGATCGTTAGCAATCACGGAAAAAATATATGGACAAGGTCACGCGAAAGTGGCCAATTCTTTGTTCGCTTTAGGCGAAGCCTTAGATGACGCAGGCCATTATTTCAAGGCTCGTTCAAAGCTTGAGCTTGCTTTGGAAATCGTCGAATCATCAAAGGAGCCTTTACCAGGAGCGGTCACCATGATTTCTTTTGCGCTCGCTGGAGTTCTCAAAAATCAAGGGGCTTACGCGGAAGCCCGACCACTTTATGAGCATGTTTTGGGAAGTCGAGAGGAGGAACTGGGACATGAGCACACCTTTGTTGCCTGGACTCTCAATGAATTTGGAGAAATGCTTCGGGAGCAAGGTCTTTTTGACGAAGCCATTCCGATCCTAGAACGCGCCCTTGAGATTGACAGGAAACACTTCGAATCCGATCACCCGTATTTAGCGGAATCATTCTTCAGCTTGGCCCTCATGCGAACTGCGCAGGGTAACTATCCGGAAGCCCAAACTCTTTTTGAGCAGGCGCTGGAGATTCGTGAAAACGTGTTTGGATTGGAGCATCCTCTCGTGGCAGATGTTTTGCATTACTTAGCTGTTAATTACGAGCGCCAGGAAAAGTATGATAAGGCGCTTCCATTGTTTGATTCGTCTTTAGAGATTCGGGAAAAGATATTGGGGTCCGATCACCCCGACGTGGCAGAATCTCTCAATATTCAAGCAGTAGTCCTTTACAGCGATGGAAAAATTTCTGAAGCTCGCATTGCCCTTGAAAGAGCATTGAAAATTCAGGAGAGGGCGTTGGGGTCGGAGCACCAAAGAATGATCGGATCCCTTGAGGCCCTCGCCACAGTTCTTGAGACCCAGCGAGATTATGCAGAAACCAGACCAGTGCTCGAGCGGGTATTGAAGATTTGTGAACAAGCCTTTGGCCCGGAGCATGAAAATGTTTCAGTTGCTCTCTTGAATCTTGGCACACTCCTCCGCACCCTGGGTCATTATTCTGAAGCACTTCCTTTGTTTGAGCGATCGTTAGCAATCACGGAAAAAATATATGGACAAGGTCACGCGAAAGTGGCCAATTCTTTGTTCGCTTTAGGCGAAGCCTTAGATGACGCAGGCCATTATTTCAAGGCTCGTTCAAAGCTTGAGCTTGCTTTGGAAATCGTCGAATCATCAAAGGAGCCTTTACCAGGAGCGGTCACCATGATTTCTTTTGCGCTCGCTGGAGTTCTCAAAAATCAAGGGGCTTACGCGGAAGCCCGACCACTTTATGAGCATGTTTTGGGAAGTCGAGAGGAGGAACTGGGACATGAGCACACCTTTGTTGCCTGGACCCTCAATGAATTTGGAGAGATGCTTCAAGAGCAAGGCCTTTATGTCGAATCCCAGCAAATGTTTCAAAGGGCTTTGAAGATAGACAAGGCTTCCTTTGAGGGGGATCATCCTTATTTGGCCGAATCTTTGTTTAGTCTTGCCCTTGCGCACAAGGCCCAGGCGGACTATTCCGCCGCCCGCCCTTTGCTTGAAGAAGCCCTTGGGATTCGCGAAAACGCCTTTGGCCCGGAACACCCATTGGTGGCGGATACCCTTCATCATATCGGGATGTGCTGTGAGAACTTAGGTTTATATGAAGAGGCGGATGTTTTTTTTGCAAGGGCATTAAGGATTCGAGAATCGACATTGAATCCGGAGCACCCCGACGTAGCTGAGTCACTTAATATTCAAGCCCTAGTTTTTTATTATGGAGGATCTTTTGAAAAATCTCGCGCTGCGTATAAACGAGCGTTGGATATTCAAGAAAAGTCATTGGGCCCTAATCACCAAGCCGTCGCAGAAACTCTCCATAATTATGCCAAACTATGTTGGCGCCTAGATTTAATCGAGGATGCGGACGATTTTTTTGGCCGTTCATTGAAGGTTCGAGAAAAAACGCTGGGCTCTGAACACCCAAGCGTTGCCGTTTCCCTTTCGATACGCGCGCTCATTCTTAATCTTCAGGGCCATAATGTCAAAGCTCAAAATTTTCTCGAACGGGCTTTGAGGATTAGTGAAAATTCATTAGGCAAAGGTCATCCCATAGTAGCCATATCATTCAACAATCTTGCCGGGTTTCTTGCGGAGCAAGGCTCCTTTGAGAAGGCCCGGGGTCTTTACCATCAAGCATTAAGGACTAGCCTTCGCGAGCTGTCCTTGAACCTGGGGGGTCTCACGGAAACCGATAGATTCCAAATGTTGCGCGAAAGGGGCGGTCCCGAAAATCTGCTCCTCACCGTTGCGGCCTTGCGCGGAGAGATTCCCCCGCCCTCTTTTCATGACTTATTCCGTGAGCATCCCGGAGATTAGCCATTTTGATTTTCGGCACACTACTTCTCGGTTTCATACCAATCGTTTTCTTTCAGGAACCGGAAGAGACTGAGTTAGAGGCAGCGCAAAGAAACGTTGCTGAGTTGGAAGCAGGGCTTGGGCCGGAGCATTTGGATTTGGTTGATTCTTTAGGTGTTCTTGTCGGAATCTACCTTGAGCAACGGCAGTTTCATCTAGCGGAAGTAGTTTCTCATCGAATGTTGGAAATTGCTGAAAAGGCATATGGCCCTGAGCATCCAGAAGTCATCGACATATTGATAAACCTGGCCTCTTCTCTTGAATCGCAAGCATCATATGAGGCGGCCCGCCTTTTGTATGAGCGCGCGCTAAAGACCAGGGAAAAGTTTTTAGGCCCTGACCATCCGAGTGTTTCAAATTCAGTTGCTAGCCTTGCAAGGCTTCTTGAAACTCAAGGCTTCTATTCCGAAGCACAATCTTTGCATGAGCGCGCGTTAGCTATTTATGAAAAAGCCTACGGCCTTGAACACGAAAAGGTGGCAGAAGCCCTTAATAACCTTGCACTGGTTATGGAGGACCAGGGCTTATTTTCTGAAGCACAACCTATGTATGAACGGGCCCTGGCGATTATGGAAAAGGTCCCGGGCGTTGATTTTGCTGTTCTCCTCGGTAATTTTTCTGCGTTTTTAGTGCGCCAAGGCTCTTATTCCGAAGCCCGACTTTTTTGTGAACGATCAATCGGAATCATGGAGGAGGAGTTAGGCCCGGAGCACCCACTTTTGGGAAATCCACTTAACACCTATGGGCTTCTTCTTTCCGATCAGGGTTTCTATAAAGATGCGCTTTCTGCTTTTAAACGTGCGATTGCTCTCCGAATAAAAAATTACGGTCCGAGGCATGATTCCGTGGCAAGCTCCCTCAACAACCTTGCCATCCTTCTGTCCAATCAAGGCCTATATTTAGAGGCCCGTCCTTTATATGAGAGGGCACTGGAAATTTATGAGAACTCTCTTGGCTACGTAGACTTGAGGGTGGCTAACACCCTCAGCAACCTCGCCGTGCTTCTTAATAAGCAAGGCTCCTATGCGGAAGGTCGTCCCTTGCATGAACGTTCACTGGCAATCCGGGAAAAATCCCTCGGCCCCGAGCACCCGGATGTGGCCACCTCCCTCAACAACCTCGCCTCGCTCCTTCAAAACCAAGGCTCCTATGCGGAAGCTCGTCCTTTGTATGAGCGAACATTGGCGATTGATAGAAAAAGATTCTTACCGAATCATCCGAATGTGGCTATTTCCCTCGGTAACCTTGCGAGCCTTCTTTACGACATGGGCTCCTATGCTGAAGCGCACCCTTTGTATTCGCAATCCCTCGCGGCTTTATTAAGCCATATTTCTTATAACTTGCCATCTATGACGGAGGGGGAAAGGTTTAAATTTCTTGCTATCCAAACCGGTCCCGAACCCCTTCTCTTAAATCTCGTGGCCATGCGAGGCGAAGGCCCTGA
>JAPKBM010000027.1 GCA_026421205.1 Planctomycetota bacterium
TGTTTCAAGATTCTCTACGAAAGTAGAAAGAACAGTGGCGGGCAACAAAATGCGTCACCGAGCCATGATTGGGCGCACAGTATAAGTCCTCCAAAGGTTCCTATAAACCAAGGAAGACGCCGGGAAGTCTCCACCCAAAACGAAAAGGCCAACCGTTGCGCCGAATTCCATGCGACTGATGAAAAGCGCAGAACATCACGCTGCAGGTCGGTATTTTCGAGGAAGAATCAGACAAATCTCTTCAAGAGGGAAGGAAAGATCATCTTGTTTTCGAACTTGACAAGCAAATCAAGAAAACGCGGCATATTTTAAACACCCTCGTAAAGATAACAAGAAGGAAAGTGGCGAACTTTCCCCGAAATTTCTATCCTTCTGCTCCACAACTAGGAATACCCCCCCCCATGGACACCACTCTCATCCTCTTCAAGCCTGACGCTCTCCACCGAGGCCTCGCCGGGCGTCTCCTTTCTCGCTTTGAGGACAAAGGCCTCCAAATTGTCGGAATGCGCCTTTTGACGCTGAGCCAAGAGATGGCAGCTCAGCACTATGCGGAACATGTCGGAAGGCCCTTTTATGAGGGTTTGGTGGGCTTTATGACTTCGTCCCCCATCATGGCCCTAGCCCTTCGTGGGCCAGAAGCGGTCACCGTTGCGCGTGCCCTCATGGGGAAAACCTTTGGGATTGAAGCGCAGCCGGGCACCCTTCGTGGAGACTTTGGTTGCTCCAAATCTTACAATCTCCTCCACGGATCCGATTCCCCTGAAAGTGCGGCACGGGAATTGGCACTCTTTTTCCCTGATGGCCTAGAAGATTGGGAACCTATCCAGTCTCCATGGCTATGGGATAAAGAGTAAACCTCCATGAAGCACCTCCTCCTTTTCCTCGTCATTGGTGCCTGCTCCCTCTCCGCAGAGGAAGAAAACCTTCGGGACGATTACGCCCAGCGGGCTTCTCGGTACTATGAGCTCGAGGACTACACCCGAGCCCAGCAGCAAGCTACTCGAGGACTCGAGGTTGACCCGGAAGACGGTGTCCTCAATTTTATCCTTGGAAGGACGTTTATCAAAAAAGGAGATCTCCGGTCCGTTGCGGCGGCCAGAAAGCCTTTGGAAATAGCCCATAAGGCCCTCGACAACCACCGGACGGCCTACTCTCTCTGTGAATACCACCTTCGGTACGCAGAGTTCCTTCAGGGAGAATCCACACTCCTTGCCATGCGGGCTTCTGACTTGCCGGAATCTGACGCCTTTGATCGGGCGGAACTGGAGACGCGCAGCAAACGAACTCGCGAGACCTCACAAGCGCACCTCCAAAAGGCTCTAGGTTACATCGGAGCCACGCTCGAGCAGCAGCCCGATTGGGTTTTTGCCTTGCAACATCAAGCAAGTGTTTACGCCTTGCTCAACAAAGAAGTGGAAGCGTTTGCAACGATTGCACATCTTTGCCAAGTCCTTCAAAAGAGCCGCAAACATAAGAACCAGCGCCTTCTTCTCCAGGAGCTCCCTGCCCCCCAAGAAAACCAAATCCGTCGGGACCTTCTTCTTGACATTGAATGGGAAATTGCAGCCCGAGGCCTGGCAGCCACGCTTCATATGAATCAAAAAAACTGGGTGGCTGCCGATGCCGAACTCACCAAGTTACTCCTCCTTGACCCACGCCGCGTTGCGGAATACTACAACCGTGGGCTTTGTCGGCAATATCTTGGCCGATACGCACTTGCTGCCGCGGACATGCAAGTTTTCTTGGGCAGAACTCCGCTGGGCATTGACAGCCTGGAAGTTGACCGGGCGCTCACGATTGTTGCCAATTTCCGTAGCCAGTAGGCACTCCAGAAGTCACTCTTTTCGTTTGGGCAGCGAGATATCTACTTGCACGGTCCGTAGCTTGTCCTCACGCAAGAAAGAAACGGATGCAGAAAAAGGGGCTTTTGCCAGCAAACGAAGCAAGTCTTCAGGGCGCTGAAGCGGCTGACCTTCAAAGCGCAATAAAATATCTCCGAGGCGAATCCCCGCCACTTCGGCCGGGAAATCCGGAAGCACGCGCACTACGACCAAACGTGCTTTTCCACCTCTTAATTGCAACTCAACCCCCAAGCCTAAACGGGGCCGTGGTCGCGGCGCATGGGGCTGAAATCCCTGGAATTCACGCAGTACATGCTGGATCGGCAAGGCAAAGGAGATTCCAGACGCTGGCGGAAAGGACATGGAGATCTGACGGGAGTCGGTGGCCTCTTCTCCGCGCAAAGAAATCAAAAGAATGCCCACAATTTGGCCACTTTGGTTGGCTAGCAAACTTCCGCCGTCTCCTGGGTTCACAGGGTTGGACACCTGCAAGAGTTGCGTTTTCCCTTGGAAATTTCGCTGCTTTCCAGAAACAATCCCCAGACTAAAACTGCTTTCTAAGCCGAAGCCATTGCCTATCGCCAAGCAGAAGCTCCCGACAGGAAGATCCTCGGAAAAACCGAAGGGTGGACTTTCTAGATTAAGGCCTTCCACTTTGAGGAGAGAAATACCAAGCTCCTTGCTCTCCGCAATCACCTCAGCGGAAGCCTCCTTTCCTTTCCAGTCTCTCAAAGTTATCCCAGCCCTGGCTGAGGTAGGGATGACCGGAGCCACCACTAAGCCAGAAGCATCAAGAACGAGGCCGGATACAAATATGTTTTTCAGCTCCGACCGGTTCTCCTGCTGAACGGCGACCGAGAAACGAACGAGGACGGAACTTGGCCGCAAATACTGATAAAGCGTTTGTAACTCTTGCTCAATCTGCCCAAGAAAAGAGATTTTTTTTTCTGAAGGCCCCATGGAAAGGCGTAAAGCCGGTGCGCTCAGCGGGGCCGGCGAATCCGACCGCAAGGGGGATGCGACTGACGGCACTTCTTGGCAAAGCGAACTAAAAAGCAGAAAGCCCAACAACATGAGCGAAGCCTACAAGTCCGTGTGTGTCAACCCTGCAGGTTGCGCAAAGGGACTTGCCGTGCCAAGGAGAAAATTTTCCATCATGGCACCATTGTTTAAGAGGAAATCTCTGAGAACCGCATCGGGGACCGGAACCAATGCAGAGCCTTCGGGGGCATGCCGAAGGGTTTCAAGATCCGAAGCATGAGCACTCCGTGGCATGCTCGGAAGCGACAAATCTGGGGAAACATCTCCCGAAAGTAGGGTCGGAAGTAAAGCCAATAACATCGCCGCGGCCAAAGAAGTCCACGCCACAGGTTTCCGCCAAAAAGGCCGCTGATGCCGTTGAACCGCATCCACGGCTGACAGACGTTCTTCCACGGCTGCCCACAAAGGGAGGGGCTCCGAGAGAGAAGAAGGAGTCAAGCTGAGGAGATCCGCGTGAGCCGCCTGAAATATTTGCCACTCGTGCGCACAAGAGGAACACTGGTTTAAATGCTGCTGAACCTGGGCCGCCTCTGAGACGGAAAGGTCACCACCTACATAAAGCGGCAGAGCTTCACGGACGCCTGCGCAAGTCATAGTTCTTCCCCTCCGCTTTCTTTCCCAAAGTTTCGTTCCCAATTCTTTTTAAACAGTTTCCGCGCATGATGCAAACGCCAGCGGACCGTTCCCGGTGTGGAGCCAGTCCGCTCCCCAATTTCTCCACAAGAAAGCCCTTCGAGGTCTCTGAGTGCGAGAACGATTCGAAATTTTTCGGGAAGGACACTGAGGATGCGGGCCACGGATTCTTTCCGTTCATCTCGAGAGGCCATCCGCACAGGTCCCTCAGTGGAGGAGTTCCAATCCGTCACAAAGCCGACGGCAGCTCCTGGGGTGCCCGATGCCTGCCGGCGAACCCGATCCACGGCTTGATTTCTTAAAATACGATAAAACCAAGTACTGAATTTTCTTTTCAAGTCAAAACGTTCGCGGTGCGCGTAGACCTTTAAAAAAGCATCTTGAGCCACTTCCCGAGCCGTTTCTGTATTGCCTACAATCCCCCGTGCAGTAAAAACTGCCTTGGCCTCATAGCGCTCAACCAAGGTCTGAAAAGCCGCGCGCTGACCATCAATGCACAAGGCAAACAGCTCTTCATCACTTAAAATAGTCCCGCTAACTCCAGGAGGAGGGGTCAACGGGGCCGTTTCTGAGACAAGTTTCAATGCGGAACTGTTCATGTTTCTACCCCCATCTACGGGAGAATCCCCCTGCGCGTTAGGCCTTTTTTGACTCATGGTGAAGTCACGAGGCTTCCGGCAGAAGCGATCGTTCGGAATTTTTGGTAACGCGCTTCCAACAAAGCATCCAGGGGGAGTTTCTCAAGTTCAGTAAGCCACAAGTCAATTTGATCGGCGACGGCTCGCATAGCCTCTTTAGGGTGCGCATGGGCCCCACCCACAGGTTCTGGAATCACCTGATCAACTAACCCCAGGTCATGCATGGGATTTGCCGTTAACTTCAAAGCCTCGGCCGCTTCCTCCTTGCCGTCGGCAGAATGCCAGAGAATGCTGGCGCAACCTTCCGGAGAAATGACGGAGTACCACGCGTTTTCCATCATGCCAACGCGATCACCAATGGCAATGCCAAGCGCCCCACCAGATCCACCTTCTCCAATCACCACCACGACAATGGGGACTTGAATGCCAAACATTTCATGGATGTTTTCCGCAATGGCTCTTGCTTGGCCACGCTCTTCCGCTCCGACGCCGGGATAGGCCCCTGGTGTATTAATGAGGCAAACAATGGGCAACTGCAATCGCTCTGCAAGCCGCATTTTTGAGAGTGCCTTGCGGTAGCCCTCGGGATGCGAAGATCCAAAATGACAGCGCAAGCGTTCTTTCACATCACGCCCCTTTCGCTGCGCCACCAAAAGCAGCCGACGCCCCTCCAAAGTGGCAAAGCCGGTCACCATGGCCGGATCATCGCCGTAGAGACCATCTCCGTGGAGCTCCACGAAATCTGTGAAAAGATATTGGATAAAGTCGGTGGTCAAAGGCCGGTTCGGATGACGGGCAACTTGAACCCGATTCCAAGCCGTCAACCCTCCATAAACTTCCTGAGTCAAGGTGGTCAACCTCTCTTGATAGAAGGCGATTTCCTCCGTTAAATCATGAGCGGTCTTTCCCGCGAGACTTTCAAGCTCCTTCAGGCGGTTACGCACGTCTTCAATGGGCTGCTCAAAAGGAAGAGCTGCCGGTTTCGAGGATGTTTTCAGTTTTTTTCGGGCCATGGCTGAGAAGGATAGAACCCTTGGGTAGGAAACTCTAGGATACATCAAACCCCATCCCTAATTTGACACAATGCTAAAAGCCTCCTGGCGCGTGGAACTGGAATTAACTTCTGGTCGGCCTGACCCTTTAGGAAATGCAGCTCGAGAAGCCCTCGCAGCACGCGGTTTCCGCTTAGATTCACCTATTCAAAGTGGCCGGGCCTACCTTCTCCCTGGTTCCATGACCCTCGCTGAGGTCCACGAGGCTGCGGAGAAGCTTCTCGCGGACCCTGTCACCGAGCAATTTGCCATCTACGCCCCAGAGGAATCTCATCCCTACGGAGACGCAACTTTGGTCGTCCGACGCCTTGCGGGAGTCGCGGACCCTGAGGCTCACTCTACACGCTTATCTCTTGCGTTTCTGGGCTATCGATTCCCTGAAGAGGAGGCCATCGAGACCTACCGCACTTTCCGTGTGGATGGCCCCGTGGACGCCGCCGACTTCCTCCAGGCCGGCGCGAAGGCGTTGGCGAATACCACAATTGAGGAGGCTTCCTTAGCCTCTTCCGCAGTTCGGTCTCACCCCCGGCCCAGCGACATCCCTTGTCAGCGTCGGGAAGTTCCCCTACTTCAGGCCGACGACAAACACCTCGCTCACATTTCAAGCACGATGAGTCTTGCGCTTTCCGTCGAGGAGATGAAAGTGATTCAAGCGTTTTATCTCAACGAGCAAAGAGAACCTACCGACGTCGAACTTGAAACACTCGCACAAACTTGGTCGGAACACTGCAAGCACAAAACACTTACGGGCCCTGTTCATTTTCAGAGAGTGAATTCTCAAGGCGTTGTTCTTGAAGAAAAGCACTACCAGAACCTACTCAAAGAAACCGTTTTCGAAGCGACGCAACAGCTTTCTCCTCCATGGTGCTGGAGTGTTTTTAAGGACAATGCAGGCGTGATTGCCATGACGGATGACATCGGCCTTGCCATCAAAGTGGAAACCCATAACCACCCTTCGGCCTTGGACCCCTATGGCGGCGCCGGCACGGGGATTGGCGGCGTCATCCGTGACATTTTGGGCACAGGCTTGGGCGCACGTCCCTTTGCCGCCACGGACGTTTTCTGTGTTGGCCCAAAGAACATGCCCCGCGAGGACTTACCCCCTGGCACCTTGCACCCCGACCGCGTCCTATCGGGTGTAATTGGTGGAGTTCGGGACTACGGGAACCGAATGGGCATCCCGACGGTTTGCGGCACGGTGATACGTGATGAAGGTTACGTAGCGAACCCTTTAGTTTTTGCCGGATGCATTGGCGAGATCCCAAAAAAATACGTAGAAAAAGAAGCCTTTCCTGGTGACTTTATTGTGGCTCTTGGGGGCCGTACCGGAAGAGATGGGATTCATGGCGCAACTTTTTCCTCCGAGGCCCTTCATGAAGACTCGGAAACGGTCGACTCTACGGCGGTACAAATTGGAGACCCCATCACGGAAAAGAAAGTTTTGGATGTTCAACTCATTGCGCGGGATGAGGGGCTTTTCTCCGCGCTTACGGATTGTGGTGCAGGTGGATTTTCATCGGCTGTCGGAGAAATGGGCGAAGACCTTGGGGCGGTGGTGGAGCTTTCCAACGCACCCTTGAAATACCCTGGGCTGTCTTACTGGGAAATCTGGATTAGTGAAGCACAAGAACGCATGGTTTGTGCCGTACCACCCACAAAGCTAGATCGTCTTCAGGAACTTTGTGCTCTGCACGACGTGGAGCTCACGGTGTTAGGCACCTTTGAAGACACGGGGCGACTCGTATTGAAATGGCACGATGAAGTCGTAGGCGACTTGCCGATGTCCTTTCTCCACGGCGCTGTACCGCAACCTGTGCGACAGGCTACGTTTGTCCAACCCGATCTTTCCGCAACGGCGTGGCCGTCGGCGCCCAACTATAAATCCCTCCTTCAAGACGTTTTGGCACATCCCTCGGTCGTCAGCAAGGAATGGATTGTGCGACAATATGACCACGAAGTCCAGGGAGGCACGGTGGTCAAGCCGTATCAAGGATCTACAGGACACGGACCAGGTGATGGAAGTGTCATCAAGCCGCGCCTGGACCTTCCTCAAGGAGCCGCATTGGGTTGCGGAATTGCCCCGCGCATTTCCATGATTGACCCTTATGCGGGGGCTGCATGTGCCATTGATGAAGCCATCCGAAATGCTGTTGCTGCCGGAGGGAACCCGCACCGCACGGCCATCCTGGATAACTTCTGTTGGGGCGACTGCAGAAAGCCAGACCGATTGGGCTCCCTCGTGTTGGCCGCCGACGCGTGCTATGACGCGGCCATCGCTTACGGTGCCCCGTTTATTTCAGGGAAAGACTCCTTGAACAATGAATATCGCGTTGGAGATGAAGAGGTGGCCATTCCGCCCACGTTGCTTTGCACTGCCATGGCCATTGTGGAGGATACTGCGCAAACGGTGACCACCCCTCTGAAAAATCCGGGCAACCTCCTTGTGCTTGTTGGAGAAACTTTCGGCGACGGTGGCGGGTCGGTTGCCAGCGATTTTTTGAGCTTGCCGGACTCCATCCCCCCCCGCCCAAACTTCACCACTGCACCAGCGTGCTTCTCAGCCATGCATGAGGCCATCACTTTGGGGCTAGTGCGTGCCTGCCACGACCTTTGCGAAGGGGGCCTTGCCGTTGCGGCAGCCGAAATGACTCTGGGCTCCTGCCTCGGCGCCCGTGTGGACACAAGCAAGGTGTCGGCAGACCCAGAACTTTGTAGCACCGCCGCACTGTTCTCGGAAACGCCCACTCGTTTCCTTGTGGAAGTTTCCCCAAGTCATTTGGACTCCTTTCAAGCCGTCTTCCGAGGGCAACCTTGCTTTGTTGTCGGTGAAGTTCTCCAAGAAGCAAAACTATTTCTGATGGACAAAGAAAAAAACCTAGCCACCCTTACCTACGAGGAACTCGCTACCGCCAACGGAGTCATGGCATGAAACCACGTGTCCTTCAACTTTTTGCCGCTGGGATGAACTGTGACCGAGAGCTCCGCTTCGCCTGGGAGTCGGCCGGAGCCACGGTTCAAGACGTGCATATTCATGCACTTATCAAGAGCCCAGAACTCCTTCAGAATGCAGACGTCTTCTCCATTCCTGGAGGATTTACTTACGGAGATGACTTAGGCGCGGGACGCATTCTGGCTCTGGAAATCCTCACACACTTAGGAGCAGCGTTGGAGAGTTTCCACGAGAGCGGAGGAACCATTTTTGGACCCTGCAATGGCTTTCAAGTGCTTGTCAAAATGGGCCTCCTTCCGGGAATCCCCGGCGTTAAGGCCTCACTCACGTGGAATCAAACGCACCGCTTTGAATGCCGATGGACTCGGCTCATCCTAGAAAAGCCATTAGGGCATGTCTTGCCTGTAGGCAGCTTGCTCCCAGCCCCCTCCGCCCATGCGGAAGGTCAATTTGTTCTTGAACACCCGGAGGATTTAAAGGTCCTCGAAGAAGCTGGAGTTATTGCCTTGCGTTACGCAAATGCCCAGGGTCAAGCCACAACGGCCTACCCCGATTGCCCGAATGGGTCGCTCGACGGTATTGCCGGACTGGTCTCCCCCAGTGGACGCATTGTGGGTCTCATGCCTCATCCAGAGCGCAATCTGTCCGCAGACCACCTCCCCGACCGAGGTGCAGGAGATTGGGGCGACGGCACAGAGGGCATTGCCTTCTTCCGTGGACTCTTAGCGCCTTACTTGGCGCAGACCCCTGCCCCGTCTGCTTAGAGTAGAAAAGGCCTTTTCCACCTTAAGGCATCCGCCCGGCTTCGCCGATAGGTGAAGGTGAACCTCAGTCACCAGCATCTTTTGGATGAGATGGCCAACATGGAAACCCGTTTACGCGGAATCTGGTCGGCCTACTCCCCTCTCCCGGACCATCTTGCACTTTACCGTCAAGACTGGGTGGAGGATTTCAAACAAGAGAAAAAGGGGGCAACTCAGAGCGAAATGCAAACCGCTCTGGCCAAGGGGTGGCCGAGTGTCGTCGGAGATTTCCATCCCCACCGACGATCCGGCCGCTCCTTTGCTTTTTTACTGGAGACGCAAAACTCTGCCCAACGGCCCGGGGTTCTTCTTGAACTCCTTCCCGCCGACCATCTCTTGACTGCAAAGGAAGCTTTGCAAGCCAAGGATCTTCAATTGGTAGATGGCCGCCAAGCCAAGGAGTGCTATGCCGACGTCTTCCAAGTGCTCGCCAAGCAGGGCGGGCTGGTCGCCGGGGCCTGGCAAGACGGAAGCCCTCAAGATCGGGATACCTCGGCAGCTTCTCTCTGGGCAGAACTTCAAGCAAAGACGCCGGATGTGCACTGGACTCTGTTCTTTGGCGATTGGCATCTTGCGGAAAGCCACCTTCCCGAAGCGCTCCGCCAAGTCGGCGGAAAACCCATCATTTTGCACCAATCTCCCGAACCTCTTTGGCGAGCCGGAAACTCAGACTGGTTTGACCCCATCCTTCAGTGGGGCGAGGGGCACTGGGCGTGGCTACACACACCACCTTTAGTGCGCGAAGCTAGCCTACTTCAACAAGAAGATCAGCCTTGGGATAGTGCCGCTCAAGAACGAACCACTGATTTATGTGAGGAGATTATGCATTGCCTCGCCGAAGCACTGCGCTTGCCGACTCCATCCAGCATTCCGGTTCTTCACGGCCCCGATGAATGGGCAGAGTTCTCTTCGCGACTCTCCCTGGACATGCGCTCCCTTTGGTCTCCCCACAAAACCCCAGAACAATTCATCCCCTTGGCAGGAAAACCGAATTCCTGGATGCCATCGGCACCGTCTTTCAACCTTTTGGTCGAAGCAGCGGCCCATACCATTTTGGCCGAATGCCCGCTTGGCAAGCGAATTGATCCGCGTGGAAAAATTATGGCGGCGGCTTTTCGCCATGCTTGTAAACGCCTGCTGAACCCGTTCTTTGCAGAGGCCCCCACTGCCGACCTCGTGGAATTGTCCAAGATTCCTCACTTGCACCCTCAGGCACGCTGGATTGCCATGGAAGCTTGGGGAGAGGCACTAGGCTGTACTTGGGCACGGAGCCCCCGCTTTCATCACGGAATGATTCAAAGGATTTTGAAGAATCAGGAGCAACTCTTCAACTGGAGTGACCTAAGGGCTACAATCTCCGTAGCCTGATGGAGCTCTCATGAAAAAATCTGCATTCGCACTTTCCGCCCTTCTCTTCCTTGGTTCTTGTGTTCTCATTCCTTTTGCTGCCGCAGCCGCGGTAGGCATTTGGAGTTATGACGAATACTCAGACGAAGGAGGCAATATTGTTGTCGAAACCACTCCTGCCCGTACTTGGGACGCCGCTAAATCCATTGCGCGCGCGCGCGGTGAGGAAGTGGAGATCGCCGAAGCCCCCATGCGAATTCGTTGCCGTATTGATGATGCCGACGTCCTGATTCGCGTCGTGATGTTTGAGCGCACCCAGGAATTGGCGGAAATCAAAGTTTCTGCACGCCAATTGGTTCGTGGACGCGCCGACATCGCTCGGAATGTTGCTGAAGCCATCGCAAACCAGCTGTAAAGTCGGAAACGTTGTGCCCTAACGGGCTGGGTTCTTGCACTGAGAGCAATAACCTTCCAGCGTCAAACTATGATCGACGAGGTTGAAACTGCGTTTCTTTGCTTCGAGCCGCTGAAGTTCTTCAATGGCTTCACACTGAAACTCAATGATGGTTTCGCATGACAAGCACACCATGTGATCATGATGAGCATGCCCTAGCGAGTGCTCATAGAGAGAGCTTTCCTTTCCGCGCTCCAACACAGACAAGAAGCCACCCTCGACCAAAAGGGCAAGAGAACGATAGACCGTCGCTCGCGAAACTGTTTGATCTAACTTGCGGGCCCAAGTCAACATTCCCTCGGCCGTGAAATGTTCATGCGTCTCCCACGACAGCCGTAAAACCTCCAATCTTTGCCGAGTCACTCGTTGCTTCTTTGACTTTAAAAAGCGAACAAACCGACGTTCCGCCGCTTCAGCCTTCATGCGATGGAGTCCACCGCTTCAAGTGCAGCAATCCCGATGTCCTTTCGATAGCGCATTCCTTCAAAAGAGATTGCATCAACGGCAGCATACGCCGCTTTACGAGCTTGATGAATGTCCGCGCCTAAGGCGGTCACAGCCAAGACGCGACCCCCTGCGGTAACCAGTTGCCCCCCCCGCATTGCAGTTCCTGCATGAAAGACTTGCACATCCGGGTTTTCATCCAAAGCCTCTAAACCATGAATGGGGGCGCCTGTCGTGTAATTACCTGGATAGCCATCGGTAACCAGAATCACAGTAATCGCTGGCCGTGGATCCCACTCTGGGGCCTCCACCTCCTCTAGAGTCCCTTTGGCACAAGCGTCTAAATAAGGGACGAGGTCGGACTGAAAGCGCATCATAAGAACTTGACACTCAGGGTCCCCAAAGCGAACGTTGTACTCCAAAACCTTGGGACCTGCAGGAGTCAGCTTAAGCCCCGCAAAGAGCACCCCCTGAAAGCGTTTTCCCTCATGATTCATTCCATGAATCGTAGGGAGCATGACCTGGCGCTCTATGGCGTCGGCAGTACGCGGGCCGACCAAGGGATTGGGGCACACGGCACCCATGCCCCCTGTATTTGGACCCAGGCCTTTTTCTTCCAAAGCCTTGTGGTCCATACAAGTTTCTAGGCAAAGAAAAGTTCGAGAGTCACTGAGTGCAAAAACGGATGCCTCTGGGCCATCCAAAAACTCTTCCACCAAGATTGTTTCTCCTGCATCACCATAGATCTTGTCGTCCAACATGGATTTTGCAGCAGCTCGGGCAGAAGACACGTCCTCACAAATGACGACCCCTTTCCCTGCAGCAAGCCCCGACGCTTTGACGACAACAGGGTAAGTAGCCCCTCCGTCCAAATAAGAATTTACGGTGTTGAGGTCCCGGAAGAAACGATATCCCCCGGTAGGGACTCGGTGCCGCAACATGACTTCTTTGGACCAGGCCTTCGAACCCTCTAGGGCGGCGGCATCTGCTTTCGGACCGAAAACCCGAATTCCCTCAACTGCAAGGCGGTCCGCCAAGCCCGCGACCAGTGGACCCTCGGGGCCAATAACAACCAAAGAGATGATTTCTCTCTTTGCAAAATCAACGATGCCGTCCAAATCATCCACAGCAATGTCCACATTACTCCCACATTGCGCGGTGCCAGGGTTTCCAGGTGCAATCCAAAGACGCTCTAAAAGAGGAGATTGTGATATTTTCCAGGCCAAGGAATGTTCTCGGCCGCCAGAACCAATGAGGAGAATGCGCATGGGATGAATGGGGTGCTTCAGTTTACGGCCCTCCACCGACTAAAGAAAGACTAGCCAATGGAAGAAGAAGGCTCGGGTAGAACTTTCCCTCTACTACGCGGTCGGCGCAGCCAACGTCCGATGAATAATTTCCCACGTGTCCTTGGAGAGTTTGTCCGCCCCGTGCATCCGCTCCAACTCTGCCTTCATTAACGCTTGGCGTCCTGGCTCCATCCGACGCCACGCTCCGAAGGCCCCGGCCATCCGCGCTGCAATCTGAGGGTTGATGGCATCGAGCTGAATTACGCGGTCCGCAATCCAGGTATAGCCCTTGCCATCAGGACGGTGGAAGGCTGGAAGGTTTCGGAAGAAAACACGAATGAGCGAACGCGCTTTATTCGGATTCTTCATATCAAAGGCCTCGTGAGACAAAAGCGCATCCACACACTCCAAGGTGTCTTCACGATCCGCACCAGCTTGAACGGAAAGCCACTTGTCCACAACCAAAGCTTCCCCTTTCCACTGCGCGTAAAACTGCTTCAAGGCTTGTGCTGACTCCGGTCCTGGAGTGTCCACCAAGCAGGCTAGCGCAGAAAATTGGTCCGTCATGTTGTCGGCATCATTCAACTGTTCTTGTGCCAAGGGCAAATGGGAAGAGCCATCAAAGCACGTCAAATACGCCAAGCAGGTATTCCGCAAACGCCGCCGCCCGGCCTCCACAGGGTTATGTACAAAGTCCTCGGAAGGTGCCAAAGACTTCCAAAGAGAGAGCAACGACTCTTCATGCGCCTTTGCCAACGATTGCACCATGTTTCGGCGCGCCGTGGCTAACGCGCTAGGGTTGACGACATCAACCTCTTCTGCAAGAGTTGCCAAAGCAGGCAAACGCAAAGCATATGCCTTGAGAGAGTCGTCCATACCCGTTGCCTTTAAAAGTTTTCCGAAGGACTCCGAAAATGCAGAAGCCACCGTTTTTTCGCTTGCAGCAGCCAAGAGCTCCCGGGTGGCTAATTTCTGCCCAGCCTCCCAACGATTAAAGGAATCTGAGTCGTGCGCAAAACAAAACGCCAAGTCCTTGTCTGACTCCTCAAAGTCTAACTTCACAGGCGCAGAAAAATCTCGGAGAAGGGAAAGGATTGGCGTCTCCGCAACACCTTCAAAACAAAAGCTATCTTCCACCTTCTCCAAGAGACAAATCCGCGTAGGGAGCAAATCTTTTCCGCTCTTTCCGAGTAGCCCGACCGCAACAGGAATAGGGAAAGGTTCCTTGACAGCCTGCCCAGGTGTTGCCCCACAACTTTGGCGCAAGTGCAAAGTGTAAGTCGAAGTGCCTGCGTCGTAATGGCCCTCGGCATGCAGCGTGGGGGTTCCAGCCTGAAGATACCAACGCTCAAATGCATCTAAGTTCGTATCATTCGCATCGGCCATGGCGGAACGGAAGTCATCACAAGTTACCGCTTGGCCATCATGCCGCTCAAAGTACAAGTCCATCCCTTTGCGGAAGCCCTCTTTACCCAAAACAGTTTCTATCATGCGGATGACTTCGGCGCCTTTACTGTAAACAGTAGACGTGTAGAAATTATCCATGGCGACATAAGACTCAGGGCGAATAGGGTGCGCCATGGGGCCCGCATCTTCGGGAAACTGAAAGGAACGCAATGAACGGACATCCTCAATTCGTTTGACCGCGGCACTGGTCTGATCTGCGGAATAGCATTCGTCCCGGAAAACCGTCAAGCCCTCTTTGAGAGTGAGTTGAAACCAATCTCTACAGGTGACCCGATTGCCCGTCCAGTTATGAAAGTACTCATGGGCAATCACGCCATCAATGCCTTCATAGTCCGCGTCCGTCGCCGTATCCGGGCGCGCCAACACATAAGCAGTATTGAACACGTTCAGACTTTTGTTTTCCATGGCGCCCATGTTGAAATCACTGACGGCAACCACATTGTAAATTCCAAGATCATATTCCAAACCAAAAACGTCTTCGTCCCATTTCATGGATTTCTGAAGACAGTGCATGGCGTAGGTCAGTTTGTCCTCATTCCCATGCTCCGAATAGATGTACAAGTCCACATTCTTTCCAGAGCAAGTGGTGAAGGAGTCTTGAATAAACCCGAAGTCCCCTGCCACCAACGCGAACAAATAGGAAGGCTTCTTAAAAGGATCTTCCCAAACGGTAAAGTGCCGACCGCCTTCCAATTCCCCTGCTTCCACCTTGTTTCCATTTGACAGAAGTACCGGGTACTTTATTTTGTCCGCTTCAATACGAACGGCGAAAACCGTCATGACATCCGGGCGATCCATGAAAAACGTAATGCGCCGAAAGCCTTCGGCCTCACACTGGGTGCAAAAGTTCCCGGAAGACTGATAGAGCCCAGACAACTGCGTGTTGTCTTGAGGGCGAATCGCGACCACCGTTTCTAGAGTGAAGGTGGCAGGCAAGGAAAAGATGGTGAGGCCTTCTTCGGAATGCTCGTACGCGTCGGTGCCTAAAGCGACGCCATCCACTTGAATTGCCCGAAGGTCTAATCCTTCTCCGTGGAGAAAAAGTGCGTCGAAAGATTCCGTAATCCTCTTGAAGCAGAGAGTTGACGTCACGAGAACTTCCTCCTCGTTCAATTGGAAGCAAAGGTTCGCTGATTGCACGGCAAAGCCGGGCTTTGCGTAGTCTTTTCGAAAAATTTCTTGGGGCGCTGAGGATGACATGGGCGCCTATCTTATAGGTGCCCCGTCCCTCTTCGCTTTACTGCACAACCAGAGCCAAAGAGTTCGTCAACTCAAAACCAGCCGGTCCTTCGGAAAGCGCTTGCGTCCAAACGGAGAGGCCCGTAATTCCACTGGGCATCATGAACAAGTTGAAAACTTCTCCATTCAAGTCAGCGGGTGTCACCAAGATCCTTCGAATGGGCCAACTTAAATCAACCAAGCCAATCGAGGTTGACGTCGGCCCTGGGCCTGCCAAAGAATAAGCCATAGTAATTATGGATCCGGGAATGGCGCCCTCTACGTGAAAGAGTGCGAGTCCGCCCGAAACGAAGTTCGTGACTTCATAGTTGAGTCCGCCCCCGCCACCACCCGAGCCGCCATCGTTTACCAGCACGTCATCGACCGCCCATTGATTGGCATAGTCTCCAGTGTAGTGAAACGACAAAGAAAAACTGGGTTGGCCAAGATAGGTAGCCAAAGAAACGTCGATCTGCTCTCCCGACGTTGAGTTGCTTCCCGTTTCGTCATAGACTACTTGCCAAGTAATGCCACCATCTAGGGTAATCTCAACCGTATTGGAATCCCGCCAAGAAGCGTAAACCTGATCCTGAATGAAGTGCAAGGAAAGGTTGGTCATTGCCGACGAATCCATGTTAGGAGTAATCAAAGCGTTGTCATTCCAGCCCGTGTAGTCATCGTGATAAGCCATGCCACCCGATGAAGTCCAACCTGCACTATTGCCGTTATTGTCCTCCGTCCAGGCGCTCGGAGGAAAACTCCCTGAAAAATCCTCATCAAGAAGGACATTTTGCCCCCAGAGAGAAGAAGGAAGAGCTAGAAGGGCAAGCAGGAGACAGGTAGAGGTATATTTCATGGATTGTGGCGAGATACAGAATCCTAGCACAGGATTCTATACGGGGGAGACTTATTTGAGTTGTATAGTAGAGGAGTCAATTCATCATGTTAAACCTCCTTCTCCTTGCCTCCCTCCCCTGTGTTGCCCAAGGCGCGCCGCAGGCCCCTCCCGCCCCCCCTTCTCTCCAAGGGGAACTTCGCTTTGAGTTTGAGACACACGGTCCAACTCAAGCCGAAATCACAAAGTACCAAGAGGTCTTGCGGCAAAATGAAACGCTCCGCAAACTTCTTCAAAATACTGAATTCAAAATCTTGAGTTTCCGCATGGAGGCTATCCCAGGGAAAAGAAGGAGCGCCACGAACTACACCACAGGGTATGAAGCCATCGGGTTTAATTATACGGACAATACGGGATTCCGTATTCACGGTGATGTTCGCAATATAGATGACTTCACTTTTGAAACCTTTGAACAACAACCAATCCCTAGCAATGAAGAATTCCTCGATGCGGTCAACATCGTAAAAGAAGATCCACAGCTTGGTCCGCTTTTGAAGCAAGGCCTCTTGCGCGCTTACCCCCCCATGCCTCCTTTGGTGCCAGACCCTTGGCACCCCAGTTCCGCACCAAGAGCGCTCGGTGTAGGGCTCATGCCCACGCAAGGATCCGGTGCGCGCCATGAAATTGTTGGCGTCTCAATGGCTAGCCGAAATATTCTTCATTTTGCCGGTGGCGCGCCACCCACCTCGGGTGCAGGCCGCACTGTTTGTAATCCACCACCCAGTGCCGGCAGTTCCGGTTATGGAAATGGAGAACTCACTCTACATATAACCGTGGCCAATCAACCGCTCTGGGACTTTCGCGTGGTACGTCCGGGCGCTTCGTCAGGCCAAGACGGCTCTGGCATTGAAGTGCTCGATATCCGTTACCGCGGAAAATCTGTTCTTGCCCAAGCTCATCTTCCTGTGTTGAATGTGGAATATGACAACAATGCATGTGGCCCCTACCGAGATTGGTCAGACCAAGAACATGACTTTGACGCCACGGGACGTGACATCATTAACGGTTTTCGCCACGCCTACTCTCCTCCCGCCACTCTACCGGATGATGGCACAGATGATGGAAACTTCCGCGGTGTTGCTATCTACCGCGATGGTGACGAAGTGGTCCTAAAGTCAGAACTCTCGGCCGGTTGGTATCGCTATATCCCAGAATGGCGCTTTCACAGAAACGGCACCATCCAAGCTCTTTGGACCTACGATGCTGTGCAAAACAGTTGCACCTGCAGACGACATCACCATCACAGTTACTTCCGCCTAGACTTTGACCTTGGCGATGGAACACAAAATACCATTGAGGAATATGATCATTCCGCAAGTCCAAGGTATGCGGCCTTGACAACAGAAGTGAAAAAGTACAAGGACAACCCAAACTATCGCCATTGGCTCATTAAGGATTCTGTCACTGGGGATTCCTACGCTTTGGCGCCTGGAAATCTTGTCGGGCGTGATGATGGCGTTGCCGACAACTTCCACCGAGGGGACGCATGGTTCCTCAAATACAACCCCAATGAAATTGACGATGGTGGTGGGTGGGGTACAGAAATACGTGTAGACAACTACGTGAACGGAGAGAGTCTTGTGAACGAAGATATTGTCATTTGGTATGGCACCACCTTCACGCACGAAGACCCCTACGGCATGACCCACGTTACTGGGCCATCGATTATCCCAGTAAACTGGTAGTCACAGAGCACCCTTCATCCCCTCATGAAAGCCCCTCGCATTTTCCTTGCGTTGGCTCTCGCCATGGTTCCCACGGCATTGCTGGCTGTGGCAACTTGGATGCCGATGCCGACCACGGTGAATGACTATGAGCTCCCGGGGTCTCAACCGGGGGATTTGCAGGTAGACATTGAACCCAGCAACCGCTGCTCGTCTTGCCATGGCTTTTATGACGAAGAAATTGAGGCACATTCCAACTGGGCAGGGAGCATGATGGCCCAGTCCATGAGAGATCCTGTTTTCCACGCTGCCCTTGCAATCTCAGAGCAAGACTCAACGGGCTCGGGAGATCTCTGCCTCCGTTGCCATGCCCCCAAGGGTTGGCTGGAAGGAAGGGCAACGCCTTCGGATGGGTCTGCCCTGACCGGCATGGATTTCGATGGAATCAACTGCAATTTCTGCCACCGCATGGTAGACCCCGCTTTCGACCCTCTGGAAAATCCAGCGGTGGACCAAAGCATCTTGGCCAGCCTCAGCAACCCACCTTCAGAGGCCGGGGGAGGCATGTTTGTCGTAGACCCTTTGGATCGCCGACGGGGTCCCTTTGACCTTGGAGGTAATTTCTGGTGGCATGACTGGGAGCAGTCCCCCTTCCACCAAGAATCGAACTTGTGTGCTACTTGCCACGATGTTTCTAATCCAGCATTTACCCGCTCCGGCGGCGCCATTCCTGCAAGCACCGACAGTTACGACTTAAATGCGCTGGACCGGCCTCACCCTACCGCGAAAAAAACGGACATGTTTCCCAATGAACGCACTTACTCGGAATGGGAACAGAGCTCTTTTGGAAGCGGAGGCGTGGACATGGGCGGTCGTTACGGGGGGAACAAAACAGTGGTCTCCACCTGTCAAGATTGTCACATGCCGGACCTTTCCGGTGAAGGGGCTGCACCGGGGCTTGGTGCCATTTGGCGCGACGACCTACCCGACCACGGCTTTGCGGGCGTCAACTCCTGGGTTCCGCTTGCCATCCACGACCTGGACCTTTCCCTCACACTCTACGGGTCCTCGGAAGCTTCTTATGTCCCGGAGTACTTACTTCAAAAATCCGTCGACCGCAACATTGCCCTCCTTCAGTCTGCTTCCGACCTCCTCGTTACGACCCAAGGTAACCAAGCCACAGCGCGCATCACCAACGAAGCGGGTCATAAATTGCCGTCGGGTTATACGGAAGGCCGACGCATGTGGATGAATGTCCGCTTCTTCAATCGGCAGGGTGCATTGATTCACGAACTCGGCGCCTACAACACGGCGACAGCCGAACTAGACGCGGCGAGCACTAAAGTCTATGAAGCCCACATTGGTCCCGACGCCAACATGGCGGCGCTATCGGGCCACCCCGCAGGACCGTCCTTTCATTTTGCGTTCAGCAATAAAATTTATTTTGACAACCGAATCCCCCCCCGCGGTTTCAATCATGCTAACTTTGAGGCCGTTCAAGCCGCGCCCGTTGGAGTAACTTATGCTGACGGCCAAAATTGGGATGAAACCTCCTTTTCTATTCCCATCGGAACTTCGTGGATGGAAACGCGGGTCTACCACCAAACCACCACGAAGGAATACATTGAATTCCTTCGGGATGAGAACATTACCAATCAAACAGGGCAAATCGCCTATGACGCATGGGAGCTACGCGGGAAAAGTGCGCCCGTGGAGATGGATTTCGTCGGCACTTATTTTGAACCTCATCTCAGCGTGACCACTTTTGTCGCGGGACAAACGACCCAACTCAAACTTCAAAGTGCGCTACCAGGGGCGACGGCACTTTTTGCTTATTCTTTATCTGGCCCAGGCCCCACCTTCACCCCATACGGCTGGGTTGATCTGGACGCTCCCTTTCAGATTCTTCCCCTCAGCCCCATCAACGCCGATGGCATTGCCGAGCTCTCTCAGACCATTCCACCCAGAGCGGCAGGAGTGATGGTCTACTTGCAAGCCGCAGAAGTTGGAGTGCAAAAACGGCTTTCCAATTCTTTCGCCGCAGTCATCCAATAACGGTAAAGCGCTGGCTAGGCGTCGGCGCAAAGATTCGCCACCAAACGCTCCTTGCCTCGCTTGGTTTTCAACTTAGCTTCCTTGACTTGCGCTTCACTGCGCCCTTCAAAAGGTCCCCATTGCACCTCAACGCGCCACGGTCGATGCGCACGCGTGCACTTGGCCCCACCCACGATTTCCCCATTATGTTGACGGAGTCGGCGCGCAACGTCAGTTGTAATGCCCACATACGTCCGACCTTTGTCGGCGCTCAACAGTACATAAACGAACCAGGAAGGGCAGCCCATATACTTAAGATACCCACTCTGGGTCACAAGGAAGGATGAGATTTATTCGCCCTAAAAGATTCAGGCCACGCATCGATACACTGCACCATGCACGCGCTCGTAGCTCAACTGGATAGAGCAGCGGACTTCTAATCCGCAGGTTGCAGGTTCAAGTCCTGCTGGGCGCGCCATCCCCCTTTAAATAAGAGATGAGTAGGATTTATTTTGAGCTTGCGTGGGGCTTCAGAAGTTAAAACCTTGTCCAAATTTTGTCCTAGCTGGAATGGGCAGTCAAGCCATTTCTCTCATTCTCATCTAATCTGGAATTAGATGAGAATGAAGTTTAAAGACTTCTCAGTTTTGAAGGTTAACAATTCCCAGCCCCCTGCTAAGGCAATGACGTCCCAGAACAATTAAAACGTGCAATCTTTATAATCAAGGACATGTCAAAAACTAAATTGGAGAAGGTCACCTTTCTTTGCCTTTATCTCGTCGCAGGAGTTGCCGGCTTTAGCATCGCCATTGGATGTGGTTTTTTCGGAAATGGGGGTCTTCTTATTCGAAGTCTTGCCGGAATTGGAAGTGTTGCGGCTCTTGTGGTGGCATATTCTCTTTGCTTAGAGATACGTAAAAAAGAAGAGTAGCTAGACCATTCAGATACCCCTGAATCCCCTCCTCTCTCGCACATCTAATTGGGAATAAAACACGAATGGGGTTTGGCATGGGCATAGGTTTGACTAAGATGAAGTCTTGGATGGAACTCACCAATTATCAAAGACAAACGGGATCAACTGCTCGCCAAACAGAAATTGCAAGGGATATGGTGGACATTCCTATTCATCATCTTAATTTTCCAAATGGTTCCCTTAACCTGAGTTCTCTATTGAAGACGACTGGTCAAAGTCGAGGACTAAATGCGCCACTCGTTTCCTACGCACTCCATGAACGCTCAGCCAATACTTGAAATATGCGCCGAAACTTTAGTCGGAGTTTTAGCAGCCGACCAAGGGGGTGCCGACCGCATTGAGTTTTGCAGTCGTTTAGACTTAGGTGGTTTGACGCCGGATATTTCCGACTTGGAAAAAGCGTGTGCGTCCGCATCCTTACCCGTGGTCTCCATGCTTCGGCCCTATCCAGATTTTCGCTTAGATTCAAAAGTCATGCAACAAATGCTTGCCGAAATGCCTCTATTAAGAAATGCCGGTGCCCAAGGATTTGTTTTAGGCGGCCTGGATTCCGAGGGTGAAATCCCATATTCCTTAATAAAAGAGCTGGTTGTCGCCGCCGACGATTTGCCGGTAACTTTTCATCGCGCTTTTGATCAAGTTGACCAGAAAGACGTTGCATTGGGCAGGCTCAGAGAAATCGGCGTTGCCCGCTTGCTTACCTCAGGTGGTCCCGGCAACGCTTGGGAAAATCATGCCGTCCTGAAAGCCCTGATTGCTCTGGAAGAAGAGTTTCAAGTGGTTGTAGGTGGAGGAGTTCGAACAAGCCAATTTCCAATTCTTCTGACTACTGGCGCGGCCGCTTTTCACTCCAGTTTGGACTATCAACCCACCGCCGAAACCGTAGCTAGCTTAAAAGCCGCCCTCACTGCGGAAAACGATTTTTCCGCTTAGGCACCGAATGCCCTAAATTTCTTTTGCGCATCAGCCGGGGTCTGAGCATGACCAATTCGCAACTGCGACTTTGAGTCTGCTCGGACCGAGCAAAACTGAGTAACGTCGGATCGAAGAGAAGCGGCACAAAAGAAAGAGGAGTAAACTTCCAAGCCTCGGTCTATTTTTTTTGATTTTGTTGCCATAAATGGACGACTTCCTCACGGTTGACCCACCCACTGTGCAGGAGTTCCAGCTTGCCTTGGTACGCAACCCCAAGGCTTGGAAAGCTCGTTACACCAAGGCTTCGACGTATTTCAAAATCAACATCCAGTTCCATTTGGGTGGCCGTAGCATGCAACTCTTGTACAAAGGCTGCGCGGTCCATCCCTAGAGTTTCTGCGAGATTCGCTAACGTTTCCTCATCGGAGGGGTTCTGCGCTTGTAAATAATACGCCTTCTGAATCTCTCGAAACATGGCACCCCCTAAATCAAAGCGGCGGGCAATCACCACTGCTCGGCATGCTGGCCAAGTCGAACGACGCGGGACACATTGCTCCCAAAATTCAAAATTGAACTCCACACCCGTTTGCGTACCAACATCATGCCAAGCCTGTTGCACATAGGCGCGCATATCTGGTCCCATCGGCTCCGTCGAATCTGGTGCCAGACCACCCAGCACAATCTGAATTGAAGTATTCGGAAAGCAGGCTTCAAAGTGTGCCAGTATTGGAGCAAAACCCCAGCACCAAGAACACATCGGATCAGCTACATAAAGAAGGCGTGCTTTAGTTTCCATAAGATGAGACTAGGGTAGAATCTATTTATCTCCTATTTACCTTATTAGAGCAATTCATTCGGATTTTTGACGAAATCGACAGGGAATCTGGCACATCAGTTAATACGTATTTGTTTCAGAT
>JAPKBM010000074.1 GCA_026421205.1 Planctomycetota bacterium
AAAGTCTTATATCCTATTACTTCTTAATGCCCAAGCACCTTTTGAGCCTTTCTATCTGCTCGGCGGCTCCCGGAGTCCTCACTCCGCTACTGGCTTGCCGGTCGGAGACTGAGACGGAAGCCCATGGAGCTGTTGCTGCTGGCGGGCTCGATCCAGTTCCGAATCGCGGAACGGGCGATGCTCGCCGTGTTGCACCAGGAACCACCGCGTATGACGCGGTAGGGGGGCGGGGGTCGTGACATACGTCACGCGATTACCGTATAATCGTTCCTACCCCGTACAACTTTTTGCATAAAGGGGGCGTCAACTATTTTTCCCGTGAATTGGTTGGACTTACCCAAAAGGCAATGGGAAGATTTGCGGCATGGTGTTACTAGGGTTTTTGGGGTTCTCGTCATTCGTTCCACTTGGAGAAGCAAAAGCGGAAAGGGAAAGCATCCATTTTCCAAGGAAGCGAATGAAGGATTTGAAAGAAAACCTGGGAAAGCACTGCCCGCTGAACGACCTCCGAACAATTGGATTTCGTGGGTTGCCTTTATTATTGCAATCCTAATTGGGATTGCTTTGTTGACCACAAGTCGCTGCCGCTAGATGAGCAAAGAGATTGGAATGGAAGCGTGATGTATCCAAACTTCGGGGAGGTTGGCCAAAAGGGCTTCAAGTACGACACGATGGATTCTGCTCTGCTAATGGCGAACGGAGGGTCGGGCAAGTAAGTGAGACAGAGAACCTTTTCCTCCTCAAGACTTTCCCCAAGCAAGCACAAGACGCCGCTGGCGTATAATAACCCCACCAAACGAATAAAGCATGATTAAGATCAGTCCAAGCTCGCTCCATGAAAGAGGCCAATGCAAGAGATGCATCTGGCTAAAGTATCATCTCAATTACTCATGGCCCTTTAATGCCGGACTGTATCCGAGGTTTTCAGCGCTGGAGGAAGATTATGTTCCTACTCTTGATGCTACAAAAGTGTTAAACAATTTCACTAGTGGTCCAATCTCTGACGCCAAGTGGATAGACTCCAAGCAGAATTTGCAAAGCGCCCCGATTCCGGGCGTTGACTCTCACGGGAAGGGAGAAGTCATCATTGGCGGGGAGTTTGACCTTATGGCCTCGTATGTGAAGGACGGCGTTGAACGCAACGCCGTCATTGACTGCAAGTCTACCGGCAAGAAAAGTGAAAACAGTTTGCAGACGTGGTTTCGCAAAAGTCACCGAAAAGAAAAAGGTGACTTCGGATACCCTTCTTTTGCGGAAATGGACGAAAGGTACGAGCAAGAGTACATAATCAAGTATCTGCCGCAACTGGCGTCCTATGCCTATTGCCTCGAAAACCCGGCCAGCGACGATATGATTGTCGACTACAAGGAGAAAGAGGAAGAACTCATCCATCCACCATCCAACCCCAAGTTTCGAAGGTTTCCCCAAAAGGAAATCTCCTGCGAGGTCGGCTCCGTTGGCATCTTAATGTTCTTGTTTGAAAAAAACTTAGAGCTACACGGCAACAGGTTTCACTTCACATGTGAGTCGAAGTGGCTTGAAGTTGATGCGGGGGAGAAGACTTGGGCCGAGATCGTGACGCCCATCGCTCAGAATATCTGCGACATCATAGCGTTGGACGATTTGCCAAAGCCTGAGATGACTTGCGGCAACTGCAATGAGGATATGGACAACGATGCCGCTGTCTCGAGCGCTCGCAAGAAGGTCGCCGAGATGAAGCGTTGACAGGCTTTCCTCAACAGAAAAAATCTGTAGCCATTTTGTAGCCACTTTTTATGCATAAATATGCCTAAATGCGGAATTGTTTTGCAAAACGGGGAATGGAGTAAAAAAAGAATACCACCTATAGGGGAAAGCCCGTAAACCGCGATACTACTAGGGTATTTCCAACATTTCTCTTAAATTCAAAGAGTGCCCGGAGGGGGACTTGAACCCCCACGACCTTTCGGTCAGCGGATTTTAAGTCCGCTGCGTCTACCAATTCCGCCATCCGGGCGTGAAAACAAGAAATGCATTTTGCCTGAAAGACACCATCGAGCCAAGGTCATTTCACTTTGACTCGTCCGAAGGTGGCTTTTCTTCGGCTTTTTCGTGAGGATTTTCTTTGAAGGACGAATCGCCCTCTGATTCACCGTCACTATCGAGTTCAACGTTTTCCACGGATTCAGGCTCTAGGTAAGATTCGTGCTCTTCGGCGAAGTCATCCCACTTTCTCTTTTCCGAGAATCCGCCCGTTGCCGCCTTGTCTCGCAATAGGCGCTCGGAACGCTCGATTCGGCGCTTCCGCTCGGAGTCTCCCTGAATCACCTTCATTATGATGAAGGCAGCCGCCAAGACGATGAGAATTACGACTTCGATACCCACTCAAGCGGTCTCCACGTCCAATGCGCCATCCTCCAATACGCCCTTGGCCTTGGGAAATAATTGCCACCCCTCAAAGATCATCCATACCTCCAATGCAACGGTGGCCAGGCCGATTCCGCCCAGAAGGTAGTCGGGCTTGTCCCCGACCAACCACCCGGGAGCGGAGAAGAGCTGGTGCAGCATCGCCCAAAGGGGCATGATCAGCATGAAGATCATCGGGATGACGAGAAACCACACGGGCTTCCCTCGGCGCCACAAGTAAAAAGTTATGACCATGAAGGACAGACCTGCCAACAGCTGGTTGGTGGCTCCGAAAAGTGGCCATAGGATGAGACCTCCCTTACCCGCATTTTCAATGGT
Source organism: Planctomycetota bacterium (assembly GCA_026421205.1). Lineage (GTDB taxonomy): Bacteria > Planctomycetota > UBA1135 > UBA1135 > UBA1135 > ANT-38. The sequence goes on from JAPKBM010000074.1 coordinate 2,725, forward strand.
CCATTCGGCTCCGCCGGGTGGAACCGCCGCCATGGCGCCGGCGATGCAAACTGCAAAGATGGTGGCTCCGTGCTTGTTCTTCAACCAGGCGAAAACCCCACCGTCACTAGGGCTCAAGGTACGCCCAAGCTCTTGAATGACGTAGCGTTGAAGACGGCAAGCGGTGTCTAAGGTGGTACCGGCAAAGGAAGCCACCAGCACCCCCATCAGAGCCACCGCCACTCCTCCGGAAAGGCCCAAAGCCATCAAGAAATTGGCAGAGCCATCGACAAATGCCCCGACCTTGGCCCCCAATCCTTTGGCCGACCCCCAAGAGGCGTAACGCTCGGCCCAGGCCGCCTCGCCGATTAGCGTTTCGCCACCGGCCGTTGCCACGCCCAAGCCGAGCCCGGCTCCACAGGCGAGAATGACCAAGGTGGCAAGAAACCCCTCGATCAACATGCTGCCATACCCAACGAAACGGGCATCGGGCTCGCTCGAAATTTGCTTGCTGCTGGTGCCACTGCTCACGAGGCAGTGAAACCCGCTGACAGCTCCGCAGGCGATGGTGATGAACAGAAAGGGAAAAATCATCGGGGCGCCCTCGGGATGAGCATTAAAGGCGGGTGCCACCATGGTCAATTTGGCATCCCCTGCCCCACCCGCAATTGCCGCAGCAAACAAGCCGAGGACGATAAGAGCCAAAGCCGAGATAAGCTGGAGGGAGTTCACGTAGTCACGCGGTTGCAACAACGTCCAGACCGGCAGAACCGAGGCCACGTAGGAGTATCCCAGAAGCACGACCACCCAAGTCCAGATGGACCATCCGGCCATGGCGGCATTCCATTCCCCAAGGATTCCCACGTCGCCGTAGACGACGGACAGGTACATTACCGCCAGCGCTGCGATGGAAGGCGCCAGCAATCCAAAGCCCTTGCGGTGAAGCATTACGCCGATTGCGATCGCGATGGGAATCTGTACAACACAGGGAAAAATGGCAGCCGGATATTGCTTGAAGACGGCCGCGATGACCAACCCGAAGATCGCCAGAACCACCGTCAACGCCATGAAAAGAATAAAGAGGAAGAGCAAACGCACACGCTTGTTCAGCAAACGACCCGCTATGTCGCCCACAGTCTGCCCGTTGTTGCGCAAGCTGACCACCAAGGCGCCGAAGTCATGCACGGCGCCGATCAGGATGGAACCAAACACCACCCACAACAGGGCCGGCACCCAGCCCCACATGATGGCGATTGCAGGACCCACGATCGGCCCAGTCCCGGCGATCGAGGTGAAGTGGTGCCCGAAAATGACCGATTTTTTCGTCGGCACGAAGTCCACACCGTCTTCCAGTTTCCGCGACGGGCAGATTGCCTTTGAAGACAAGGCGAAGATCTTGGACCCCAACCAGCGACCATAAGTATGGTAGGCAACGACGAAGCCGATACCCGCGAGCAATGCAATACAGAGAACTTCCATGTCCACAAAGGTAAGATTCCAAAGAGCTTTGGCAAGAACGAGAATGGAGTAAATCGAAGGTAATTACACGGTCGCCCGCGGCACCCCTCAGTTCCCGTCGCCTCAGTGCGTGAGGACACTTGTCTCGACCTAAAATATTTATATCCTATCTCGCTGATTTTAAACGCCTTAAAAATCTTGATCGAAAAATTTTCATGTAAAACGTATCATTTTAGCAAACTCCGCTAATATTAATTGATTCAGCTACTTGTCATGCGCATGTGCTAGAGCATAATATAAAAATTCCCGTGCAAATTATAAACGTCATTAGAAATGGCTTTGAAGCTCATTCGGAACGAGAAGGGTGTCGAAGTCAGCAACATCGTTGTAGCTGCAGTTTGTCTTACTCAAACAAACCGGCCTTCGACTACATAAAATGATAGCCCAGAAAAAAATACTTCTCTTTACCGTAACGACTTTGCTCACCACGGCACCCATCCTGCAAGCCGATGGCGCGGCAGGAGAAACTGCAGGAGGTAATTCATCTAGCACCAGTCCCGGGACCACCACC
>JAPKBM010000028.1 GCA_026421205.1 Planctomycetota bacterium
TCGAAAACTAAAGAATGGCAATCGCTGCTCAATCGACTCCTGCTGCTAGCCGTTATGGACTGGCGTTGTTTGAGGCTGCCAGGTCTCAGTCTGCATTAGATGCAGTGCAAGGTGACATGAGTCTGCTAGAGAAGGTGCTTCGCTCTGATGTTGGCCAAGCGCTAACTGATCCGCGGTGGTCTACTGCTGCAAAGCTAGAAGCCATTACTAAGGCATTCTCTTCTGGACTGCATCCCTTGACAGTCGATTTCATCAAAGTCCTTGCTCGACGTAAGCGCTTTGAATTACTGCCACAGGTACCCGTTGTTTTTGCAAGGTTGCTCGACGAGCATCATGGTATTCTTCGCGGTCAACTCGAAGCGGCGTTTGCTGTGAGCGATGAAACGCTTGCTGCTGTCGAAGCTTCACTCTCTCAAAAAACAGCTAAGAAGGTTGTGCTAGGCACCTCGGTGAACGAAAGTTTGTTGGGCGGCATTTGTGTAACTTTGGCTGGCATCCTTTACGACGGCTCAGTTTTAGGGCAGTTGAACCGGATGCGTACTCGTTTAGAGACTGTAGAGCTCTAATTAATTTCAACAACTTGCTTTAATCAAATGGAACTCAATCCTTCCGAAGTAACCTCTGTCTTAAAGGCTGAAATCGAAAACTTTCAGTCCGAGGCTTCAACTGAGCACGTAGGTCAAGTACTACAAGTAGGTGACGGCGTTGCCCGTGTTTACGGCCTAGATCATTGCATGATGTCGGAGCTTGTTGAGTTCCGGAACGGCGTCATGGGAGTCGCTTTGAACTTGGAAGAGGACAATGTCGGCTGTGTGCTTCTCGGCAACGCCTCTTCTGTGAAGGAAGGAGATGTGGTTAAAAGTACCGGGAAAGTGATTTCCGTGCCCACTGGAGATGAGCTTCTCGGCCGCGTGGTCAATGCACTGGGTGAGCCTATGGACGGCCGCGGTGTGATTCAAACTTCGTCCGACGACCTCCGACCCATTGAACAGACCGCCCCGACGGTGGTAGAGAGAGAGCCTGTAACGGAACCCATGATGTCAGGGATTAAGTCTATTGACGCGATGATTCCTGTAGGGCGAGGACAACGAGAACTCATTATCGGTGATCGTCAAACGGGTAAAACAGCATTGATTATTGACTCCATCATTAATCAAAAGAATACAGGTGGAGGAGACCCTTCCAATCCAGAACAAGTCCTATGCGTTTACAATGCCATCGGGCAAAAGCAATCCACTGTGGTGGAAGTGCTTCGTCGTTTGGAGGAAGCCGGTGCAATGTCGTACACAATTATTGTGAATGCATCGGCGTCGGAAGAAGCTTCTATGCAGTTTCTTTCCCCTTACTCGGCAACGGCCATGGCGGAGCGTTTCCGTGATGCAGGCCGCCACGTATTGATTGCCTACGATGACTTGACCAAGCAGGCTTATGCCTACCGTCAGGTCATGCTTCTCCTGCGTCGCCCACCGGGTCGCGAGGCTTACCCCGGTGACGTGTTTAACTTGCATAGCAAACTCCTTGAGCGCTCGGCAAAGTTGTCACGCAATGCGCATGAATTGAACCCTGAGAAATATTCTGGCGGTGGCGGGTCTATTACAGCTTTTCCGGTGGTGGAGACTCAAGAGGGTGACGTGTCGGCATATGTGCCGACCAACGTGATTTCAATTACGGATGGTCAGATTTTCCTTGAATCCGACCTCTTCTACTCCGGGGTTCGCCCGGCGGTGAATGTTGGGATTTCTGTATCTCGTGTGGGCGGTGCCGCACAAACCCCTGCCATGAAAAAGGTTGCCGGTGGTTTGAGAATCAATCTTGCTCAATTCCGAGAGCTTGAGGCTTTTGCACAGTTCGGTTCTGACTTGGACACGGCAACGCAGCAGGCTTTGACACGCGGTGCGCGACTTGTGGAACTTCTCAAGCAGGGTCAATACGTTCCTTTGAAGAATTCAGAACAGATCGTTTCTATCTTTGCCGGCACTTCGGGCGTTTTAGATGAAATCGAAAATGCACAAGTCCCTTCCTTCGTAGAAGGTCTTGTCGAGCATATGAATGCCAACCACGCCGACGTCATGATTGAGCTGGATCAGTGGAAGACAAAATGGACGAATGAAATTGAAGGCACCGTAAAGAGTGCTTGTGAAACCTTCTCTGGCCAATTTTCCGCATAGGAGTTTTCTGTGGCAAACATTCGCGACCTAAGGCAGCGCATCACTAGCGTAGGGAATATCCAAAAGATAACCCGTGCTATGGAAATGGTGGCTACCACCAAGTTGCGTCGCTTTCAGGTCAATACCGTCAACGCGCAGCCTTATTCAGAGGAAATCAATTCCTTGGTAAAGTGCCTTGCTGGTGCCGTGGCCTCAGATCCCGAAGCTGCAGGGGAAGCCGCTTCGCTTTTCTCCGAAGGCAACACGGCTGCGCCTTTGGGCGTCCTTTTTGTCGGCTCAGATCGTGGACTTTGTGGTGCCTATAATTCCAACGTCGCCAGGGCTCTCGATGAGTTCATTCAGTCCTCAGATAAAGAATGCGTTCTCTATGTCGTGGGCTCCAAGGCAATGGCTCATGCAGATCGCCGAGGCTATAAGGTGGCAGCTTACTTCGAGGACTTCAGTCTAGAACAAGTCAACTTTGCAACGGCAGCAGGGATTAGCAACCATTTAGTTTCGGAGTTCCGCTCCGGGGCCGTTTCCAGCTTGATGATTTGTGCAACGATTTTCAAATCCATGGCCCGTTATGACCCTACCATCACTCGATTTCTGCCCATTGCAGCTCCAGACGGAGCTCCCGCGGCCGATACCATTCTCGAACCAAGCGGCCCAGAACTTCTCGGTCGCTTGATTCCTCGTTACCTCGAGACCAGAGTATTCCACTCTTTTCTTGAGTCCATTACTTCGGAGTATGCCTCCCGCCGGTTTGCCATGAAAAACGCAACCGACGCGGCGGGGGATATGAAGAAGGACATTACCCGTGTTTACAACCGTGCCCGTCAGGCAAAAATCACCTCGGAAATTACCGAGATTGTTTCCGGCGCGGAAGCCCTTTAATCCACTGCTTGCACCATGAGCGCTCAAGGTTCCATTAAACAAATTTTCGGCCCTGTGGTCGACGTCGCATTCGCTGGGGATCTCCCATCCATCAACGATGCTATTCTCGTTCCTCGTGAAGGCGAAGACGATCTCGTACTTGAGGTCGCTCAGCACCTCGGCGATAAACTCGTCCGCTGCGTTTCCATGTCTTCCACCGACGGCCTCCGACGCGGCCTTGCGGCTTCGGCTACGGGCGCGCCCATTTCGGTTCCTGTCGGCGAAGCTACCAAGGGCCGAATCTTCAACCTTCTTGGGGAGCCTTTGGACTTCAAAATCAAGGGAGATGTGAAGGCCGATACGCGGTGGCCGATTCACCGGCCCGCTCCAAAATTTGAAGACCAAGAGGCGGTTTCTGAAGTCTTCGAAACCGGCATTAAGGTGGTCGACCTCCTCTGTCCCTTCGCCATGGGAGGCAAAATTGGTCTCTTCGGTGGTGCGGGTGTGGGCAAGACCGTTTTGATTCAGGAACTCATTCGAATTACGGCTGTAGAGAAAGGTGGTTTCTCCGTTTTCTGTGGTGTGGGAGAACGGACCCGGGAAGGTACGGACCTTTGGATTGAAATGTCCGAGTCCGAATACACAACTCCCGATGGTGGAAAGGCTGCGGTGATTGATAACGCCGTTCTCGTTTTTGGCCAAATGAATGAGCCTCCTGGGGCTCGTTTGCGCGTTGCTCTTTCTGGCCTCACTATGGCCGAATACTTCCGCGACGAAGAAAATAAAGACGTCCTCCTTTTCGTAGACAACATTTTCCGCTTCGTACAAGCAGGCTCCGAGGTTTCGGCACTCTTGGGCCGAATTCCATCAGCAGTGGGCTACCAGCCAACCTTGGGTTCGGAGATGGGCGCTCTGCAGGAACGAATCACATCCACAAAAGATGGCTCGGTGACTTCCATGCAGGCTGTTTATGTCCCTGCAGATGACTTTACCGACCCTGCTCCTGTGGCTTCCTTCGCTCACTTAGACTCCACCATTCTCTTGGACCGTTCAATCTCAGAATTGGGGATTTACCCAGCGGTACACCCTCTCAAGTCAACTTCCCGGATGTTAGATCCGCAAGTCGTGGGAGAGGAGCACTATGGAGTCGCCACCGAAGTTCAGCGCGTTTTACAGCGTTACGCGGATCTGAAGGACATTATTGCGATTTTGGGCATGGAAGAGCTCTCCAATGAGGACAAGTTGACCGTGCACCGGGCACGTCGCCTTCAGCGTTTCCTATCTCAGCCCTTCTTCGTAGCAGAAACCTTCACGGGCGCCCCTGGGCGCTTCGTGTCGAAGGAAGATACGGTTCGCTCTTTCCAGGAAATCCTTGCAGGCAAACATGATGATTTGCCGGAACAGGCTTTCTATATGGTCGGCGGAATCGACGAGGCTGTTGAAAAAGCCAAATCCATGTAAACTCTGACTCTGTGGCTTCACTCAACCTGCGCATCATTTCCCCCGAAGGCTCAATCTTTGAGTCGGAGGTTCAGTCTCTTGCCTTTCCTGGCGAGGGCGGTTCATTCGGGATTTTGCCTCATCACGCGGAGATGACCTCACTTACGTCCAGCGGGTTGATGTCGGCAAAAGTGGAAGGCGGGGATCCTTTGGAGTTTCTCATCCACGATGGCTTTGCTCAGGTACGGAAAAATATAGTCACCGTGCTCACGCGTTCCGCGGAGAAACCCCAGGACATTGATTTGGATCGCGCCCGACAAGCTGCGGACCGTGCCAAGGAACGTTTACAGGCTCGGGTGGCTGAGCTGGACCTTTTTCGTGCGCAGGCTGCTCTGCGTAGGGCTCTTATGAGAGAAATGCACGCTCGTTCATGAGTGGGTCCGCCACCTGGCGGAGCCATCATTGCGGCGACCTTCGTGCACAGCACGCAGGAGAGTCAGTTCGTCTTTGTGGATGGGTCGCCAACAGACGCGATCACGGTGGCGTCTCCTTTGTGGACCTTAGAGATCGGTATGGCCTGATTCAATTGATTACGGATGAAGATTGCGCAACGGAGGTCCGCGAGGCTCTTCTTCGCCTCCATCCTGAATATGTCATTCAAGTGGAGGGCACCGTTCGGCTTCGGGGCGGAAATGTAAATCCAGATCGTAAAACGGGAGAAGTGGAGGTGGTTGTCACATCCATTCAGGTGCTTAACCGTGCAGATCGACTTCCATTTGAAATCCAAGAAGATTTGGACGTTCCTGAGGATCTTCGTTTTCAATATCGTTATTTAGATTTACGTCGGCCGTCGGTGTTTAAAAACTTTGAACTCCGTTCTCTGGCCAACTTGGCGATTCGGCAGTCCATGCATGCAGAGGGTTTTATTGAAGTGGAAACCCCTCTTTTGACGCGCTCGACTCCAGAAGGCGCTCGAGATTATTTGGTGCCCAGTCGGGTTCGGCCCGGCGCGTGGTACGCGTTGCCGCAGTCACCTCAGCTGTTCAAGCAGCTTTCCATGGTGGGGGGTGTGGACAAGTATTATCAAATTGCCCGATGCCTCCGTGATGAAGACCTCCGCTCAGATCGCCAGCCGGAATTTACCCAGTTGGATATGGAAATGTCTTTCGTGGAAGAGGACGAGGTGCTTGCAGTCATCGAAGGTTTAATGGGTAATTTGTATGAGGCGCTGGATGCCGAAGCTCCGTCGGCACCCTTTGAGAGAATGACGTGGGAAGAATCAGTCCGCCGTTTTTCTACGGACAAGCCGGATTTGAGAAACCCTCTTGAAGTCACAGAGCTCGCCGAAGTCGCGGGCGATCTTGGTTTTGTCGTTTACGACGGGGTTCTTGAAAAAGGTGGTTGGGTCCGCGGCATCACGCTTCCTGGAGGCGCAGGTTTGTCCCGTAAGCAGATTGATTCCATCGAGCAGGCCGCCAAAGATGCCGGAGCTGGGGGCGCTGCGTGGTGCAAAGTCGGGGAAGAGGGGCCCACGGGTCCTTTGTCTCGCTTCTTGAAAGAGGCTTCGGGGCAGACCTTCTTAGATGCTCTTGGCGCTCAAGCGGGGGACTTGGTTGTCACCATTGCAGACCGCCCAAGGCGTGCCATGGTGGCCCTCGATGCGGTTCGGCGGAAAATGGCCTCATTGATGGATTTGGTGCAGGGGCCAGATCGCCTTGTATGGATCACCGAGTTCCCTCTTTTTGAAGAGGATGATGAAGGCAAAGTCTTCCCCGCGCACCACCCTTTTACGGCTCCGGTGACCGAGGATATCCCAGCTTTGCAGGCGGGGCAAAAATCGGGCATTCGTTCTCGGGCCTATGACTTAGTGTTGAATGGCGTTGAGCTTGGATCCGGTTCCGTTCGAATTCACGACAAGGTTCTTCAGGAATCGGTTTTTTCTGCTTTGGGTCTTGCCCCGGAAATTGTTAAAGACCGTTTCCAGTTCTTGCTTGAGGCTTTCCGTTTTGGAGCACCCCCGCATGCCGGATTTGCCATCGGCCTGGACCGTCTTTATGCGTTGATGTTCGGCGCAGATTCTATTCGCGACGTCATAGCATTCCCAAAAACTTCTACAGCAACGTGCCCGCTTACGCAGGCCCCAGCTCCTGTGGACTCATCCCAACTCACCGATTTAGGCCTTCAGGCCACGGAACCCTCAAATTAAACCCGGAGTAAATTATCCCCCCTCGCAGAAAACGTTTCGGACCTCCCGAAAAAGAAAAATATCGTATTAACCGTCGCATCCGCATTCGCGAGGTTTTTGTCATTGACGCCGAAGGCAATCAGATAGGTGCCATGCCTACCGCCGATGCCCTTCAGATGGCCGTGAAGGCCGGACTTGATCTAGTGGAGGTTGCTCCGAACAGTCGTCCCCCAGTTTGTCGTATTTTGAACTACGGGAAATTCAAGTATGAGCAGAAGAAAAAGGCACGGGGGAAGCCAAAGTCGACCTCTTCCGTTTTGAAGGAGATTCGTGTTCGACCTAAAATTGACACCAATGACGTGGATATTAAGGTGCGGAAAGCCAGAGAGTTTCTGGATGCCGGAAATAAGGTCCAGGTGACCTGTCTCTTCCGCGGCCGTGAGATGGCTTACAAAAACTTGGGCCGTGACGTTCTCATGAGGGTCGTGGAATTACTCGAGGATATTGCTCGGGTAGAGCGTCAGCCTCGAATGGAGGGACGTCGGATGAACCTACTCTTGTCGCGAAAGCCCGGCTTGGCCAAGGCCCCTGCTAAACCCGTAGAGAAGGACTCCGCCACCCCTGAGGTGCTTGAAACGGAAGCGGTTACAATGGAGGCCGTAGAGTCGCCGCCGGAAGAAACTTCGGAGGCAACCTCTTGACCTTCTCTGCCGATACCCTAAAATATCCGGCTCCCTTGGAACCAAGCTGCGTGGAATAGTCGTGCCCAAGCTAAAAACAAAAAAATCAATCTCTCGCCGCATGAAGCTGACAAAGACCGGAAAGGTCAAGCGTCGGCATCAAATGGTCGGCCATTTCCGTTGTGCCAAATCTCCGAAGCGGCGTCGCGTCCTCGGTCAGCCTGCTTTCGTTGAGGGCAAAATGGCTAAAACCTACCGGCAGTTGATGCGGGTCTGATTTAGGTATTTATTCATGACTCGCGCAAGAAATGTAGTTCCTCGTTTGGCTCGTCGCCGTCGCATGATGCGTCGTGCACGGGGTTACTGGGGTGCCCGCCACCGTCTTCTTCGGACGGTGAAAGAAGCTCTCCTCCGGGCTGGTAACTTTGCTTACCGTGACCGCCGGAATAAGAAGAGGGTTTTCCGTCGGCTTTGGATTCAGCGGATTAATGCTGCGTCTCGTGCGAACGGTTTGAGCTACTCCAAGTTCACCCATGGTGCCAAGAAGGCTGGAATCGAAATGGACCGCAAAGTCCTTTCGGAGCTTGCTTTTCAGGATCCTGCAGCCTTCACTCTGGTTGTAGAGAAAGCTAAGAGCGCGCTCGCTTAAGCATGAAGGACCGGCTTGAGGAGCTCCGCACTGAGGGCCTCCAAGCTCTGGGGGCGGCATCTTCCTTATCCTCGCTCAAAGCCAGTGAAGTGCAATTACTCGGCAAGAAGGGCGCCCTGACGACTTTACTCAAAGGCGTTGGCGCACTTCCACCGGAAGAGCGACCCTTGATTGGACAATTGGCGAATCAAGTGAAGAAGGCATTTGCAGAAAAGGTCGCATCCGTTTCCACCGCGCTTAAGGAGGCTCAGATTGCGGCAGAACTGGACTCCGCAGGCTTTGACTCTACTTTGCCGTCGGCCCCGCTGACTCTGGGGGGCGCGCACCCCGTTCAAGTAATTACTCGTGAACTAGAGGACTTGTTCCTTTCCATGGGTTTTCGGGTTGCCGACGGCCCTGAGGTAGAGCTAGAGGCTAATAATTTTGATGCGTTAAATATTCCGGCGGACCATCCCGCTCGTGAGTCTCACGACACGATTTGGGTGCAGGAGGCAGCCGGGGAGACTCCGGGCTTATGCATGCGGACGCATACTTCCCCAGTTCAAATCCGCACACTGCGAGAAGCTGGCGCACCCTTGCGCGTGATTGCCCCCGGCCGTGTATTTAGGCAGGAAACACAGGACGCAACCCACGACCATACCTTTCATCAGATGGAGGGACTTGTTGTCGACAGAGGCGTGGGTGTTCCGCAAATGCTTCACGCAATGAATGCCATGATTGAAGGGGTTTTTGGCAAGCACTTGAAGACAAGAATCCGTCCTGGTTATTTTCCATTCGTGGAGCCAGGTTTTGAGTTAGATGCACAATGCCCTTTTTGTGAAGCAGGCTGTTCGGTCTGTAAGGGTTCTCGCTGGATTGAGCTCATCGGTTGTGGGTTAGTCCATCCTAAGGTCCTCAAGAAAAGCGGCGTTGACCCGGACATCTATAGTGGATTTGCTTTTGGCGTGGGCTTGTCCCGTCTTGCCATGCTGCGTTACGGCATTCGTGATGTCCGCTGGATGTTGGGTGGTTCCATCTCTTTTCTTAGCCAATTCTCTGAATGAAAATCTCCTTAAATTGGATTGGAGAATTTGTCGACCTTTCTGGGTATAGCCCGGAGGAGTTGATGGATTTACTTACCCTTCATACGACGGAGGTTGAAGGCCTTGCTTGGTTCGCGGATGAAATCCAAGATGTCATTGTGGGGGAGGTTATTTCCTGTATAGGTCATCCTGATGCTGACAAACTTTCCGTGACGGAGGTGTCTTTTGGCGGAGAGGGACCTGTGAATGTCGTTTGTGGTGCGCCTAATGTTCGGCAGGGCCTGAAGGTAGCCTTTGCCCCCCTTGGCGCGTCGCTGCCTGGAGGACTTAAGATAAAAAAAGCCAAATTGAGGGGGGTCCAGTCCATCGGAATGATTTGCTCTGAAAAAGAGTTAGAGTTAGGTGACTCTCATGCGGGGATTATGGAGCTCCCCTCCGATGCACCCGTCGGGGCACGTCTGGTGGATTACCTTGACTTGTTAGACCCCGTTTTAGAGGTGGACAATAAAGCGATTAACCACCGCCCCGATCTCTGGGGGCACTATGGATTTGCCAGAGAGTTTGCGGCTATCCTCAAGAGAGATTTGGCGCCGATTTCTTTGTTTGAAGATTGGCCCACAGATCCTTCCGCCGTGAACGTCTCCGTAACAGAAGCTGAGGTCTGCCCTTTCTATTCGGTGACTTCATTTGCAGTGCCAGTGTCTTCCAACTCATCGCCGCTTGCGATACAGCGAAGATTGTTGGCGGTAGGACAGCGCCCCGTGGGCCTTGTCGTGGATTTGACGAACTATGTGCTTCTTGAAACGGGGCAGCCAACGCATGCTTTTGATGCCAAGAAAGTCGCCGGCCAACAGTTGCATGTTCGGTGCGCGGCGGCGGGAGAGTCGCTGATTACATTAGATGAGGAAATCCGTTCTTTGACCCCGCAGGACCTAGTGATTGCCGACTCATCCGGCCCCGTAGCTCTTGCTGGAGTCATGGGGGGAAGCGGGACACAGGTGGATGCCTCTACACAAGAGTTTCTTTTGGAGGCTGCTTCATTCTCTGCTACACAGATTCGGAGAACTTCTCATCGGTTTGGACTCCGATCGGAATCTTCGGCCCGTTTTGAAAAGACTCTTGATGTGTCTTTGCCAGTACTTGCCCAGGCTCGCTTTGCTCACCTCCTTTTGGAACATTGTCCCGAAGCAGCGATAACCGGGGCCCCGGTCCCTGTCGGTGATTCGACCCCGGAGGAAATTCACCTCACGATGGACGTCGCTCGCGTTGCAGAGCGTTTAGGACTTTCCCTTTCTCCCGAGGAGATGGCGCAAACGCTGGATCGATTAGGCTTTCCGGTGACTGTTCAGGACGGGGACCTTCAGGTGCAAGTCCCTTCCTGGCGCTCTTCAAAGGACATACGCCTTCCGGTAGATTTGGAGGAGGAGGTGGGGCGCTTGGTCGGCTACGACCAGATTCAACCGAAGCCTTTAACCGCTCCTTTGGAGCCCACTTCTCTTTCGCAGGAGCAGCTTCTGTCGCGACGCTTGGCAACGTGTTTGGTTGGGAGTCATTGTTCTTATCAAACGCAGGGATACTCCTTTCTTTCGAGTGAGGCTCTTCAAAAGTGGGGGCTTTCTCTTGAGGGTTATGTCCCAATTCAAAACCCCGTCCATGAGGGTGCCGACCTCCTCCGGAAGGACCCCTTGTTTTCGCTTTGCGAACAGGCGGTTGGCAACGAAAGAGAGGTTTCAGCAGGTGTCCTTTTTGAAATGGGAAAAGGGTATTCCGCTCGAATGGACTCCACGGGTGAGCCACAAGAGCGTCATTGGTTGGGTTTAGTTTCCTGGAATCTCAATACCCTCGGTGCGAATCATGTGAAGGGGAGCTTTCGCTCTCTTCGAGGGATCATGGAGGATTTACTCTCTAGGGCAGGCAAGAATGTCGCCTTAGCTGAAAAAACAATACCTCCACTTTCGCCACTTGGAAACCCTAGCAGGATTCTTACTTGGACTTCTGGGCCGCAGGAGACTCCTGTTGCACAAATCTTCCAAATTCATCCAGCCCTCCGAAGTGATTTTGGCTTTGTTTCACAAGATGTATCCCTGCTGCTGCTTGACCTCGGCCTTCTCTCTCAGGCGCTCGATGCCCCGTTTCTTTTTCAGGCACCAGCTCGGTTCCCTGCCATCAAAGTTGACGTTTCTTTGGCTCTTCCGAAGGCGGTGACTTTTGCAGAAACTGAAGCGGCTTTACGCCAGGCGGCAGGAAAATTTTTGAGCAATTTGGTACTTTTTGACCAGTTTGAGGGGGAAGGGCTTCCTGCGGGCTTCAAGAGTCTTGCCTTCAGGGCTACTTTGCGTTCATCGGACAAAACACTCTCGGAAAAAGAGGAAAAGAAATACTTGAAGGCGGCTTCTCGTATCGCAGAAGAACTCGGCGGCCACCTTCGTAGTTAATTCTCACTGAATTGGCCAATTTCTATGATTAAAAACTCTAAAAGCCGAGAAAACGTCAGAAAACTTTTCAGCCCTTTTTGAAGGCTATTTCCATGTCCCCATATCCTGAGGGTAAGATTCTGGAGTGAATTGGCTCCGTCGTCACTTCGATTCTTGTTTTATCGTTGGCCAAGTTTGGCTAGACGGGATTTCTGTCCTATTCTCCTGCATCCTGGGTCACTACGCCTACGTTAATTTTTTCCACGTAGACCAGTCCTTAGGACTTTACAGTCGTCTTTTTGTCGTGATTACGGCAATTACTTTGGCTTCATTTTGGCTTTCTGGGCTTTACCGATGGAGGAAATCAATCCTGAATGTCGAGGAATACCGCAGTATTTACAAAGCAACACTTCTGGCCTTTCTCCTTTCATGCACAGCAATTTTTCTTCTTCGTGAAGTAGCCCTCGATGAAAAACCCTGGGTGCCCACGCACCTTATTTATCGAATTCTAGAACCGATTCATCACTTGATGGAGTTAGATGCGGTGGATCGTTATTCCCGTGTGATGTTCTTCCTCGTCTTCTTCGTGATTTTCGCGGTCACGGTGATTCAGCGGGCTTGCATGTTTTCCATTTTAAACTGGTTACACCGAAACCACTTCGGCAGTCATAATGTTGCGATTTATGGCACGGATGCGGCTGCCATTCGTCTAGAGCAGAAGCTACGCTTATTTCCGACCTTAGGCTACCGGCTTGTTGGCTTTATCTCGGATGACAAAAGTTTCGAGGGCGTGCGTCTTAGAGACTTCCCCGTCTTGGGAACGAGGGATGATATTCCGCAATTAAAGAAGGATTATCAAATTGATCGCGTTTTTGTTGCAAGCCCAGAGTTAGAAGAAAGCTCTTTGCTCGAGCTTTGCAGCCTGCTTGAGAAGTCTGGGCTGCAATACCAGGTGGTTCCTCGCTTATTCCATTTCTTTTCAAGACGCATTGCAATTGATAATTTGGATTCCGTCCCTCTAATTACTCCTGTGACGGATCCCGTTCGCCCCATCTATTTCATGGGCAAACGCATCTTTGACCTCCTCATGGCTTCACTAGTTCTCATGCTCAGTTTGCCTCTTCTAGGAGTCATTGCCGTTTTAATTAAGCGCGAGTCACCGGGCCCCATCTTTTTCCGGCAGACCCGAATTGGGAAGGGAGGTAAACCTTTCTCCATGATTAAATTCAGGACAATGTATGCGGAGCATTGTGGCGATAATATTTCTCCTGACTCGAAAAGAGATCCACGGATTACCCGATTCGGGCGCTTTTTACGCTCCACCTCTTTGGACGAGCTGCCTCAGCTTTGGAACGTTTTCCGAGGAAAGATGACCTTGGTCGGCCCTCGGCCTGAGATGCCGTTTATTGTAAACACGTACGAAGGAGCTCAGACTTTGCGCCTTGCCGTGAAACCTGGGATTACGGGGCTTTGGCAAATCTCTGAAGCGCGGCGATCACCTATCCATGAAAATGTGGATTATGATTTATACTACATTGACAACCAATCCTTCTTTTTAGATGTAGTGATTCTTGTACTGACTGTGTTCGCTGTCTTCCGAGTTCGTACGACACATTAATGCGCGACGGCCCAAAGGAAGGTTGGTTTGTGAATTCGTCCGGTGAACTGCGCCCGGATCGTCGCTCTTCCCCCACACCGATTCTTTCTCGCCATTCTTTTTTCGGTGGAAAAAGAACGGGGGGGCAACCAGGAAAAGACACAAGGTCTTTTGTCGATATTTACTCTTTGCGTGGCTGGATTCTGCTAACACTTTTCCTTGTACTAAATTTGCTGGACGCACATTTTACGCTGATTTACTTGCAGCGCGGAGGTGCCGAAGCCAACCCAGTTGCGGCGTGGCTCTTGGATGCTGGCATGGGAACTTTTTTCTTTATCAAGTCTCTTGGAATCTCTCTTGGGGCGATCCTTTTCTGTGTCTTGAAAAATTTTCCGAATGCCCGAATCGGCGTACTGGCTGCTCTCCTCCTCTATCAAGTATTACTTTTTTATCACTTTGCACTGTATGGGAATTTCTTCGGTGCCATGCTGCAATCTTAGGGCGCGCTATTTTGGAAGCGCACTCCAGCGAGGATAGGAATCCCGTGTTCTTTCTGAATCACGGCTTGAGCACCCATTTTCTCAGAAAGGGCGCGAAGGAGTGTTTCCAAGAAAACGGGCAGTGAGACCTTTTCTTTCTCGAGGGGCTCGTAATCCACAAGTTTCCATGCCAGCGTCACAGCAGATTCTGCTTCTACATGAAGAAGCGAAAGAGTTCCTTGCGGGCCAAAGCGCTGGAGCCAGAGAAAACTGACGTCAAGTGCAGCTTGCGCAAGTCGGCCGTCGGTTTGCGAAAAGCCACCGTTCGTTGCGGGAGCGATGCACTCAACTCCTCGGCGTCGGGCATTGCGCAAACTGTCTTCCACGAGGCTTGCCAAGGGCAGCTCGGAGCGATGAACGGTCCGTTGGGGAGAGATTAAGTGAAGAACTTCGAGGATATCATCCAATTCACGGGTAGCCTCCAAAGCAGGTGTGACCCAAGTGCCTTCCGGGTCCTGTGCACGAAGTAGCTGTATGTACCCGCTAATACTAGTCAGTGGATCACGAAACCCCTCAATCAATCCTTGTAAGAAAGGGCCGAGGGGAGTTTCTGCTTGCCCTTTGAGCGATAAAATTGCTCGAAGAATTCTTGGGGTCCAGTGAAGTGGGAGGCAGTGAGTCTGGCTTCGGCGGAGCAAGGCCTCTCCGCCGAGGAAGCCATGGGGTCCTTCTATAAGGAGAACCGGGTTCGGGAGGGCTTCCAGTTGAGCTCCGAGGGTCGACAGCTCAGTGGGAGAAAGTTCTTGGCAGTAGCAGAGAAGGCCTTGGCCCGGGTTTTTCTGGAGTGAGCGACTCACTTCACCGAAGGAAAGAGCGGAATTCACCCATTTCCCTTCAGGGAAGTAGCCTGCAAGGAGAAGCATGAGGTCTTCGTCGGCCGGACCGCCGAAAACAAGCACGGGGAGGGGGGATGAGGAGAACAAACTTCCTGAAAACCCCTATGATATCAAGGGTTTAGGCAGGGCTTCTTAGCTTTCTTTGGAAAGCAAGCGCCGTAGCCAAGGTACTGATTCAGGAAGGTGACCGACGAAGAGGGCAGGCTCCATTTTACTTTCGGCCAATTTTTGCCGCGTGCGCCGACCTTTTCCAGTGCCAACGAGAATGGCTGGGATATCTCGGGCCGCAAAGGCTTGTAGGTCTCGCAGGTCATCCCCAATGCCTGCACTGCGTGTCCAATCTACGTTGAAGTCGGAAGCTGCTTGATCCAGTAAACCAGGTTGGGGCTTTCTGCAATTGCAGCGTCGTCTTTGGGGTGGAATACCTACAGCAGGGTGGTGTGGGCAATGATAGTAGGCGTCAATGCACGCGCCCGCTTTGCCGAGTTGCCGGTCAATTTCCGCTTGGATCTGCAGGAGCCTCCCTTCGTCAAGCAGACCCCGCGCAATCCCGGATTGGTTGGAAACAACAAAAAGCAGAAACCCTGCTTTCTGAAGAATTGCAAGGGCCTCAGGAACACCGGAAAGCACCCGGGTTTTAGAGGGGGACGAAAGATAGGGGACCTCTTCAATGAGAGTTCCGTCGCGGTCGAGAAAGAGTGCGGGGGACTTTTTCACAGAGAAAGTGTAGCGGTTCACGGCCTTTTCGTTGCTAGAGTGCCTAGATGGAAAGAAATAGAAAATACCGGCCATCCCTCGAGGAACTGCAATCTAAGGTGTCCGACCCTTGGATGGTTTTAAAGATTATGGGCGAATTTGTGGAAGGCTTCGATGCTCTGCGTGACATTGGCCCTGCGATTAGTATTTTTGGGTCGGCGCGAACGAGTAAAGACAACCCTTGGTATGAAATGGGCTCCCGCACGGCAGAAGAGATTGCGCGGCGGGGATACGCCGTTGTTACGGGAGGTGGCCCAGGCGCCATGGAAGCAGGTAACGAGGGCGCGAAAAAGGCGGGTGGGACGAGCATCGGGCTTAATATTGTCTTGCCGATGGAGCAAAGCGCGAACACCTTTCAGGATATTGAACTTCATTTCGATTACTTCTTTGTTCGGAAAGTGATGTTTGCGAAGTATGCACTTGGCTATGTGGTCTTGCCTGGTGGCTTCGGCACGATGGACGAGTTTTTCGAGGCTTTAACTTTAATTCAGACTCGGAAAATGAAGAACTTTCCTATCGTCCTCATGGGGAAGGATTATTGGGGTGGACTTTTGCGCTGGATGAAGAAATCTATGGTGGAGGGCGGAACAATTTCTCCGGATGACCTCAATATGTTTTACCTCACAGATGACCCCGTGGAAGCAGCCACCGTAATCCAACGCGCCTTAGAAGAAGGTTCCGAGATTCGTCCTGAGTGGCGGAGAGAATTGGCTCGAGCGAAGAAACAAGCCGCGCAGATCAATGCGCCAAGGCGTATGCAGGCTAAGAAGAAAAAGTCTTAAGCCTCTTCTTCTTTGGCCCTTTGTAAGAAGTCGCCGTTTTCCGTGTTAATCTTTATGTACTCACCGGCTTCAATGTAGCCCGGTACGCGCACTTCTAGACCAGTTTCACAGACGGCACCTTTCTTGTCGTTGGTGACGGTATCACCTTTGGCAGCAATCTCGGCTTCCTGGACTTTAAGGACAACGGACTTCGGAAGGACCAATGTGATGGGATTGCTCTCGAAAAAAGTAATGATGACCGCAAGGTTGTCTTTGACATACTTCATTTGATCTTTGACGAGTTCCGCACTTAAATAGTGTTGCTCGTAATTTTCTAAGTCAATAAAAACAAAGTTGTCGCCTTCGGGGTAAGAGTATGTGCACTCTCTGGATTCCAGGTATGCTTGCTCAACCACGTCGTCTGAGCTTAGTTTCATTCGTTTCTGGGCTCCGGTTTTAAAATGCTTGCAAACGACTTGGTTGAATGCGGGGCCTTTTCCCGGTTTGCGGTGTTCATATTCGGTAACAACGTAGAGCTGCCCGTCGAAAACGAGTACTTTGCCTTTGCGGACTTGAGTCGCTTTAATGTTTACCATAGGGGTTATCTTAGTAGGCCCTTCGGTGAGTGGAAGGGGGGATATCTAGAGCTTTTCGGTACTTCGCAATTGTTCTTCTTGCCACCTTGACTCCATCTCGTTGACGGAGGATCTTGACAATCTCCTCATCCGACAAAGGGGCAGACTTGTCCTCGGAAGCGACGATTCCCTTCACTCTTTCTTGAATCGAGATTCTTGATTTTGACCCTCCTCGCTGTGTGCCTTGGCTCCCAGAAAAGAAAGCCTTGAGGGGGAGTATCCCTTGGGGTGTTTGAGCCGACTTACCCCGAATTGCACGAGATACGGTGGACAGGTGCACTTGAACGATGTCGGCAACTTCCTGCATTTTAAGGGGTTGAAGTTTCTCTAGACCATAATCCAAGAAATCTCGCTGCCGCTCAACAAGGACCTGGGCAATTCTCAAGAGCGTCTCTCTTCGGTGGTTGACGGCATCTAAAAACCAGCGGGCGCGTTCTAACTTTTTAAGTAGGAAATCATGCAACCGCTTGTCTGTTTTGGCGCGATCCAAAGCTTCTCTTGCTGACTTACTCAAACAAACCTCAGGGGAGCCGTCCCGAATCAACTCCACGGAATAAGTGTCGTCGTCTTGGAGCTCAATGAGAATATCTGGAAGAATGGCGCCCATGTCTAAATCTTGGGGCATCTCCAACGGTCGGGAGTCTAGGGTCCGTAGAACATCAAGAGCCCCACGCAAATCGTCCATGGTGACTCCGAGTTCACGAGAAATCTGGGGTAAACGATTTGCTAGCAGCTCCTCAAAATGAAACTTAACGAGTTTCTCCGTAATAAGGTGCCGCTCTGGAAGTGCATAGAGCTGAAGGAGAAACGCCTCTTGCAAGTCCACGGCTCCCAGTGCCGGATGAGAGATGGCACGTAGATCCTCCAGCGCTTCTTGCAAATCCGAAAGTGAGACCTGCTCCTTTGTCGCAAGCTCGCCCAAAGGTCTGGTGCAAAAACCTTTCTGGTCCAAATCGTTGAGAATCACTTTGGCCAAGGCAAGTTCATTGTCTTCGATGTCGGCCGCACGAAGTTCGGAGAGCAACGATTGAGGGCTAGGGCGATCGGGTGCGGGCACGGACAAGATGGCATCCGCATTCTCGTCATCCTTTTGACTTTTCCGAATTCCGTCTCCACGGGAGCCTTCTAGCATGGGGCCGTCGACTTCAGGCGCCTGCTCTTTTTCCAAAAAAGGGTTTTCGTCAATCTCCTCTTGGATTCTGTCCAGCAATTCCGGCGTGGTTAGCTGTAAAATTTGCATGGCCTGAATCATTTGCGGGGATTGAAGCAATTTCTGCTCCATCCTCAGCTGTTGATTGAACTCCAAGCGCATGCTTGAGTTTACCCTGAACTCTCGGCGATGGTAACTTGCTCCTTGAGCAAAATTCATGGACATCCTTCTTGTCGAAGACGAGCGCACCTTGGCCATCCCATTGCGGGATGCCTTGGCCGACGCCGGACATCGGGTCACAGTCCGCGCGGAGGGGGCTGCGGCGATTGTTTGGCTGGATAGCCATTGCTGTGATCTCGTCGTCACGGATGTCCGCCTTCCCCGCGCATCTGGAGTGGAAGTTTTGGCTGCGGCCCGTCGGCAAGACCCTCCTGCCGACGTCGTGGTGATGACAGGGTATGCCACCGTGGAGAAGGCCGTGCAAGCCATGAAGGCTGGGGCATGCGCCTACCTTCAGAAGCCGTTTCCTGTTGAGGCGCTCTTGGTACAAGTGGCTCAAACGGCCCAATTGCGGGGATTGCAAAAGCAGTTGGAGAGCCTCCCCCAATCGGGAGCCTCCCTATTCGCAGGTTCCAGCCAGGGAATCACCCAGGCGCAAGAGATGATTTTTGCTGCTGCCCGGGTCGATTCGCCGGTCTTATTACTTGGAGAGTCCGGGACGGGTAAGGAGAGAGCGGCTCGTGCAATCCACGCGCGTTCCTCACGCGCAAGTGAGCCATTCCTCGTTCTGTCTTGTGGAGGTATTCCAGAGACACTTTTTGAGGGAGAAGTTTTCGGCTATCAAAAAGGAGCCTTCACCGGTGCCGACGAAGATCACGCGGGTCTTTTTGAGATGGTCGGGCGAGGCACGCTTTTCCTGGACGGACTCGGGGATCTCCCTTCCTCTTCGCAAGCAACCCTGCTGAGGGTACTTCAAGAAGGCACCTTTTTCCCGTTAGGAGGCGCTTCCATCCAGCAGTTTTCAGGAAGAGTCCTTGCCAGTCTCCATCCTCGTTCTCGTTCCGGGGAGTGCGGGGTTCGGGAAGATCTTCTTTTTCGTCTTTGTGTCTTAGAGATTTCGCTGCCTCCTCTGCGGGATCGCGTCGAGGACATCCCTGATTTGCTGTCTGAAATGTTTCAGCGATACGACCCAGAGTCTCGTTACCGCCCATCTCGAAAATCTCTTTTACATTTGTCTGGCAGGGACTGGCCCGGCAATGTTCGAGAGTTAGAGAATTCCGTCCAACGGGCATTGGCTTTGTCGGGAAGAGCTCGGGTTCTTCAGCCGGAACATTTTTTTCCAGGGGATCACACTTTGGAAGCCGACATCCTCCCGTTGGCCGTGGTTTGTCGTCAAGCCGAAGAAGGGGCTATCCGAAAAGCATTGGCTGCAACGGGGGGAAAGAAAATCCGTGCAGCCGAGCTTCTGGGAATTTCCCGAAAGGCTCTCTGGAAGCGTTTGCAAGACTTGGGACTTGGTCGTGGGGAATCTTCATGAAGTTAGTGCGCGCACAATCCTCGCACGCCGCAGTTTTTGCGGATTTGCACCTGAGGTCTGAAGACTCGGCAACCATTAAGGCGTTTGCAAGGACCCTTCAGGACACCATGGAGACCGTGGGGCAGGTTTTCATTCTCGGCGATTTGTTTGATGCTTGGTCGGGGCCTGAGACCCTCCAAGAGACTGCTTTCGATCCTCTTGTGTCAATTTTTCAAACCCTTCAGGGTCTGGGAGTTCCGGTGATTTTATTGCGCGGAAACCGTGACGTCCTTTTGAAAGATCAGGAGCCAACACTTCCTGGAGTCCTGGTCGCTGACCAGATTCTCTGGGAAAATGAAGCTCGCAAAGTTTTGCTCTCTCACGGGGACGAGTATTGCCTTCATGACCGGCCTTATCAGAGACTGAGGGGGGTTCTGCGAAGCCCAATAGTCCGTGCAATCATTCGCATGATTCCATCTTTTCTCCGCCAACACCTCGCCCGACGCCTTCGGGCCCAGAGTGTCCAGGCCGTCTCCACAAAAGCTCAAGATTCTATGGGTCTAGTGCCGAGCGCCATTGCCTCAGCACTTGCGGAGCACCAGGCGGCGGAGGCTTGGCTTGGCCATTTACACCAAGAATCCCACCAGTTTCTTGAAGAAGGAGGAAGTTACCGGGTTCTTCCTGCTTGGGTCCCAGGAATTCCACCCCAAATCCTTCAATAAGATTGCCTCTTGTCCATTGCGACGTTAGGATTTGCGGCTCATGTCAGAGGTGAATCAGCCTCAAATGGATTTAGTTGTCGCCATTGATGGTCAATCTGGATCCGGAAAGAGTACCCTTGCTCGGCGCTTGGCTCAATCTTTGGGCTGGGCTTACTTGGACTCGGGGGCTTGGTACCGCGCACTGACTTGGATGGCCTTGCAACAAGGCTTGAACTTGAAGGATGAACAGGAAATCCTTCAAATGCTCTCTCAAACTAAAATCACCAGCCAATCAGATGGAACGGTGCTCGTGGACGGAAGTGTTCTTACAGAAGAATTGCGCACCCCGCTCATTGATGTGTCCGTTTCTGATGTCGCGGATCACCCAATGGTTCGTAAGGCTTTAACTCTGCAGATGCAAATGTTGCTCGCTCAGAAAACCGTGCTCGGCATTGTTGCCGATGGCCGGGATGCGGGCTCCATCATTTTCCCTCAGGCAGCACTCAAAGTGTTCGTAAAGGTGCCCCTTGAAACAAGGGCAAAACGTCGGCAGGCGCAAAACGAAATGGCTGGTCTTTCCTCAAATTACGCTCAAATCCTTGGTTCACTTTCTCAGAGAGACGAACGAGATGCGGGCAGAGGAACTTCGGCACCGCGCGCCCTTCCAGGCGCCAAAGTTCTGGAGAATCATTCCGTCACGGTCGAGCAGGCAATCGGGTGTCTGTTGAACTGGGTCAAGGCTCTTTAGCCACCCTACGCATTCGCCGACCTTCTTCCCGGTTCACTCTAACCCCCTAGCCTAATACTATGGCATCCAGAGAAACTGTTCGTCGCTTCGATATCACAGAAGCGGACCTTGACTCCCAACTTGAGGCAATCCTCAGCACTGAAGACGTAGCCCAGGAAGATATTTCCGTGCACATCGGTGATGTAGAACGAGATCAAATCGTTCAAGCCACGGTGCTCACGGTTGACCTCGACCGCAACCGCGTCCTTGTAGACATTGGCGGAAAAGCAGAAGCGGCCCTCCCTTTTGAAGAATTTGCAGAAGGCCTTCCCGAAGCAGGTACGGTTTTTGAAGTCTTCTACCGTGGTGATGACCGCCGCACCAATGTTCCTGTTGTCTCGAAGACCGAGGCGGACCGTGAGCGTGCATGGGCGAAAATCGTGGATATCTACCAGCCCGATGACATTGTCGAGGGCGTGGTCAAGAGCAAGATTAAGGGCGGCTTGTTGATTGATGTCAGCGGCGTACCTGTCTTTATGCCTGCATCGCAAATTGACTTGAGGCGTACTCCAGAGCCGGGCGACTTCATTGACGCGACGATTCGCGCTAAGATTGTCAAGATTGACCTTGAGCGTAAGAACATTGTGGTTTCCCGTCGCCAACTCTTGGAAGAAGAGCGGGCAGAGAAGCGCGCTTCCCTGCTAACGGAAATTGCCGAAGGCCAGATTCGTGTGGGTGAGGTGAAAAACATTGCTGACTTCGGTGCCTTTATTGACCTCGGTGGCATGGACGGCTTGTTGCACATCACTGACATGACTTGGGGGCGTATCAAGCACCCACGTGAGATCCTCAAGATTGGGGATAAAATTGAGGTTATGGTGACTAAGATTGATCGGGAGCGCAACCGGGTGGCTCTTTCGGTGAAAGCGATGGGCAAGGATCCTTGGGATGCTATTGCAGAGCGCTTCCCGGCAGCTTCGGTTCAAACAGGAAAAATCGCCAACATTGTGCCTTACGGCTTGTTCGTTGAATTGGAACCTGGTGTAGAGGGTCTGGTTCACTTGTCCGAAATCTCTTGGACGCGTCAAAACCTGAATCCTGAAAACGAGTTCGTCCGGGGCCAAGACATTAAGGTTTATGTCAAGGAGCTTGACCTTGAGAAGAAAGAGCTCTCCTTGTCGGTGCGGGAAGTAGAAGGCAATCCATGGGATGCCATTGCAGAGCAGTACCAGCCTGGAACGGTGATTGAGGCCACAGTGAAGAACTTGGCGACCTATGGCGCTTTCGTCGAAATCGAAGAAGGCGTGGACGGCCTGTTGCATAACACCGACTTCCATTGGACGCGGAAAGTGCAGCACCCGAATGAAGTTGTGAAGAAGGGAGACCGGATTCAATGTGTCGTCCTCGCTGTGGACAGAGAGAAGCAACGCATTTCTTTGGGTATGAAGCAGTTGACGAAAAACCCTTGGGAAGACTACATTCCAGCCAACTACCACGTGGGCGATATGCTTGCCGGAACGATTTCCAAATCAATTCAGGCGGGCGCATTCATCCAGTTAGAAGAAGGGCTTGAGGCCTTCTTGCATTTTTCTACCATCCCAACGGAGTGGCAAGAGGAGCCTGAAAAGCATTGCATCAACGGCTTGAAGATTGAAGTTCGTGTGGTTCGTGTCGACTGTGGCGAAGAGCGGATTGGACTGGCCTTCATTCA
This sequence comes from Planctomycetota bacterium, assembly GCA_026421205.1. Lineage (GTDB taxonomy): Bacteria > Planctomycetota > UBA1135 > UBA1135 > UBA1135 > ANT-38. The sequence continues at coordinate 22,343 of JAPKBM010000028.1, forward strand.
TGCAGATCACCCTGAAAACGTGGAAGTTCGCGAAAAGTTTGAAGAGGCCCAAGCTAAAAAGGCTGCCAGAAAAGCTGCTCGTGTAGCCGCGAAAGCGGAAGCTGCTGGAACTGGTCCAGCTGCGGAGGAAGCTCCAGCTGCGGAGGAAGCTCCAGCTGCGGAGGAAGCT
>JAPKBM010000008.1 GCA_026421205.1 Planctomycetota bacterium
TCCAGTTCCATCGTTTTCCAATAGAATATTCGCGCCCCCATACCCGCCTCCGGTCATGGCAAAGTAAAGGTCAAGGTCTCCGTCATTGTCAATGTCACCGGCATCGGCCGCCATCCACTCTCGGTCACCCATATTCCAAGCTGCGGTTTCTGTATGGGCATCCAATGCAAGAGTTCCACCTTGATTGAAAAACAAGGACACGTATTGATGTGCAATGCCTGATGCGCCGTAGGCCGATCCTTCACCAATCAAGACATCAGGATATCCATCATGATTGAAATCACCCACGATGAGATTCTGCGCCCTCGTTAACGGTGAGAGGAGCTCTTGCGATTTTGAAAAGTAGCCAAAACCATCATTCAGGAAAATTTGTGGGCGGTAGAAAGTACCTCCCATGTCCATGCCACCAATGTTGACGAAGTCGATATCCCCATCCAAATCGACATCGAGCAACGCCGTGGAAAATGCGCCGAAGTTATTGGACGGGAACCGGGTTATGGTTTCATCTACAAAATTCCCCCCTTGATTGACGTAAATCAAAGTCTGCTGATTATTGGTCACCAAGAGATCTAAATCTCCATCCCGATCAATATCCACGGCATCGGCATCACTGCCGGCGTAATTACTGGCGGTTGCTGGAAGGCTTTGGTTGGCTTCCGCCCAAGGAGATGTTTGGGTTGTATTGCCAAGTATGGCGGTCCGGTTTGTTGCCAGATAATGACCGTCTCGATGGAGGACAAAGCCCTGACCGAAAAGAAGGACGCCGGAAAGGTCGACCTGAGGTCGGATGAACCGTTGAGCTTCAAAGATTCCGTTGGCGGCAATCGTACCGGAAAAAACATGTCCTCCACGGTGATCTACCAATTGAAGCGGGTTCGGCAAAGTATGCCCAATCAAAGCAGGCTGACCGAAGACCATGACAGCGGGCTGACCGACTTCCGTGGAACGGAGAGTCGCGGTGACGGTGTCTCCCGTCTGCAAGGAGGAAACGGTCAAGGAAGTTGAACTATCGCTCTGTGCGCCAAGGGAAGGGGCAATCAGAGTGGCGGCCAACACAGGAATTACGTGCAAGGTGAGTTTCATGAGTCGAACAAAAGAGAGGTAAAGGAGAGGTAAAGGAGGTCTTTCCTCCTGGTTCAACAGGTTGTAAGCCAAGCCCCGACCTGAACATCACGGCCTCGTCATCAAATCGAAGAGAGATTTCGTCTCTTCCGTCGATTTTTCTACTCGATGTAGCCCAAAGCTCTTAGTTGAGCCAAAGTGGCAGCATCCATTTCCACATTTCCCGCAGAGCCACGGCTGAGTTCTGCGGCGAGCTCGGGAAAACCGTCGGCGAATGAGAAGCATGGACATGGATAATACTGCGGTGCAGGGTATCACTACGCTATTTTCTACCTCTGTTTCGACACATCCAACCCTTTCTTGACTGACCATTGACCCATCCTTTGACTCTTCGCATCTCTCTCCTTTCCCTGCTCATGAGCTGTGCGATTCCACCCAAACAGTACATCTGTACTACGGCATTGGGACCACTCACGATTGATGGAAAGCTCAATGACCCGGCGTGGGCGTCGGCAAAGTGGACTCCATTTTTCGTTGATATTGAAGGGACTTCCAGACCGACGCCCCGTTTTCGCACTCGCATTAAAATGTTGCACGATGACACTTACTTTTACATCGGCGCATGGATGGACGAGCCGGATGTTTGGGCAACCCTCACTGAACATGACTCCGTCATTTTCCATGACAACGACTTTGAAGTTTTTCTAGATCCAGATGGGGACCGTGCACAGTACATGGAAATCGAGATCAACGCGCTGAATACGGAATGGGACCTCCGCTTGGTCAAAACTTATATCGACGGTGGCCCACCCATTGATGCATGGGAAATTCCAGGACTAAAAAAAGCAGTTTGGATTGATGGGACACTCAACGACCCCTCCGACACGGACCATGGCTGGAGCGTAGAACTTGCCATTCCTTGGGTCGACCTTCAGGAATTCGCAGGCATGCCTTGCCCACCTCATACCGGGGACACCTGGCGCGTTAACTTTTCACGCGTGGAATGGCAAACCTATGTGGAAAATGATCAGTATCTAAAAATCCCCGACGCTCCGGAAGATAACTGGGTATGGACACCGCAGCACACCATCAATATGCACCTCCCAGAACACTGGGGACGGGTCATATTTCAATAATCTCGTGTAGTTTAAAATGCCTTTGGAAGGAGGTCGGCTAAGGAATACTCAATCACATCTTGTGGATTGCCGACCTGTACCAAAACACCTTGCTCAGAAGAAAATTCATGCAAGACCTGACGGCAAGCGCCGCAGGGCGTTGCTGGTTTTTCGTCATCTACCCAAATAGCCACCTTGATGATTTTCCGAAGTCCTGCGCTGACGCCCGCGGTCACCGCACTTCGCTCGGCACATTGCGTCAAACCGTAACTAGCGTTTTCAACGTTCGTGCCTACGGTTACAGTCTCATCTTCCCACCGTACGGCAGCGCCCACCGCGTAATGGCTATAGGGTGAATGACTCTTCTTTGCAACAGCCCGTGCTTGCTCCATTAAAGTCATGCTTTTTTACTCACTTTCTTTTTTGTAACCTTCTTCTTGGTAGCTTTCTTTTTTGTAGCTTTCTTTTTCGTCACCTTCTTGCGCGGACCGCCCTCTCTTGGCTTAAACTCAAAGCCATGACGACCATTCGGCTTGCGCACCAAACGCGCCGTAAATGCACGCCCCTTCCGAGAAATAAAGTCCTCAATCCAATCCGTATGTGCTGTTTCTTCATCAAAATAAGAGGCTAGGTCTTCCCGTCTCATTTCCCGCTTACAGACGGTTCGCGGCATTTTCAAACCACAGCCCTCTTCTTTGCCCTCTCCCATGCACTCAAAATGCGTCGGTGATTCCACAATGGCGCCCTTGCCACACTTGGGACAAGCAACCCACGCATTAGTGTTGACCTGATAAGAAACCAACTCTGGCGCTACAGCACCCGTGTCATCCGAACCCTTGTAGCCCTTCACCGGTTCAAACTCTAATTGAAACTCGTCACTCATCCGGATTTGTCCTGCATAAGATTCACCCCGCATGCTTACAAATCCGTCCAATACGCCAGACTCTTTCTCTACCAAAAGTTTTTGCACTACAGGTCGATTCATGTAACGTCCACGAAATTCCTTCCAAACGGTATATCCGCAAACTTCCGGATCTTTCATCATCGCTTTCCATTCCACCAAGATTCCTTCAGGAACTTCGGCGGCCAGCGCTTCTAATTGCGCACAAAAACCTTGGTCGGGACCACGGTGGTCCCTCTGGACCACGATCAATGCATTGGTGCGCTTAGGGTCTGCCTCTGTGGAAACCACGCCCTTCAACGCCGACGCCTTCTGCGCCAACTCGTCCGCAATCTCCTTCAAAGTCACAGAAGCCTCCTTACCGACATGCTTCACTTTCAGCTGAAACCAGTCTGCTTCGTCTTCCTTGCAGCAGCGGTAGCCCTTGAGACCCTCCAAAATTGGCATGCCATCTTTGGGACAAACGCCAATCGGCTCGACATCCTTATAGAGATCTGGATAGTCAAACTGCTGTAGCTTGCTCACCACATCACGTACAGAGTTGTGCACCTCTTGCATATACACCTTACTATCCATCGAACCCTGTTCGACCTGGTGCAAATGAGATTCCATTTCTGCCGTCAACTCTGCTTTCGCCAAGAAGTCGGCGTGCAAGCGCTCTAAAAAGTCAATAAGCGTGATTCCCTTCGCGGAAGACCGAAGAGTTTTCCCGCCACGGTTCAAGTACCCCTTGGCAATCAGCCCTTCAATGATGTCGGCGCGCGTCGCTGGAGTTCCCAAGCCCTTGCCTTTCAGAGCTTCCAAGACCTCATCATCATCAATACTTTCCCACGCTTCAATGTCCAAATCACTGGCACTCTCCATAGCCGACAATAAGCTGGCCTCGGTGTAACGCTTTGGGGGCCGGGTCTGATCGGCCTCCAACTCTACTTCCAGAGTCTTTCCTTCGGCCGCCTCTCCCCCTTCAACCCCCAAGCTAGGTAACACTTCCGACGGCTTCGGTACGCGATCGACCGCTTGCCAACCTGGAACAACAAGGCGGCTAGATTTTGTGTAAAAAGTGGCGTTTGCCGATGGGATGACCGTTTCGCGGGTAACATTCTCCCAAGTACTCGAACCCATGAATGCCGCACAAAAACGGCGTAAAACTAGATCAAACACCTTTGCATCATCACCGCCCAAGGCCACTTGGGGCAAATTCCCTGTTGGAATAATGGCAAAGTGATCTCCAATGCGTTCATCATCCAAGTTACGAGAATTATTTTTTCGCCCTTCTTGAATCACCGACTTCGCGGCCAAAGAAATTTCCTTGTACTTTCCAGCGTCACTAAAACAAGCCGTTACAGCCTCCGAAGACAATAACGAAAAAAGTTCGTCCACCTTTCCGTCATAATCATTAGGCAAGGCGTCGGAGTCTGTTCTTGGGTAAGTCAATGCCTTGTGACTTTCATACAAACGCTGTGCTGCACCCAAAGTACGCTTCGCCGACATGCCGAATCTAGAGTTGGCCTCTTTCTGAAGTGCCGTCAACGTATAAAGCCGAGGGACTTTGCGCGTGCTTTGCGTGGCCTTCTCCGTCACTTGAGCTGACGCACCTTGGCAAGATTTTAGTAATGCTTTCGCATCCGCTTCTTCCCAGATTTTCTCATTATCCTTCCCCGAACGTGTTTTCCGATACTGTCCAGCATATTCGTGCCTATTGGTCTCAAAGGTTCCCTTCAAACGCCAAAAAGGAACGGGCACATGCGCCAAGACCTTGAGTTCTCGGTGGACCAATAGCGCCAAAGTCGGTGTTTGCACTCTGCCCGCTGACCAAACCCCCTTTTCGCGCCGACCCTTGAGCCGCTTGGTGATCCCCCTCGTGGCATTAATTCCAATTAACCAGTCCGCCTCGGAACGTGCATAAGCTGCGGCCGCCAAGCCATTGAACTCTTCCGACGGCCTCATCGTGGCAAACGCCCCCTTAATGGCCTTCGGGGTCATGGACTGCAACCACAACCGCATGGCAGGCTTCTCCGCATTGGCATACGCCTCAATTTCCCGAAAAATGAGTTCTCCTTCCCGAGCCGCATCACAGGCATTAACTAAAGTAGTCACGTCATCTCGGTGGGCCAACTTTTTGATTAACCGCAGTTGCTTCGTCATTCCCTGGCGTGGCTTCCGACGAAATTCCTCAGGGATAACCGGGAGATCGGAGATTAGCCAGCCTGAAAGTGCGGGGTTGTAATCCTCCGGTGCTCCCAACTCCAACATATGGCCAATGGCCCAAGTAATGAGGTGCTCCTGGCTTTCCCAATGCCCTTCGTGCTGGGTAAAGGTTCCAGGAAGTGCGCGTGCCAAATCCTTGGCCACGCTTGGTTTTTCAGCGATAATGAGTTGCATGGATTGTTTCTTCCCGGCGTTTCCGGGGACTAGGTTGTGCGAAGAGCATACCGCAAATATCAGTCATTCGGAACCCCTTTCCTGGAAAGAACTTAGGTCGTCTAGAAAAACACTTAAGGGAAATACCAGAAAAAGCCGAAGAATAAGTCGGAGTAAGAAACCATGAATCAAAAACGCAACCCATTGTTCGATAGCCTCGCCGCGGTCCTAGCCGTAGCTACTATTTCCCTTCTGACTGCCCTTCCCGCAGCCCCTACCACCAACAACCAAAGCGATGCCCTGCACGCTGGCCTCACGGAGCTTCGCGCCGCCTCTTTCCGCGCCTACTTGGCAAACGATGGCCAAGCGGTCGCCGACGCCGTGGCCTTGGAAGAGCAACTCTCCAATTTCTTAACTGAAGTTCCTGCCAACGCAGTCAACCAACTCTCCACCATCCGCAGCATGCCTGCCAGCTATGACAAGCCCGTCCTTGATGGAACAGCCGGATGGGTTTACGTACCAGCAACCGGTCGGATTTTTCCTGACCTTCCTGGCACCGACGAGAAAGGGACTCCTTACTCCGTCTGGTAACGCCATTCCCTTGGCAAGATTCTGAACTTCCTCCGACGGCCTGCCTCTCACGAGGTAGGTTGTTTTTTTGTTCAGTCGGCCTTTCGATTCACCTGATTCAGCCGGCGCTGTGCTTCCCCTGACTCCAAAGCCTCTCTAGCCCGGGTGACGGCACTTCCCAAATCTTTTTCCAACCCGGCCAAGCGGATTAAAACGGCGGCACCCAAAACTACCGTTTGCATTTCTGGCCCATCTGCACCAGCCAATGCTTTGTGCATGGCAAACTTGGCGGCTTCCAAGCGACTTTCATGAAACTGGCCAGGCTCTTGCTCCGAAAAAATCCCCACATCCATGGGCTCCAAGCGCAGAGGACTCTTATAGCCATCCTCCAATAAAAGGCCCCGCGTGGATTCACACAAAAAAGGATCCATGGAACCCTCATGACCTTGGATGACCACGGCATTTCCATGCCCTAAACCCGCCAACGCATCCCCGGCTTTTCCTAAAACGGGGCCGGGCATGGCCGGAACGAGAAGGCGTGTGCCGTCAGGGGCGTTTAACTTAAAAACAGTGTCTGGGATACTTCGGAGGCCGACTTCTTCCTCAAGACGCATCAAATGCTTCCATCCTTCATCATGAAGAGCCGGTTGCCAACATGCGAACTGATACGTGTCCAAATCCTTTTGGGTTTGCTCCAAATCTGCGTCTAACGGGCCTAAGAGCTCTTCGCATAAATCCCCCACCGTGGTTCCCGCGCCTTCTGCCGACGGCGCCGCTTGTAGCAATACGCAAGCACCCGCGGCCGAGGCCGTAGCTGCCGCGCCCAAACCAAGAGGCGGACTGTGAAATTTCCCCATCCGGCTTGTCGTGATCACGACGCCGTGCTCCGGGAGTGTGGGGAAAACTAAACGAGAACGGCTGGCTTTGGCAAAACCAGAAAGTTCATCTGCCGACGCCCCTTTCGCACGCATTGCCATACAAAAAGCCGCGATTTGCGCGTCCGTACCCTCCATGGCAAGGACCATTGAAAAAGCTTCTTGGGCTTCTTCCACAGACAAATTACGGGCAGTTCGGCCGGTAATGGACCCACCAACAATTCGAATCCAGCGACGAAGTGCGCCTGACATTAGCGCAATTTTTCTTCTTGAAGAGAGGCTAGAACTTTTTCCACATGAGACCTAGAGCGGACGTTGTCCCAAACACGCGCCACTTTCCCTGAAGGGTCAATCAAGAATGTGGAACGAACCAAGCCTAAATAGCGACTCCCATTGCCTTTCTTCTCTCTCCATGCGCCATACTTCGTGGCAACACGGAAATCTTTATCAACCAGCAAAGGGAAATTCAAAGCGCTCTTTTGCACAAATACTTGGTGGCTCTCTAAGGAGTCTGCACAAAGGCCGACGACAACAGCACCTTCTTTGTCAAAATCTTTAGCAGAATTCCGAAAGGCTTCGGCGTGGGCAACGCAACCGTTTCGCATATCTTTGGCATAGAAAAAAGCTACAACCCAAAGACCACGCATTTCCGTCAAACGGAAGGGCTCTCCTTCCGTGGAAGGGAGCGTAAAGGCCGGCGCACGTTTGCCGGTGTGTAAAAGGGGATTGGCCAAAGGGGGGGAGCCTCGCGGTCTTTCCATTCTGCCCCTTCTTGAAAAACCGCGCCACCTATCTGTAAAGATTTCTCCAAAAAACTTTATTCTTCTTCCGGTGCATCCACATCGGAAACGGCGGACTCCTCCACAGCAACTTCTGTCGATTCACCTTCCAAAGCCTCCACCACAGCAGCCAGGACTTTTTCCGATGCAGGTCGTGGTCGGATGTGCGCGAAGTAGGGCATTTCTTGCTTGTCATAGACTACATTTCCTTCAACCACCGACCACTGGACAAAAGTGCGGTAGTCAAAGAGATCCCCATCACAAATAATGAAGTCTGCGTCTTTGCCTGGTTCAAGGGAGCCCAGCCGATCTTCCAGGCCAAGAATTTTGGCGGCGTCCAAAGTCACCGAACGTAAAGCGGCCTTCTGAGAAAGCCCACCCCGAATAGCAAAAGCAGCTTCCATCGGCAAAGTCAACAAGTCACGCCCGGCAATGCCTCCTGTGGAGATGCTCTTTTGTGAAGGAAGAATGGCAAATTCCACACCGGCTGCCCAAAGTTTCTGCGCATTTTCAATGCTCCAACCACTGGGCCGATTCAAACGGTCGTCGGCATATTGCTTTGCGCGCGGTGTCAAAACCATTCGTGCATTCACACGTCCCAGTCTTCCCGCGCATGCCCACGCTTCACGGCCACCGAAAATAACTGACTGCATCGGGAACTCCTCCAGTAAGTCACAAATCCCTAATAGGTCTTTCAAGCTGTTCGCTGCAAAACGAGCAGTGGCCTCGCCACGCAATAAACGAAGATGATCCGAATTCACCCCCTTGGCCTCTGGTTCCTCTCCTACATCACTTTTTATCTGTTTGTCCCTCTCCCATGCGCGCACGGCACGAATCAAATCGCGGGCCTTTGAAAAACTGTTGCGCAAACTCCGGCGTGACGCGGGAGAAGTGGAAGTCCAATTCAACTTCACCCAAGGAGATGTGGTCAGCAGCATACCGTCCAAAGAGCCGCGCGTTAACTTGGCCACGGCGTTAGAGCCATGCACGGTTGTCAAGCCCCCGGCTAAGCCCAAATCCAGCGTTAAGGAAAAAGGGTCAAAGCCGTCTCGTGCGCTGGCCCCCGACCCGCGTAGAAATCCGCTGGAATCTACGGCAATCAAACCTGGATAGACTCGCATACCGGTGGCGTCAATGATGCGGGCACCCTTCGGAATCCGCACGCGTTTTCCGACCTTCATGATTCGCCCGTTTTTCGCCAAGAGGGCTCCGCGCGCAATCATGCCATCAGTCACGGTGTAAATGTCTCCACCGACCACGGCCAAATACGGGCTCTCTTTCGGCGGAGCGACTTCAGTGCTTTCCTCCGTCTCTACGATTTCCTCCACGGCCGCATCGGTGTCATCCGCCGAAGGCTCCGGGCTATCTTGAGCCGTAAGCCAAGGAGTTAAAAACAACAGGAAAAGAGCCGTCCACAAAAAGGAGGGCGTCGGGAGTAATTTTTTAAAATGGTTCATCGTCCTTCCTCCTGTTCTTCGAGTTCTCGGTCGTACACCGTTTTGCCATCCTCCACGACAAGAACGACTTCGGCAAGCGGGTCCAAGGGATCTCCGCTGACGAAAATAAAGTTGGCTGCCATACCCACAACCAAGGGGCCGACCACTTCTTCTTGACCCATGGATGCGGCTGGTTCAATAGTCATGGACTTTAAGGCGATGGTCTTGTCGAGCCCCTCTCGTACCAAGTCCGCCACGCCAACACGCCAGGAACTTAAACCGGACACGCCAGAGGAAGACGGTCGTAGGACCAACTTCTCAAGACCTGCATCCACGAGTTCTGCAGCCAGGTTGATGTGGATTCGTGTATAGCGCGTCTGCATTGCCAACCGTGCGGGCAAGTCAATCCGTACACCCGCGGAAGCCAACTCTTCCACCACTTCGTGAAAATTGTGGCTGCTTGTGTGAGAGAGCACCAACTCCCAAGGCAGTTCACGATCTTTCAAGATGTCATTCCAGTGCACCCATTCCGCGGCATCACTGAGCCAAATTTGTGCCACCCGTTCTTTTCGAACCCAATCGACAACCGGGCTGAGCTGGGAATCAATCTTGGGCGCGGTGAATTCCTTGGGAGGCTCTTTCTCTTCTTCTTTCTGCTCTTTGTCGTTTTCCTTGGCAGCCGACGCAGAACCCTCTTTTTTTGGAGCTTCCTTTTTGGAAGCCTCTTTTTTCTCAGCCTCTGCTTTCGTTTTTTGTTTCTCAGCCCAATCTTTCCGGGCTTGTTCCCAATCCACTTTGGCCTTCTCCTCTTTTTTGATGGCCGCGTCTGCATCTTTCAAGCCATTTCGGAGAAGGTCTTTGGCACTGCGATTAGAATCTAGCGTAAGTTTCAGATGTAAATCCTGCACCACTGCTTCGGGAACCGGGGCATGTGCCGTCATACGAATTACCGACGTTCGCCCAGGGATTCCAGTACCCGGAGGGTCAATCCCTGCAAGCAACACACCATGGGACAAATAATCCTTCAGCAACTCGTTGTCAGCTAACCAAACGGTGTCTATGCCGACGTACTTTCCATTCCGACCTCGACCTCGCGTGGCACCCTGGAATGCCGATGCATGAGAAACTGTAAATGGCGGCATCACCGTCCAGCCTTGTCCACGGAAGTCTTTCACCACAGCACCATCTGGAATGATCACGGTCTTCCCGATGCGTTCAATCACACCGTCTCTTACTAAGATGACCGCTTTTTTCAAAGCGTCTCCATCTAAAGTCTCCACATGGTCCACACGGTAAGCCGTCAAACGGCCCAGGGGCTCTCGCTCTGTTTCTTGTGCAAAAACAGGGAGGACAAAAAGGAAAAGAGGTGCAATCATTTCAGTAAAGCTGTTTTTGATTTTTATCGTAAGCTACTTGACCATCTACGAAAACTATTTGAACAGGTGTCCGCGGGTCTAAAGGCTGTCCGGCTTTCACAACAATGTCTGCGTCAAGGCCAGGAAGAAGTCGGCCGATGCGATGGTCGGCCAAAATTTGTTGTGCGGGCCGGACATTGATGGACTCTAAGGCCATCCAAGTAGAACACCCCAAGCGCTCAGCAAGAGTTGCTTGATAGATAAATTCTTCTTGCGGAATCACGGGGGCATCGGTTTGAATAGAAATGTCTGTATTCCCTCGAGACTCGAAAGCCTCCACCAAGCCCTGAATGCGTGCCATTTGATTAAAGGAGAACTCAAAATTTCGGGGCCCTATATTCAAGGCGGCACCCGTTTCCGCAATCGCCTCACCTGCCATATAACCGTGGAAGGATGCGTGACTCACCACAACCGGAACTTGCGCCTCTAACTGAAACATGCGTACCGTGCCGTAGGTGTCCCTAGCTCCTGCAGTATGCACCAAGTAAGGATATTTCCCCAAAGCGATGCCTGCGATACTGGAGACATCTGGGCGAGTGGCCAAAGAGCCTGATTGGGCTACGCCGTCGGCCTGATCCAACCACCAGCGCAACATCCACCACATCCCCATGCGCGTGCCCCCCAAATCATTCGCGCGTTCTGGGTTGTAACCCTGCGCAACTTTCACGGAACCCGGGTCACGAAGAATGGACTCACGGACAGAATCCGTCGGCTTTATTTTCACTAAACTTCCGGCACCTGAAATATTGCTGCCTGAGCCGGGAATCGCGTTCACCGTCGTCACCCCCGATGCCGATGCCGTCTGATACAAGCGATTATTGGGGCGCACCGTATCTAATACGCGCAACTCTGGATTATTAGGGTGGACCGAATCGTTGAGGTCTTCCCACCCACCAGTTTGCGTATGTGAATGTAAATCCACTCCGCCAGGAAAAGCGAAAGAGTTTGGAAACTCCCAATGCGCACACTCTTCGGGCAATGAAATATCTGCTTGCCTACCAATCTCAGAAATGCGTCCGTCCTTCATCACAATCCGTGCATTATGAATGACTTGGCGATTTTCCATGGTAAGGGCTACCCCCACATCCAGCACATGAACTTGCTGCATCAACCAGGAGGTGACGAGAATTGAAAACATTAAAACCGACGCCCATCCTCCGCGTCATAAACTTCTTCCCCGCGCACCCAAACACGCAGTACATGAGAACGCGGGTCCACCGGATCTCCGGTCCACGCAACGAGATCCGCGTCAAGTCCTACTTTCAACAAGCCCGCGATGTCATCCATATTCAATGCATCGGCAGCATGAGCGGTCAGCCCCTTCAAGGCTGCTTCTGCATCGCCAGCCCCTAAGCGCACACCCATGGCGGCTTGAAAAGGAAGTTCTTCTTGGGGAATCACAGGGGCATCGGTGTTGTACCCCAAAATAAGTCCTTCGTGCTCAAGCCAGCCGTCGGCACAACCTTGAATTCTGGAACGAGAACGGTCAAACCAAAATTGGCGCGGACCGTTCATCACAGGAACATCGTATTGAACGGCCAAAGCACCATTTTTGTAGCCATCGAACGTACCGTGGTCAATGAACGCGTCCAATCCTAAATCTCGCTTCAACATCGTAATGGTTGTCATGACCACTTGAAATATTTGCGTGTGCACACTGACGGGTACTGTTTGATCTGATAATTTGGCGAAGTCAGCCCACTTCGGATTCCACTCTGCTACCCCAGCCTTGTAATCCTTGGCCCAGCCTAAACCTTGTTCAAAAGTATGGCGCGTATTCCAGTTCATCAAGGCACGACCCACGCCATAGCCCCAACGTTCCGGATTTCCGGCCTGCGCCACCTTTAAAGAACCGGGGGATCGCACCGTCATCTCTTCCACCGTTTCGCCACTGGTTTTCACGAGCATGCCGAAGCCACCCATGTTGGAGCCGGACCCAGGGATAAATAAGGCCGACGTAATTCCACCCGCCACGGCATCCAAAAGCATGGGGTTTCGCGGTTCCAAGACTTCGGCTGTGTGCAGTTCAGGGTTTGCCAAATACACCGTGTCATTTAAGTCCCGAAGACTTCCAGCAACATGATTGTGCGGTTCCACCATTCCAGGAACTAGCCAAACAGCACCTAAATCCGTGATGGGGATCTGGTTGGTCAAGGGTGCCTCGCGGGCCGATCCCACCCAAATGATTTTTCCATTTTGCACGAGGACTAAACCATTGTTAATCATTCCGTCTTCGGTTGCGGTGTACACTTTGGCCGCTTTCACAGCCCACGTGTCTCCCTCCTGTGGCATCAGTGCACCAAACAGTAGAAAAGCGGTCAACATCATGGAGCCACCACCTCTTCGCCCTGCGCGAAGACATGCAAAATACGTGTGGACAATGCAAAGGGGGTTCCACTATGCACCACGACATCGGCATCCATTCCCGAAGTCAAACTCCCGACTTGATGCGAAAGCCCCAACATGGTGGCCGCACCGTAAGTCACGGATTGCAAGGCAACCTCAACACCCAATCCGTGGCGCACTGCCATAGCTAAGACTTCCGGTAAGGAACCAGCCTGCGTCTCCCACGATTGACTTTGAATTGCTGTGGGAATCCCGTGTTGATGAAAAACTGCCGCAGGAACATAGTCCACGTTTTCCTTTCTCTGGATCAAGTCTGAGTCCACAACAACGCCCGCTTGGAATTCCTTCAGAAGAGCAATGGCTTCTATTGTGGGCGAAAGACCTTCTAGATGCACCGGGATTTTCTCACGCGCGAAATTTTGCAAGACCGTCCGCGCCTCATCCACACGAGAAACACGAACGACAGCGACCCCTCGGCCTTCTAATAAAGCGCGCATCCCTTCAAGTCGTGGGTCTTTCTCCGGCTCAGCAGGGCCGTCCTCTTTCTTCTTCCGCTTTTTCCGAACCGGCGCGGCACTAGCCTCTTCGATCTCCGTGCGATTCATTTCAAAATCTACCGCACCAATTCCCTCGAGTTCCACGTGAACCGCCATGTGATCAGGGCCATCAATTTCCCCGCGGATTACTACATCCCCCATTTCCGTTGGAATGGAAAAAGTAATCGTCTTGGAGGCTGCATCCCATTCCCCCTCTAGCTCAGCTTCCTCTTCGTCCGGGGCCATCGGAGAACTAAATACACCAATCACTGTATTGCCGTCATGGTAAAGCCTCGCGGTTAAAGGCACCGGCTCCGGGATCATTTCATGCTCAATGACACCCTCCCAAACTCCATTCAAGGGGTCCGTGTCCTTCTCCTCTTTCTCCTCCACGTCCTCTTCCACCACATCTTCCTTTTCGTCTACATTTTTTTCCGGGGCTGCGCCCTGAGCAAGTCGTTTTCGTAAATCATTCTCTTCCTGCCGACGGGTGTCCAAAGTTTTTTGAGCGTTTTCCTTTTCCCACTTGGCGCGCTCATCACGCCACTTGGTCCACTTTTCTGCATACTTTTTACCGCGCTTCAAAGAAGATTGCACTTTCTCCGCCAGGTCCGCCCGATTGGTCCGACCATAATCAAAGCGAACCACGTGATGGTCCTTCACCCAGGCATCCTTTGGCAAAACTGCGCCCGTCTTGACGGCAAAGTACTGAGCACCCGTGTCTAAACCACGAGAAGGGCCAACCACGGCCGTCGTCACTCCGCCAGCTGCCATAGTACGCCATGCAGTATGAAAACGTGCGTTGACTCCAAGTAAGCCCAATAGCGCAGAAGGGTCTGCACTACTTCCAACCTTGTAATGATTGCCTGCATCTACAAAGCCCGGAGTCATATGGGCGTCAGAACCAGCATCTCTTACTTCGGCACCGGCAGGATGAGGCACGACCTTTCCTGCAGCCACAATCTTCCCATTTTGAATCAGGACTTCCGCACCACCCGTGATGGGCGCCCCCAAGCCGGTCCATAAAGTACCCGCACGAAGAACCGTGCCTCCTTTCATGCGTTCCGGCCGTTGCCAAACAGATTGTCCATCAATGAAAACACGATGCACGCTATTTGCTGAATCGAGCAGGGCACCATCCATCACAACAAAGTCGGCATCCTGACCAGGAAGCAAAGTCCCTACCGAATTTTGTACGCCAAGGACGCGTGCTGCACGAGAAGTGATTCGATTCAAAACAGTCGCCTCAGACTTTTCATTCCTTGGTGACCTCAAACTTGCCAAGGAAGCTTCCCACAACCAAGTCCACCGTGCGGCGGAACCAGGAACCACAACATCCCCGAGATAAGGCAGGGAGTCATCCCCTCGAGAAGAAGGAGGACCAAAACTCATCCTAAGCGGGGTTTGCACAATGAGAGAGGTGACTTCGGCGGGCAAAGGAAGAGTAGAATCCAAGTCCTTTGATGTTTCTAAAATCAACGGCATGCCCCACTCCTTAGCAAGGTCCGTAGCAACCCGGATTCCGGCAACGCTATCCACAACGATGCGCAAGGAAGCCTTCGTTCGAATGGCTTCTGCAAAGGCCATGGAATGAGGGTCCGTGGCCCCCGAAAGAGCCAATTGCGCACTTTCCCTTAGGGCCATCGCCGCGCCCGCCAAAGAGTCGGCGGCTTGAGGCGTAGCAGGACGGATCGGGTTTTCCGATGTCGGCGGTACCGGTGGGCGGAAGAAAGAGGGGGGCGAGAAAGCGGAACTTTCTAAGGAAACCCGCAAATCGCTCGTTTTTCGGAGTACGCGTCGAGAGCCCGCCGTTTTCACAACGGCACCCCGCCCGCCCACCAAGCGATTTCTATCAGGAGAAAGGTAAACCGTGGTGATGCCTCTCTCCAATGCCTTGTTGAGGTCTTCAAAGGGAGAATAGTCATCCCATGCCCGCCGGTGCGCGCCCAAAGCGTGATCCCCTTGATTCCCCGCACCGGTCAACGGCGCATCTGCGGCAATCAAACCAGGAATGACAATCTTTTCCCCAAAGTCCACGACTTCAACAAAAGGAGGGAGTGCTTCTTCGTCTTCGACCCCGCCAACTACCTTGCCATCTTGGACAAGAAGCCAACCGTTTTCTAAAACGCCCCCCCCATAAAGGTGGATCTCTTTGGCATGGAAAGCCACCAAGTCTTCTTGCGCCTGTGCCGACGTCATCGGCACGGTAGAAAGAAGTGCAGCCAGAAAAGGAAAGCTCATTTTCATCGGCTCTGCCCCTTAAGAAGACGTTGCAAACGCTCGTCGGTATTTCGATCGTAGGCCTTGGAACCTCGAATCCAAACTTGCAGTACTTTACTTTGAATATCAAGGGGATCTCCGTCCATCAAAACAAAAGTTCCGTCCGCATTGACCTTTAAGGCGCCCACTTGATCTTCCATACCCCACATGGCGGCGGGGTTGGTGGTGACGGCTGCCAGAGCAGCTGCGCGCGGCAGGCCCTCTCGGATGCATGTCGCTGCTTGATAACCTAAGCGGTGTGGCCCCATCCTGCTCTTTTCACTTCCTAATGAGAAGGCGAGACCTGCTTCATGGAAAACTGTGGGAACGAACGTCCGTACTTCTTCCCAAGTCACGGGGTCTCGTTCCACATGCCACATACTCCCCGTCAGGGTGACAGGACGACCAGATTCCATGAGGAGGTCGGCGGCCTTCCATGCGGATGCAGTCACGACAAAAATAATGTGGTCTAATAAACCCAAGTCCTCAGCCCATGTTTTACCGTGAAAAACATCCGTCGCCGTAGGACACCAAAGCCAAAGGCGTTCATCCCCATTGAGTATGTCAACGAGCCCACGTTGGGTTTCATCCACGTCCTCTTCCGACAACAAGTCTTTTCCTGGAAAGTCCTCGCCGAAGCGGACATAGCCGCCCGAAGAATCCCACATGTCCCCATCTTCTTCGGAATCCTCCCCCGCTTCATCTGCTTTGAGGGCGTCAGCCTTGACGGCACCATGATGCAAGATATCTTGAGCCTTCGTACGGAGGTCACGATTCAATTTGCTCACGGCTTCTCTCAACTCCGCCATCTGCGCACTTCGGCTCCAACCGGATTTCGGACCAATGGCGATTTTCATTCCCATGGAATCATCCAAAGTCATCGCTTCCATGGTCATTCCAGCCGGAGCTACAACACGACCACGGCCGCCAATCACACAGTTTGCACCTGGAATAATTCCAAGAGCCGTTGTTCCCAAACGAAGCTCATCTTCGAAAAAGTAAGAAACCGGGTCAATCGAATCTTTCACATCAAGAAACGGCGCTACGGGAACATTTTCGTTGGCTCTGTCCAAACCGCCTGAGGTATGCGTTTCTGCGAACCCTGGAAAAAGGGTGGCATCGGGATACTCCTTTAATAAAACATCAAAAGGAATTTCCAGGTCTGCACCGCCAATTGCGGTGATTCGGCCCTGCTCCACGACAACGGTCCCAGGAGAATGCGTAGAGCCGTCCATGGTGATGAGGGTGCCGACGCGGAAAGCAACCGACCCCTCTTGCGCGGAACTAAATCCGGTCAGAGAAAGGAGAAGAACAGGAAAAAGAAGGAAGGAAGAGCGCATTTTTTGATGTTGAGCTGACATTAACGAAGGTCAGCCGCAAGACGGCCGTCCACGAAGACAAGGAGAGGACGAGAAGTTCCGACAAGAGGGTTGCCTGACCAAAGAACAAGGTCGGCATCAAAACCGGCAGCCACTTGGCCGACGTGTTTCGCTTGGCCACACAGCATTGCCGCCTTGGAGGTCACCATGACGAGGGCTTGTTCTGGACTGAGTCCCCACTGCACTGCTGTGCGTGCCTGGTGAATTAGACTCGCTTCCGAAAGTGCGGAATCGTGGGCTTCGGCAGAGCCAATGGCACAAGAAACACCCGCTTTCCAAAGGAGTGCCGGTGTAGCCGGCGTAGCTTTTTCACCTTCCGCTTGGCGACCAAATGTAGAGCCGGCAGCAGCGTCATAACGCGGGGTTGTCGTTGCCAAAAGTAGATCCTGTGCAAAACCCGTGATTTTCACGACATGCGCATCGGGCGCGTGATCTTCATGCCCCGGCTCCTCGAGGCCCTCACAACAAACCGCAGGGGGATTCGCTAGCAAACGAAGCTCAGCTAACGTAGGACCAGTGGCCACTGCGCGGGAAACTTCATCATAGGCGGGACCCACAACGACCGGAACACCCGCAGCAGCAAGAAGTTCTTTTGCGCGCCAAGATTCACTCCCTTCTTCAATAATCATGTGAGGAATTTGAAACTCATCCTTAAGCCGAAGCGCTGTTTGCACATCGTTATTACGACGAGCCTGAATGCGTAAAGGCAAGCGGCCGTCCAAGACCTGAAGCATGATGTCTAAATCTGCGTTGGCGTCGGCCAAACCGTTCCCCCGCTCCTCTTTATAAGAAAGTGCGCGGTAGAACTGCCGACGAATTTCCCAAACCGTCCCCATACGCGTTGTTGGACGCCTAGAACGAAAATCAGATGGCTTCCCCCAAGGGGAGTGATTGCCTTTTGAAGCATCCAATCCCAAAGAGATCTTTAAAGCTGCGGCAGCATTCACAACTTTGGCAGCTGACAATGCTGGGCGATAGAGATTGAACGGGTCCCCTCCTGATGTTTTCACAAAAGCCGCAAGCCCTCCGAAAACGTTGGTGGAGTCCGGAGACAGAAATGCAGACGTCACTCCATTTTCAACCGCGTGAAGAAACCCCGATGCGTCGAGGTCGGCGGTCAAGGACAGCGCATGCGCCGCGCCACTCTCTTTCGTTTCATCCACGGTGTAACCCGCAGTGTGCACTCCTAAAAAAGAGTAAGCGTCCACAAGTCCGGGAGTCAGATGTGCTTCGGGAAGGTAGTACGTGCCTTCCGGTTGTTGAGCATCTTTGGAAAACCCATGCGACACGCCCTCCGTCACGGATTGAATCTTCCCGTTCTCAAGCGAGACCACCGCATGGCTAAGAACTTGTCCATTACCAAGGTGTAAAGTATCTGCAAGGATGGTGATGTCTTGAACGAAAAGCGGAAGAAGCAGAGCAAACATTATTTTTCCTCCAAGGGGTTCGCACGATAAACCGTCATTCCTGAGACCATGGTGGCCTTCAGTCTTGATGTGGCATCGAGGGGATGACCGGACCAAAGAACCAAATCCGCATAAGCACCTGGAGCAATGACCCCAATGCCCGAAGCCCCTACAAGGGCCGCGGCATGTGTGGTGATGGATTGCATCGCAAAGGCCGGATTTTTTGTGGCGCGGGACAATTTCATGGCAGCAAGTCGCAACGTAAGTGGAGAACCTTGTGCAGTGCCAAATGCAAATTGAATGTTTGCCTTCTTGAGCCGACGCCATGTTTCTGCGGTGCGAGCGTCAAGAAAACTAAAGGCTGTGGGTAGTCCGACGAGTTGGTTCGCCAAGGCACCTCCAAAATCAAAAATACCATCCATGGCTACAAAATGATGCGCATGGTCATCTTGCAAGGAACGCCAGCCTTGCAGTGCTTCCCCCGTGTCAATGAAATTTAAAAAATGAGTGCTCTTTGGTATTACGGGCAATTCCTTTTGGAGAATCTCCAGAGCTCCCGGCAAACTATCCGGACCCAATCGACGATCTGCGACACGATCTGGTAACAAAGACAAGGAAGCGCGAGACTGCTTGACTCGGGCCTCTGACTGACCACTTCCCCAAAGAGAGCCCCAGCCGGACAAAACATTCGTCGGCCTAGGCATCAGGTGGAAACTGGTGACCCCCGCACTAAGACGGTCTTCATCAAGGTCCCTTGCCTCCAGAGAGCGGGCGTCGGCGGTGCGCAACGAAGAAGTCACGGGGCGATAATCTTCACGAGGGCCAAGGAAAGCGAATGCATCTACGAAACCGGGCGACAAAACGCCGGAAAGTTCTGCAATGCGGATGCCGTCGGGCAATTCAAGGTCAGCACCCACTTGGATAATGCGGTCACCTTGGATGAGCACCTCTTGTCCTTCGAGCAAGGTGCCATCAGGTTGAATGATTGCGGTTGGCCGCAACAACCATGGGCTGGGACGAGGCGTATCTTGTAAGAAAATCGCCGCGGGAAAAAGAAGAAGAGAAAGGAGCATTGGATTAACGGGGTTTGTGCGCACGCACGGCGGCCGAGGCATCGAAAGGCGAGGCCCCTTCAAAGAGAAGGAGAGACCCGCTTTGGCCAACACGCACGCGGCCGAAATCTTCTGAAAGGCGCAGAATGCCAGCAGGAATGGTGGTGAGCGCACTCCACACTTCTTCAGAATCCGCGCCCTGCGCAATTAACTGACCTGCCATGAAAAGCAAATCTTTGTGGAGGCCACCGCTACTGAGGGCCACGGTGACCCCGTGATCTTCCAGAGTCATCCAGCGAGACAGCATGTCCTGCTCTGGGAAGCTTCGGCTCTCATCTGTGGACAGAGATAGAACAACGGGGATTTGCGCGTCGGCGAGTTCGGACGCCAATTGATGAGCATCGTCACCCCCCACCAGGAACAGGCTCAGGCCAAACTCTTTCTTCAAAGCGATGGCCTCTTGAATGGCCAAGAAACTTTGAGCCTCCAGCCGCACGAGAGACTTGCCGTCCATCGCAGCAAGCACATCATCTCGGGCCGACTTGTTTTGCGGCTTTTTAGGCGGTTTTGGGCGAGTGGGAAGCTTCTCCTCTTTTTTACCCTTTGACTCCTGGCCAGCTGTTGACTCCTTTTTTCCTTCCTCCTTTTTATCCAAATACTCTTGGAGTTCCTTTTCGTACTTTTCTAATTTCTCATTGTACTTTTCCAACTTCCCATCGTATTCATCCCACGAGTCTCGCCAAGCTTGCGCATCAGAGAAAATCTCGCGAAAACCTTCCGCCGTAGCGTGCACGCTTACGGCATCGCCAGGCAAAGATAACTCCAAAACCTCGGCGCCCTCCGCATGAAGAAGATTCTGCACATTGAAAGATGCGCTGACACCCAACCCGCGTTGCATTCCACCCGAAGAAAAGGAAAGGTAGGTCAAAGCGACACCGGCATCACGAACCCCAAGGATTTGCGAAACTAATTGCTGATCTCGTGCGTCGGCCGTGCCCAGCAAAAGATTGTCTTTCATCCGACGGGAACTGACTGCATGCCGATCTCCCCCTTGAAGGTCCTTGCCCAAGCCGGACCACAAGTCCACCATGCCCGCAGCTAGAGTTCCGGACACTTTAAGGATTCTTGGCGTAGATCCACCCATCCCAAACATTCCTTTTTTCTCCTCAGGGGCACGCTGAGAAACACGGGTAATGACCCCCTTGGTCAGCGTGACGTAGGCCGGAGAAATCTGTTGGCCGGGCGCAATCCATGCGGCGTCGGCATGAATGGTGTAACTCCTTTGGTAGCCTGCGTCCTGGAAATCCTGGGCGGAAAGCGGGGACGCAAACAGAAGGAGGGAGAGAAGAGCGGTAAGACGGGGGGGAGGGTTGAAGCGCAAGTGGTGCTTGGGGGGATTGGGGGTCATGCAATTTACGAAGGACACCCCTCTGTGTTCGACTCTTTTCTAGACTAACCCCATGAGTTTGGCAGAAACTGCTGTCCACCCCACCGCCGTGATTTACCCAGGGGCCGAGTTGGGCCAAGGGGTTGAAGTGGGTCCCTATTGCATTGTGGAGTCCGGCGCAGAGATCGCCGATGGGTGCCGCCTTTTGCCACATGCTCAGGTTCTTGGCCGGGTTATTATGGGGGAGAATTGTGTGGTTGGTAGTAGTTCGGTTATTGGAGGTGAACCGCAGGACACAAGTTACGGCGGGGAACGGACAAAAGTGATCCTAGGAAAAGATTGTCGCCTTTATGATCATGTGACCGTCCATCGAGCCACCGGTGAGGGGGAAACACGCTTAGGTGAAGGTGTTTTGATGATGGCAGGAAGCCATATCGGCCATAATGCTTCCGTGGAACAAGGTGTTGTCCTTGTAAACAGTGCTGCTGTCGGGGGTCATGCCACCGTCGGTGAAAAAGCTTTGCTTTCACAGGGCTCCGCCATTCACCAATTTGGAGTCGTCGGCCGTCTGAGTCTCTTAGGAGGGGCCTGCATGGCCACGAAAGACGTCCCTCCCTTTTCCGTGGTCACCGGTTCCTACCCTGTTCGTTGGCGGGGCGTGAATACCATCGGTCTGAAACGGGCTGGGATTTCATCAGAAGACCGCACCGCCATTCGTCGCGTGCTCCATGCCATTTTTCACAAAGGCGAAAGTACGCCGAAAGTAGCCCGCGACTACCTCGACGACCCCTGCACGCTGGTGGCGGAACTCGCCACCTTCATCCTCAACACCCCCCGCGGGATTTGCGCAGGACCAAGATCATGACCCATTCCGACCGCATCGAAACCCTTCTTGAAGAGAACCGTACCTTCCCCCCTAGCGCCGAATTTGTAGGCCAGGCCAATCTCACGGACCCGCAAACGTACGCCGATGCCAATGCGGACCCGGAAGGGTGGTGGGCCTCTTGGGCGGAACAATTAACCTGGGATGAAAAGTGGCATACGGTTTCTGAGTGGAAGCCCCCTTATGCAAAGTGGTTTCTTGGCGGAAAACTGAATGCCAGCGTGCAATGCTTAGACCGGCATGTCGATGCTGGAAAAGGAGACCAAGTGGCTTTCCACTGGGAAGGCGAACCCGGGGATCGACGGACGCTGACGTATGCCGACATGTTGGAAGGCGTTGGGCGTGTTGCCAATGGTTTAAAAACTTTGGGGATTGAAAAAGGAGACCGCGTCACTCTTTATATGCCGATGGTCCCTGAACTTGCCATGGCTGTTTTGGCTTGCTCTAGAATTGGCGCAATCTTCTCGGTGGTCTTTGCGGGATTTTCCGCAACTTCTTTAAAAGATCGAATTCAAGATCAAGAAGCAAAGTTAGTCATCTGTGCCGACGGTTGTTGGCGACGCGGAAAAGTTTTGGATCTAAAGACCGTCGTGGACGAAGCCGTTGCCGATTGCCCCAGTATCAAAAATGTTTTACTTTGGCGAAGAGGGGGAGAATTGAAAACTGCATCGAATGGGATTTCTCGAGACTGCGAATGGAGTGATATGGTAGAAACGCAGGACGCACTTTGCCCTCCCGTTTTGATGGATGCCGAAGACCCGCTCTTCATTCTGTACACCAGCGGAACCACGGGAAAACCGAAAGGTATTGTCCACACCACCGGAGGTTATCTCACCGGCGCTTTGGCGACAACCAGTTTGGTTTTTGATTTAAAGCCTAATGAGGACGTTTATTGGTGCACCGCCGACATCGGTTGGATTACGGGACACTCTTACATTGTCTTTGGCCCGATGGCTGCCGGAGTCACCCAAGTCATGTATGAAGGTGCACCAAACCACCCGAAATCGGATCGGTTTTGGGAATTGGTGGAACGCTACAAGGTGAGTATTTTCTATACCGCACCTACCGCAATTCGCGCGTTCATCAAGTGGGGAGACGAGCACCCCGCAGCTCATGACCTTTCAAGTTTGCGTTTACTCGGAACCGTCGGCGAACCCATTAATCCAGAGGCTTGGGTTTGGTATCACGAACACATCGGCACAGAACATTGCCCCATTGTGGACACTTGGTGGCAAACGGAAACGGGGGGCATCATGATCACCCCCCTTCCTGGAATCACTGAAACTATTCCGGGATCTGCCATGAAGCCCTTCCCCGGAATTGAAGCAAAACTTTTGGATGAACAAGGTGCCGAAGTCGTCGGCGCCGGCGGAGGCTATCTTGTGCTCTCCCGACCTTGGCCACACATGTTGCGCGGGCTTTGGAACGATCCGGAACGTTATGAAGAAACGTATTGGTCTCGCTTTCCAGGATTTTACTTTCCTGGGGACGGCGCCAAACGAGATGCCGACGGCAACCTCTGGATTTTAGGCCGTGTCGATGACGTGATGAACGTAAGCGGCCACCGTCTCTCCACCATGGAGATTGAATCCGCCTTGGTGGACCATCCCGCCGTTGCAGAGGCTGCCGTGATCGGCATATCTCATGAACTGAAAGGGCAAGTGCCTGTCGGATTTGTCATCTTGCGCAGCAGCCACGAATCATCCCCGGCACTGGCCGAAGAGCTCCGCAAGCACGTCGGCACCCTGATTGGTGGGCTAGCACGCCCGGAGGCGATCCATTTCACACCCGAACTCCCGAAAACGCGGTCTGGCAAGATTATGAGACGACTTCTGCGTGATGTTGCGGAAGGCAAGCACATCGGCGACACCACAACTTTGGCCGATCCGGGTGTCTTAGACGGCCTCAGAGCGGAATATGAAGGTAATAAGGGCTAATTTCTCCCTTTTTAAATCCTTAAGGTAAAATTCAGTCTCTGACCTCGGAATTGCCGATAAGTGCTTGCAGCCATCGGCCTCGCCGCATGTCCATCCTCCGCCCACCTCTCCAACGCCTCCACGTTGCGCCTTTCGTCCTAGCACTTGCTGTGGTCGGCGCACCCTCTTTGATGGGGCAGGATTTCCAAAACATAACGCCGACGGCGGTCCCCTTTATGGAAAACCCAGGCTTTGCAGGAGCCGAGGTTGACTGGGTGGCGCAAGGTTCCAACCGCACCGTGACTTTTGGAAAAAACGGCGTGCAAATTCTGCAAGCACTTCCATCGGAAGATGAGGAAAACACCACTCCATGGCATGTCATCTCATGGACTTTTCCGGGCCAGACGGGGCAGGTGAACTTCCGGGCGGAGGATCCCCTTCCTGGTCAGGTCCATTCTTACTTGGGCTCCGGCCCGCACTGGAAAATTGCGCGCCAAACATACCGCCGTCTTGTCGCTGAACAAATTTGGCCCGGCATTGACTTACAGTTTGACAGTGCAAGTAGTTCTCTGAAGTATCTTTTTCACGTGGACGTGAGTGCAAACCCCCAAGATATCAGCATGCATTTTGATGGATTGGATGCACTTTATGTTGCCGAAGATGGAAGTTTAAAAATGACGTCGGCGGCAGGCGTTTTGTCCGACCCGGCTCCTTTGGCCTGGCAAGAAACAACCGATGGCCAACGAATGATTTCCGTTCATTGGAGTGTCAAGCCAGACAAACAAACGGCGCAATTGATTGTGGGTGATTATGACCCCACACTTCCGCTTTGGGTAGATCCTGAGATGTTGATTTACTGTGGTTTCATCGGCGGAACCATGGATGAAGAATCTCGCGGCATTGGCGTGGATGACGCGGGGAACATTTATGTGACGGGTTTAACAGAATCTACCAACCTTCCCGTGCTCAATGCGGAGCAAAACACTTCGGGCGGTGGAGAATCCGATGTTTGGGTGGCCAAAGTGGACCCTCTCGGCAATCTTCTTTACCTCACCTATCTAGGTGGCACTGGAAAAGAGTTGCCGTATTCCTTGACCGCCGACGGCTCCGGCAATGCTTACGTTGCGGGAGGTTCCACGTCATCCGATTGGCCCAGTGTTGGAGGCGGTCCGGAGATTACTGGTGCTTCCCATGGAAGTTTGGATGGCTTTGTTGCAAAACTAGATCCTTCCGGTCTATTGATTTACTCCGGCATGTTTGGTGGTCTTGAATTTGACAGCATCCGGGGCAATACCGTTTCGGCCGACGGCTCTCACTATGTCATTGGCCGGTCCTATACGGAAGATGGCTCTTTTCCTGTTCATAACGGCCCAAGCTTGAGCCATTCCGGTGGACAAAGTGATATTTTCGTGGCAAAGATTTCACCAGACGGAAGTACTTTAGAGTACAGCGGGTTTTTGGGTGGCGATAAAATTGATTATGGACGAGACATTGCTGTGGATGACCGCGGTTTTGCTTACGTGACCGGCTGGACCAACTCCGACGAAAACACTTTCCCGGTCACCGTCGGCCCAGACCTCACTTACAACGGCGGTCATAAAGATTTTGGACTTGGGTGGGAGCAATACGGGGACGCTTTCATTGCCAAAATCCTTCCTGACGGAACGGGTTACGTTTATTGTGGCTACATCGGCGGCGCACGGACGGATGGGGGCTTCGGCGTGCATGTAGATTCATCCGGCGCCGTTTATTTGGCCGGACACACGACGTCGGATAATTCCTCCGACCCTGTGGATGGATTATTCCCAGCAAAAATCGGGCCCAGCTTGGTTTATCGTGGAGATGGCGTGAATGAAGACCTGCAGCCTTACGGAGACGCATTTGTCGCCAAAGTATCCCGCGATGGCACGGAATTGGAGTTTTGCGGCTATGTCGGCGGTCAGCGCAGTGATCGTGCATGGCGACTTGGCCGGGATTCCTTCGGTAATCTTTATCTAGTGGGCAACACACGCTCTCGGCAAAGTGAAGGCTTTCCTCACCAGTCCATTGGCCCGCAAATTTCTTGGGGTGGCAGTGGTGATGGATTTTTGTCCATGGTCTCCCCCGACGGCCGGAGAATTTTATACAGCACCTACTTCGGCGGAAGTGAGGATGACCTTATTCGTGACGTGGCCATCGCCGATGACGGCACCGTGTATGTCACAGGCTGGACAGAATCTAATTTAGATTTCCCTTTGGTGAACGGCCCCTCCACAACCCACCAAGGACTGAAGGATGCCTTTGTTGCCCGTATACCCCCCTACCACGTGTTGTTACGTGGTGGAACGGCTGTGGATCCCGCAACCGAAGAACATGCGGATGTCCTCCTTTTAGATGGAGATCCAGGAGCAGATTGGCAACGCGAAGTAACGGTCGTGGCCAATACCACCCTCACGCTTTCCATTGACGCCACTTCTTGGTTAGCTGGCCAGGCGCTCACACTCTATCAATGGCCCGCCGATGCCGGCCGACGCTGGGCCAGCCAAACGGAAACAGGTTTTGCGGCTGACTTAGGTCACGCGGCATTCCCACTGGGTGCTTCCACCCTGGTCACCTCCGGTACAGGTTCTGTCACGGTCAGTTTGTCGGCTGGG
The DNA here is from genome assembly GCA_026421205.1 of Planctomycetota bacterium. Classification (GTDB taxonomy): domain Bacteria; phylum Planctomycetota; class UBA1135; order UBA1135; family UBA1135; genus ANT-38. Next base: position 26,312 of record JAPKBM010000008.1, read on the forward strand.
GATTGGACTTTACAAGCGGTCATCACGGACCCAGCAAACCCCCTTGGAAAGAGCTTGTCCAACGCCATCGTGGTTCACGCGCAGTAACCTCACGCACAAAAAACCCTTGTCGAGGTCTAGGAACTGGCTAAAGTGGCAAGGTTCCTTAACACAAACCTACCAAGAATCTGGTGCTCGGAAAGCGGGGTGAAATTCCCCCACGGATCCGCCACCGTACAGTCGGAAAACGGCCCAGTTTCTGGTTTCACCTCTCATGTCCGGGCGAGATTCCCGGCTGAAACGCATGAAACATTTTTTGTCGGCCATCGTGGCCTCTTGTGCTCTCGTTGTCCCGACTTTTGGGCAACAATTTGCTCACGACATTTCCCTGTCCGGCCTTGGGAATGGTGATGCAAAACCCTTTGGCTTGGCGTATGAACCAACCTCCAACCAACTTTACGTTGCGCTGTCGGGTTCGTTTGGTACACCGAACGATGTGGTTGCTGTGATTGACGTGGCCACGGATACAGTGAAGCAAGTGATTCCCGTCGGCCTTTACCCAGAAGACATTGCTTTTGTGTATGACGCCAGTGGAAATTTCCGATACGGCGCGGTGACCAATTCCACCAGTGGTTCCGTCACACTTTGGGATGACCAAGATCAAGTTGTGGCCACGGTGGCGCTTCCGGATCCTTGGATGATGGGCTCTTGTTATCCCTTTGGGATTACGGCCTCCGAAGATGGACAGTTTTTTTACATCACAACTCAGGATGGAACGGGTGAAATTTACGCTGTAAATGTTAACACGTTGTCCGTAGATACGACTGCTGGATTGGCCGCACCATTTCGCTCTGGTGGACGCCCAGTTCACGCAAACGGGACCTTGTTTGCCCCTATGACAACTTATACGGCAACTTGGACGGGTTCGGAGGCAGGCCTTGGCGCTTGCTCCTCTGTCGCAACGAACTACACCATGCTTCACGTTGAAGATGGAACATCGACCTACCCTAGTGGTCAAGATCTGGTGCAACTCCCCGACGGCCGCATGGTTTGGGGTGGCTTGTTCGCCGATAATCGGCTGTACATTTTTTCCGCCGACGGCGCACTGGAGCAAACTGTGTCGTGCAGCGCGGGCGCGCATGGTCTTGGTGTGAATGCAACCGGCGACATCTTGGTGGCCTGCGGCTTGTACGGCAACCTTCTTTCTTTTATTGACCTCAACACGATGAAAGAAATTTCTACCGTAAGCGTAAGCAATGTTGGCTTAGGTTATTCCATGCCCAACGATGCCGTTTTTGCCGGAGGAAAACTTTACGTCACCTCGCAGGGCACTGAAGAAGTCATGGTTTTTGACAACCTTCCCACCGCCGGTCAGTCCAACCATACTGGATCTCTTGTCATCTCCAACCCTTCGCCATCGGCTGGGGAATTCTTGGATGTCTCGGTAAATGGGCAAGGCATCACCGCCCTAGTTTCCGCCGATGCCGCTTGGCCCACGATGACAAGCTACGGCTTTCTCATGGACATCGGCCCCAATCTCCGGATTCACGGGCATGGCATAAACGCCTTCCAGAAGACCTTCCGCGTCCCTTTGTCGGGATCTGTTGCAGGAACGCATCATTGGATGCAAGGTGCGCAGCTTAATGCGGGCGCTTGGACAACGACCGAGCCTCGCGTACTGGTACTTCAGTAACGGCAGATTTTGAGGTCGTTCCTAGTTTAAATATCACTATTTCTTAGCAAAGAGGGGCAGCCCCTTTGCTGAGAAATAGTGATATTTAAACTAGGAACGACCTCAAAACCCCAATCTATCCAGAACCATATCGCCCCACTCCGTCGTGGAATGCACCCCGGCTTTGAGTCCTTCTATTTGGTCGGAACATAATAATTCGCGAACCGCCGTTTCCACGGCAATCGAGGCTTCGCGTTCTCCAAGATGCTCCAGCATCATGGCCACCGCATTGATGGTCGCCACTGGATTGGCCGTATTCTTCCCGGTTGCCTTCGGCATTGAGCCATGAATGGGCTCAAACAAAGAAAAATGACCTGGGTTGATATTTCCAGAAGCCGCGACGCCCATGCCGCCTTGCACCATCGCGCCGAGGTCGGTGATAATGTCACCGAATAAATTTGTGGTCACCGCCACATCAAACCACTCTGGATTTTTCACCATCCACATGCACGCTGCATCAATGTAAGCATGGTCCGTTTTAACGTCAGGGTAATCCTTCGAAACTTCTTCAAAAACGCGTGTGTAAATATCCTGCGCGCGCACAGCATTTGCCTTGTCAATCAAAGTCAACTGCCGACGAGGTCGAGTCATGGCCAATTCAAATGCGTAACGAATCACGCGCTCCGTACCCGCGCGCGTGTACTTCATGGGTTGCGATGCCACTTCATTTGGGCCACCCTTATCTTCAAACACTGGGGGGAAAACATAAGCATCTTCTGTGTTTTCCCGAACAATCACCATGTCCACATCAGCCGGTTTTTTGTCCTTCAACGGACACCAGCGTTCGTCGTAAAGCTGAATCGGCCGCAAGTTAATGTACAACCCACCTTCCCAGCGTAACTTGCCAATCACACCACGCTCAATCAAACCAATGGGCGCACGAGGATCACCTATGGCCCCCAACAACAACGCATCATGCTCTTGCGTACGAACAAACGCTTCGTCGGGAAAAATCTCCCCACCATCTTCTCCTCCGGTTGCCAACCAATGATCCGTTCCATACGGAAGATCCGTCAACGCACAAGAAAATCCATACTTCTCTGATGCGGCGTGCAACACACGCAAACCTTCGCGGACGACTTCAGGGCCGATACCATCACCGGCCAACACTGCAATTTTGTGGGTTTTACTCATGGGGATTCTCACAAGAGAATCTCGCATTGTACTAGAACGATGCGTTCGCGAAAGAAGCCAACCCCAAAAGATAAAATCAAACCCAAAATCACCGCGCCCACACCCAGTGCACGAATGCAAGAAGTCATGGAGTGAGCAGAACTTCCACCGCGCCATCCAAACGCGCCCACACGGGAATCACCGAAAGCCCCGGATGTTCCGACGCAATCAAGGCCGCCGCCTGCACACACTGCACTTTTTGCTCTTCATCCGAAATCGGGTTTCCCGCACAACCTGGATGCGCCGCCACGACCACGCCCTTGGAATCATGCGCTTGCACAGAAATAGCCACGTGCCGACGAACCCCTTCGCTGATGCTGGCCACCACCCCGGCCTCCGTCACCATATCCACATAATCCACTCCAAATTCCCGGCGCGTAAACGCGGTCACAGATTCTTGAACGCGGCCGTCCATGCAGTTGACAGCAGTAGCAAAAGTAGAGTTAGGGTCAGCCATTGTCGTGTATATTAAGGATATGCTCCGCCTTTTTCTCGCCTCCCTTGCACTGATTTCACTCAGCCCTGCGCAATCTCCCGCCCCTTACCAGCACATCAACGTATTCGGCGTGCATTGCGTGGCTACTAACAGTGTACCCAAGGCCAAGTTCCATCACATGGCATCGGTCTTGGCGCAATACTTGGACAACGATGAGGATGGAATCGTGGATGACCCCAATGTCCTTGCCGCAATGACAGACCCCAATGAACCTCCCTGCCTCATGGCTCTGTTTCAGTCAGAGAATGAAATGGACAGCGTGCTGAATCAATACGGTCATATTTTAGATCGATACCGATGGCAAAATCTTTTCGCCGACGAATGCCATCCGCAAGGAAGTAGTACGCAAAATGGTTTTGATGCCACCCTAGAAGAAGTGCTGCACTTAGTCAGTCAACACGGTTGGGCCAACGCCTACCCAGCAGCCTTTGGGGAATACTCCGGTACAGAAATTGCCGACGCCATGGATCTTGCGCGCGGTGGCCATTTCAACCGCCCACCCAACAACTACCCTCCCGGTGCATGGTACCACTACGATGACCGAACTTGCCGTTATGGTTGCCAAGTCACTGAATACTTTTACTGGTTTTTGACCTCTATTCTGGGCGCACAAGATTATCTCGGCCGTGGCAATGAAATTAATAACGAATGGGAACCCAACACGGCAGCAAAAGTACAAAGTGTCGATGCCGGCGCATGGGCTTTGTTCCAAGACCCTCGATTTACATTCCCGCAAGTTATTCCTGATGGGAGTTATCGCTAAATCAAGCTCCAGTCCGTCTCTAGATTAACTCGATCACCTCCTAGGTGACTTCGGCAGAGTCATAGGTTCCATGATGATTCGCCACAAGGTGGTCATGCGCCGCTTCGCTTTCCCAACCTGCGTAAATCCGAGTGACATCGGGTTATTCTTGACTCTAGTCACCCACTTGAAAGAGAAACCCGGGGCAGCCTTTTAAAGACTCCCAGTCCAAACGAGCCTTTTCAAAATCAGCGCGCTTTTCCGGTGACATGGTGCATCTTGTTTCCTTGAGAATCATGGAAGCACTTTGTCTCTGCTAGAGTTTGCGTGTGCGAAATTTCCTCCTCCTAGCCGGCCTCAGCTCCTTCCTTGGAAGTTGTACGATTTTCTCCTCTTGGATGGATTCAAAACCAACGCCACCCAACATCGTCATCATTTACACCGACGACCAAGGCTGGGGGGACATCGGCGTACAAGGGGCACAGGGCTTTGAAACGCCAAACTTGGACCGCTTGGCCGCCGAAGGCACACGTTTTACGAGTTTCTATGTTGCCCAACCCGTGTGTTCCGCATCCCGCGCGGCACTGCTAACCGGTTGCTACCCCAACCGCATCGGCATTCATGGAGCCCTGGGCCCAAGGAATACGCACGGGATTCATGCGGATGAAACCACCCTAGCGGAATTATGTCAATCCAAAGGCTATACCACCGGCATGTTTGGAAAATGGCACTTGGGGTATCAAGCGCAGTTTCTTCCCGCCCATCACGGCTTTGACGAATCCTATGGCATTCCTTACTCCAACGACATGTGGCCCTGGCATCCGAATTACGCGCAGTTTTCCGACCCCGTAGAGAAGAGAAAGCGCGGTTATCCTGATTTGTTTTTATTTGAAGGCCTTGACATCGTGGACCCCGAAGTCACTGCGGAAGATCAAATGCATTTCACACAGGAGTTCGGCGACCGTGCGGTTTCCTTTATTCAAAAGAATGCGGACAAGCCTTTCTTTCTTTATCTCGCCCACCCCATGCCCCATGTTCCCCTGTTCACAAAAGAAGAAAGCGTCGGCCGAAGTGAACAAGGGCGTTACGGTGATGTTCTGGAAGAGATTGATGATTCCGTCGGAAAAGTCATGCAAGCTTTAGAAGAAGCGGGTGTGGCCGACAACACGCTGGTGATCTATGCTTCCGACAACGGCCCTTGGCTTTCTTATGGGAATCATGCCGGCTCCACGGGTCCTCTACGAGAGGGCAAAGGCACCACCTTTGAGGGAGGCGTGCGTGTTCCGTGTTTGATGCGGCTTCCAGGTCAAATTCCAGCCGACCGTGTGAACGACACACCTTGGATGACCATTGATATTTTCCCTACGGTGGCGAATCTTATTCAGGCAAATCTTCCATCACTGCCAATCGACGGAAAAAATGCATGGCCACTTTGGTCGGGAAAAAATGATTCAGAGTCCCCACAAAAAACGTACTTCTTCTATTACCGGAACAACGAACTGCAGGCGTTAAGGCAAGGGCCCTGGAAACTGCACTTTCCCCACGGTTATCGCTCCATGGAGGGAAAAGATATCGGTGCCGATGGCACCCCGGGTTCTTATGACTATTCCGTAAAAACTGATTTGGCACTTTATAATTTGTCGCGGGACATCTCGGAAAGTCTCAGTGTGAAAACCAGCTACCCCGAACTCATGGAGCAACTGCTTCGAACCGCCGAAACCATGCGCGCCAAGCTTGGTGATAGCCTCAACGACTTACCTCAAGGCTCAGAAACGCGGGAAGCTGGGCGCGTTGCTAATCCAACGATCGAAGCTGTTCCGTCAAAGGAATAAGCGCCACTTTCCGCCTCCATGCCCTTCTAAAGATTTCAGATGGGAAGAAATGCTACATCAATGTAGTTTTTCTGTTCCTATGCAATCAAAGACTAAGAAGCGACTACGAAATCAAGTTCCGGAGAATACGCACAGATCTTTCCTGCAAAAGCACTTGCGGCCACCGTCAAGGGACTAGCCAGATAAAGACTGCCTGGGCCGGAACGACCGGAAAAGTTGCGATTAATTGCCGAAACAGTCACCTGATCCTTGGCATCACTCACACCAGGGCCACACCCAATGCACGCCCCACACCCCGGGTTCACCAATTGCACCCCCACTTCCCGAAAGAGTTGGGTCCATCCCTGGGCGTCGGCGTAATCTTGCACCGCCTTCGACCCGAACTGAATAAAGAACTCGGTGCCTTCGGCTACTTGAACGCCGGCATCCTTTGCCGCCTGGCAGACTTCGGCGTACATTCTCATGTCATCCACTTTGCCCGCCGTGCAGGAACCGCCATAAGCGATATCAATGGAAATAGGATCTAAGTCCGAGACGTTTTTCCCGTAGGTCGGGTCGCCGGGCTCCGCCACCATGGGCACGATTGCGGACAGGTCCACCCCATGCACACCGCCGTCATAGTGCGCGCCTGTATCTGCGGACACAAAGGTTGCCTCAATTTCTTCGCCAGTTTTCCCAGGCCGACGTTCTGCAAGCCACTGCGCAAGGGCTTCATCGCCTTCGCAAATTCCGGTACGCCCCGTGCACTCTGTGGCCATGTTGCATAGTGTGGCGCGCTCGTCCACCGAAAGGCTTTCCAATCCGCTGCCGCCAAATTCCATGGAACGGTTCAGCGTGTCTTCGCGTTTTGCAAAGGTATCCAAAATGAACAGCATGACGTCTTTCGCCGAACAACCCGGCGCCAATGACCCCGTTAATTCAAAGCGAATGCTCTGCGGAACGCGCACAAAGGTAAAACCACTTTGTGCTAAAGCCGCATATTCCGTGGCACCCACACCATAAGCCAACGCATTGGAAGCGCCGCCCATGCACGTATGAGAATCCGTGGCTTGCACAAAATCACCCGGGTCAATCAAGGTCTCGCGCGCGATTTGATGGCAGATTCCAGGACTTACGCCATCTTTTGCCTGAAAATCCAACACACCCGTGTGTTTCTGGAACTCTCTCTGTAAATCCCGCATGGTTTGGATTTTAGAAACAAAGGGCGCAAAGCGAGCAACGCCGTCGGCGTACAAAAGATGGTCTTCAAATACGGCTAACTTGTCCGCATTTTTCACCGTGTACTTTTCACCGTACTCTGCTTTCAAAAAAGTATGTACTTGCGCTGATGTGAATTCATGACTAAACCCGGCGTCTACTTTAGCCAGCACCGCATCGCCCGACGCCACAAAGGCACCTTCTTTCCCAGGGTTGAGCATCTTCGTTGCAATCATCTTCTCCGCCATGTTCATGGGTCGATTCCCCGTGGCATTGGGAGGCAAAGTAATCTCCCCCGATTGCACTTTCTTCGAAAATGCAAAGAGTCCCCCTTCTTCAATAATCACTTGTGTGACTGGATCATAACCCTGGCTAAACTCCGACAAGTCCACCGTTTCGCTGGCCTGCATGCGCTGCAGCACATCATGGCCCGCCATAAGCTGACCCAAATTTATGTTATTGCGCTCATGAATCGGCGCAAAACTTGCAGCAAATACATAACGAATACCCGACCACCGTTCACATTGCGCAGCCGTCTCCCGACTAGAACCAGTCCCTTTTCGCAAACCTGAAACGATGGCTTCAAAATTTCCGTCCATCAATTCGCGTTCACCTACCACACGGTTGCCGTCGGCGTCTACTAAACCGGCATAGGCATTCTTAGCAATCTCTTCGGGCAAGTGATCGAAGCAAACCCACGCCGGAGTCATGACGTCGGTGTTGATGTCATCCAACAAATCATCCACCGAGAGGTTCTCCATGCGCAAATTCAACCCGTCATGCAACTGGCGGCGAATGAGTTCAATATCCTTGGTCAGAAAAAGCACGCGCTTTTTCTGATCCAGGCTGATTTTCAGGTTAGGTTTGGAGGAGTTCATGAGTGCAGACCAACCCGAATGCTACCGCGTCTGCCGCACCAGACGATTCAGGCGACCCCGGAAATTCCAGTCCACCACCCATAAATCGCCCTGTTTCCCCCACGCTGCGCAATGCGGAGACAGAAACATGCCGTCATGCCATTTGTCTCGATCCACGGCATTTGTAGCGCGAAGAGCGGGGTTTTCCTGCTCACCAAGATGCGCCAAAACCGCTCCATCTCGGTCCAAAATACTCACGCGCCCTTCCAACTCCGCTACCAGCCATCCCTCCGGCCCGGCATCCACATGACAAGGACGGTTCAAGGGCGTAGCCACCACACGGTCCAGCGTTCCATCCGGATAAAACACCTGCAACCGACGGTTCTCTCGGTCCGCCACGACCAAGCGCTGAATCTCCTCATCCCACGTGATGCCATGGGGCGTTTGAAATTTTCCCGCCTCACTCCCCGGCCCGCCAAAACAAAACTCCCAAACTCCTTCGGCCGAATAAGCATGCACCCAACCCTTGCCGTAACCGTCCGCCACAAAAAATCGGCCGTCGGGTAAAACGGCAACCGACGTTGGTTTATATTCCTTCGCCGACGTGTATTTTTTTGAAATCTCAGGCCAACTCCACTGACGCAATGTCTCACCTGCCATGTCTAATTGGCGCACTTGATGCAAACCCGTGTGCGTGACCCAAATAGTTTCCGCGCCATCCGCCTGCACAATGTCCATGCCATGCAATCCGCCCGCCAAGTCCTCTCCCATGGCATGTAAAAACTGTCCGTCGGGCGCAAACACCATCACTGATTGACGGGAATCTGTGTTGAGATAGACTCGGCCTTGCACATCCAAAGCCACACAGCCATGGGTATTCCCCAAATTCACGCCGTCCGGCAACTTCATCCACCCCGCATCCCACGTGTAGTGCAGAGGCGTTGAGTTAGATTGAAAACAACCCAAGGCAAAGGCGAGCACGGCAAGAAAGATGAGAGGTTGGCGCATTGGAGAAGCCTAACCGCGCCGGTAGCCTTTGCCGAATGTCCAAACCTACCTCAGCCGACGCACTTCAAATGGCGGAAAATTTCTCGGCCGACGGCACCCCGCAAAATGCTGAAATTTGGTCCGGAGGCCACATCAACACCTCTTTTCGAATCACTTTTTCGGAAAATACTCCACCTCGTCGGTATTTACTCCAACGCATCAACGCGCATGTTTTCCCCCAAGGAAATCTTATCATGGAAAATATCCGACGCGTCACCTTGCATGTGTTCGGCATGCTGCAATCCACCGGGGTGCAAAATATGGAGCGGCACTTTCTTTCCTTAGTCCCCACAAAGCAAGGAGGTTTTTGCGTCCAAGATGCCGACGGCCACTTTTGGCGGATGTATCCGTGGGTGGAAGGAACGCAGACCAAACTCCAAGTGGAAACCACCGGCCAAGCAAATTCAGCCGCCTTTGCCTTTGGTGATTTTTTGCGTTTAACCGCTGACCTCACTCATCCTCCGCTTCACACAATCCTCCCTGATTTTCATCACACACCCAAACGACTTCAGGCTCTCCAAGAAGCCGTCCAAAGCAACCCAAAAAATCGCCTCGATTCTGCCGCCGACGCTTTAGCACTTGTGGAAGAGCTCACCCCCGACGCCTGCATTTTGCAGACCTTGTTAGATCAAAAACAGTTGCCCTGGCGTCCGGTACACAATGACACCAAAATCTCCAACGTTCTCTTTGACGCAACCAATCAGGAAGCCCTTTGCGTGGTTGACTTAGACACCGTCATGCCGGGGTCGGCGCTTCATGATTTCGGCGATATGGCACGCTCCATGGCAACCCGCACTCCAGAAGATGGCCGCAATGAAAACGGGGACTGGGTGGAAGCCAAAGTAGACACCGAATTATTTGCCGCCGTTTGCCATGGTTTCCTGCAAGGTGCAGGAGATTCTCTGGCTGCTTTGGAAAAACAGCATCTCCTCCTCAGCGCTCAAGCACTCGCGACCGAGTTAGGCGCCCGTTTCTTGATGGACTATCTCCTCGGCGACACTTATTTTGGCATCACGCGCCCGCAACAAAACCTAGAAAGAGCCCAAACGCAACTGGGCATCGCCAAAGAATTTCTTCAAAGGAAAGAAGAACTGGAAAAGGTTGCCTTCATGGGGTAGAGTTGGGTTCATGAAACAGATGTTGCAACAGAGTTGGCGCTGGCCTTGCGGGCCCAGGATTCTCCTGAAGCCGTAGCGGTCTATTCCTCCCGCACGACTCTCTTGAAACACCTGAAGGGCCCTCGAATACTCGGGGGCTCTTTCTTTTTACCCACACACCATGCCCTTCCTGCACCAATCCTCTGCTAAGGATGCCGCTCAACACGGCCTCGCTTGGCTTGAAGTCCCGGCGGATCGCTTCACGCCCGTCGGACTTTTCCTCTCCATGCGCGCAAGCGGGCGTCGGCCTTGCCTATTGGAATCCGCCGAAGGCCCTCTGCGTTTGGCCCGCTGGTCTTTGCTGGGCGTCAATCCGGCAGAACACGTAGAAGTTTTTGCAGGAGATCCCACGCCGACGTTTTCCCAAGAGATTTCCACGTCACCCCCCGCCCACTTGCCACCTTTTTGCGGCGGGTGGATTGGCTCCTTCTTTTATGAATGGGCAGCCCAACAAGAACCGACGGTTTCGGTCGTTACGGCTGGACCTTGGAAGGGGAAGGTGGCGGATTTTCAACGCTACCCGCAAGTTTTGGCACTGGATCACGCCAACCAAAAAGTTTTCTGCATCGCTCCTTGCAAAGAAGCGGATTTTGAAACGACCCTGCTGGCCTTAGAAGCCTTAGCCAACGACTTGCATCACCCCTATCTAGAGGCCGACGCCTTCACCTGCGCCGACCTTACGCCTAAACACTCCATGGCAAAGGAGGATTTTTTGACAGGGGTGGAATCCTTGCGTCAGGCAATCTCTGAAGGAGAGATTTTCCAAGCGGTGCTCTCCCAACGTTTTGACTTGGACTTTGAAGGGGACCCTTTTCAACTTTATCGAGCTCTGCGGCTTTGCAATCCTTCGCCGCATATGTTCTTTTACGAGAGCCCTGATTTCATTTTGGTCGGCTCTTCACCAGAACGCTTGGTTTCGGTCCTCGACGGCCGTGTAGAAAACCGACCCATCGCGGGAACGCGAGCGCGCAGTGACCAACCGGAAGAAGATGACCGCTTGGGTGCAGAACTACAAAATGATCCCAAAGAGCGTGCGGAACATGACATGCTCGTGGACTTAGCGCGCAATGACCTCGGAAGAATTGCCCGAACCGGCACCGTCTGCGTTCGAGAACATGCCGCCTTAGAAAAATTCGCGCGTGTGCAACATTTGGTCAGTCGTGTGGACTGTGAACTTGCAACCTCCTTCACCCCCATGGATGCCCTCGCCGCTTCCTTCCCTGCAGGAACCGTCAGCGGTGCGCCCAAAATAAGGGCTATGCAGTTGCTTTCCGCGTTAGAACCCGAAGCCCGCGGGCCCTATGCCGGTGCATTTGGCTACATTGACGCCTCGGGAAATTTGGACATGGCCATCACCATTCGCACCTTCGCCATTCGAAACAACAAGCTTTCCGTTCAGGCGGGTGCCGGCATTGTGCACGCATCCAAACCAGAACGGGAATACACCGAAACGATGGAAAAAGCCGACGCCCTTTTCCGCGCCGTTCACATTGCCGCATCCGGCATCTTCTCTAGCCCCGAAACCAGATGATCCTCCTCATCGACAACTACGATTCCTTCACGTACAACTTGTACCAGTCCTTAGCCTCGCAAGGTGCTGAAGTTCAAGTGCATCGCAATGATGCATTGACCAAAGAGGAAGCCCTTGCCCTCAATCCATCGGCGATTATTTTCTCTCCTGGACCCGGTCGGCCGAAAAATTCTGGCATTTGCCCGGAGTTACTTAAAGAAATTCCTGATTCGCTTCCATTTCTAGGCATTTGCTTAGGGCATCAAGCCTTGGTGGAATCCTTAGGAGGGCACCTTGAGTTAGACCCTGTTCCCACGCACGGAAAAAGTTCTTTGATGCATCATGATGGGGAATGTTCGCTATTTCAAGATCTTCCCAACCCGTTTCCAGCCGGACGCTATCACTCTTTGCGCGCCGTGCGCAGTGACTTGCCGGATTGCCTGCATTTGAGGTCTTGGACGGAAGATGGCTTGGTCATGGCTGTGGAACACAAAACACGGCCATGGTTTGGCCTGCAGTTTCACCCGGAATCTATCTTGACTCCGCAGGGAGACAAAATGATGGCCCACTTCCTTCAAAAAACAGGCATCGGCGTCAGCACACGATGAATCTTCAAGAGGCCGGCCAGCATGCTATGAATGGCGGCTTCTTCAGCCGGCAGGAGACCTTTAACTTGCTGAGTTCTTCCTTGAGAGAAGGAGCGAACGGGACGGCTTTGGAACTTTTTCTCACGGGCCTTGCGAATCGCGGGGAAACGGCCGAAGAAATCCAAGGAGGCGCCGAAGCCTTGCGAGCCGCTTGCGTTCCTTTTGTGCATGATGCCGCCGACGCCCTGGACACGTGCGGGACCGGCGGAGATGGGCTGGGGTCCTTCAATCTTTCCACGGCGTCGGCCTTGGTGGCCGCGGGTGCCGGTGCCAAAGTCATCAAACACGGCAATCGCTCCGTTTCCTCTCAATGTGGGTCGGCTGATTTGCTGGAAGCGGCCGGAGTGCATTTAGAATTGAATCCAGAACAAGCGCGCCGCGTTTTCGAAACCGTTGGCATGGTATTTTTGTACGCCCCTACGTTTCATCCGGCCATGCGTTTTGTTGCTCCGGTTCGCAAGAAGATGGGTCGGCGAACGCTGTTTAATTATTTGGGGCCTCTTTGTTCTCCGGGAAATGTGCAACGCCAATTGTTGGGCGTCGGCGTAGCCAAGATGTTGCCCGCCTATGCCGAAGTCTTGCGGGGCTTGGGCGTTCAACGCGCTTATGTGGTACACGGCGCCGGCGGTGCGGATGAACTGACTCCGGCGGGGCACAATCAAGTTTTTGTCGTAGGAGATGCGCCCAAAGTTTCTCTGGATGCCAAGGCATTAGGCTTACCGACGGCTTCCGTGATGGAACTAGAGGGCGGAGACCCTTCGGTAAATTTAAAACTCTTGCATGATTTATTGCATGGAGAAAAGAATGCAATTCGAACCGCCGTTTTACAAAACACGGCGGCGGCACTTTTGTTAAATGGTGCGGCAAAGCACGCCAAAGAGGGTGTGGCGATGGCCGAAGAGTCTTTGGATTCTGGCGCAGCACGGATCATCTTGCAGCGCTTGATTCAGAAAAGCCAAGAGGAGTCCCAGCGATGAAATTGGCGGACACGCGTTTAGGCCCCATCCTGGAAGCCGTCACCGCCCGAGCAAAAGTCCGAGAGGCAACGGGACGTGGTTTCAAAGAAGAAGCTGTCCATCGCACTTCCCAAGGGAAAAGATCGGTCGAGTCCTTAAAGGAAAAGTCACTCGCCATCATTGCCGAATGCAAACGTCGGTCGCCCTCGGCAGGAAACTTGGCTGATGAGCCCGATTTACTCAAGCGAGCTTTACGCTATGCCAAGGAAGGTGCTTCTGTAATTTCCATCTTGACGGAACAAGATGGCTTCGGCGGAAGCTTGGAAGATTTCGTTCACCTCCAAGCCGTTTCTTCGCCGCGTTTGCGAAAAGATTTCATCTTGAACTCTTTCATGGTGGATGAATCTGCGCGCGTGGGGGCGGATTTTATTTTGCTCATGGCTGTTTGCCTGGAAGGAAGTCAACTCTCGGAATTGTGCGCTCAAGCGCAAGAGCTGGAAATGGCTGTTTTGCTGGAAGTTCATGATGAAGAAGAACTGTCGCGGGCTATCAACGCAAAGCCAGATTGCATTGGGGTGAATGCGCGAGATTTACGAACCTTTGATGTGGACCTGCAAACGGCAGAGACCTTACTTCCCATTATTCCATCGGGCTTTGTCAAAATTGCGGAAAGCGGACTCCAAACGTATGACGATTTACTTCGCATGAAAAGTGCTGGAGCCGATGCTGCTTTGATTGGAACCGCTTTCATGAAAGACCCTGGAAAACTGGGCCGGTGGACGAAAAACTTGCGGGAGGACTTCCATGCATAACCCCCCTCGCTCTTTCCCGAAGATTAAAGTTTGCGGCCTCACTTCCGCCGAAGATGCGCGACACGCCATTCAATCCGGTGCCGACGCCGTCGGAGTGGTTGGGGTGCTCTCTTCCCCGCGTGGCATCTCCGCAGAAAAAGCCCGTGAAGTTTTCCAAGGACTCTCCAACAACCTTTGGAAAATTGCCGTTTTCGTTAACCCGTCTCCTGCCGAAGCTCTTTCGTTTCTAAAAAGAGCCGACGCCAACGCGGTGCAACTTTGTGGCGAGGAAAACACGGAGGACTGGAATGACTTCCCTTTTCCTGTTTTTAAAAAATGGGGCGTGGCAGAGTCCGAAGAAGGCATGCATCAACGTTGGAAACAAATTTGCTGTGGATTTATTTTGGATTCGCCAAACTCCCCGGGTGGAACAGGAGAAACAGTAGACCCCGTTCTTGCGCAAAGATTCGCCGCACAAGCACCTTGTCTTTTAGCCGGGGGGCTCCATGCAGAAAACGTCGGCGAAAAAGTTGCGCAAATTCGACCGGCTGGGGTGGACGCATCCTCGGCTCTTGAAGACTCTCCTGGAATCAAAAACAAAGAGCACGTCCAAGTCTTTATTCAGTCGGCGCAACGCGCATTTCAGAGGATAGAACAATGAAAGGGCCCTACTTCGGCGATTTCGGCGGTCAATTTGCCCCAGAAACACTGATGCCTTCTTTGCAGGAATTAGAATCCGCCTGGCAATCTATCGGGCAAAGTCCCTCCTTCCGAAAAGAGTTCAACGATCTACTCAAGAACTATGCCGGACGGCCGACGCCACTTACGCCATGTCGACGACTTGGAGAGGCTTGGGGATTGGAGCTTTGGCTCAAGAGGGAGGACCTTTTGCATACGGGTGCGCACAAGTTGAACAATGCGCTCGGTCAGGCTTTGCTGGCCAAGCACATGGGGAAAACGCGCATTCTTGCGGAAACGGGCGCGGGGCAACACGGTGTGGCCACGGCAACTGTTTGTGCTCTGCTTGATTTGGAATGCGTGGTGTACATGGGGTCGGTTGACGCCGTTCGGCAAAAAACCAATGTGCTGCGCATGGAGCTTTTGGGTGCGCGTGTGGAAATTGTGGAACACGGTCAGAAAACTTTAAAGGATGCTGTCAATGAAGCCCTCCGCGCATGGACCGGAGACCCCGACGCGCATTATCTGTTAGGTTCCGCACTCGGGCCCCACCCTTTTCCCGCATTGGTGGCCGACTTTCAGCAAGTCATTGGCAAGGAAGCAGTACAACAAATTGCAGACCAAGCCGATGCCTCACCCGACCTCGTGGTGGCCTGCGTGGGCGGCGGGTCTAACGCCATTGGGATTTTCAGAGCTTTTGAAGAAGATGCATCCGTCCGTTTAGTTGGCGTCGAAGCCGGCGGAGATGGAGTAGAAACAGGGCGGCACGCGGCACGTTTTTCCGGAGGAACGCCGGGCGTTTTGCATGGGTGCCGTACCTGGCTTCTTCAAAACGAAGACGGCCAAATTTTGCCGACGCATAGCGTCAGTGCCGGCTTGGATTATCCGGCCGTCGGCCCCGAACATGCAGCGCTCCATGCGTTGGGTCGCGCAGAATACGCGTCGGCCACCGATGAAGATGCTTTAACCGCCCTTCAAGCCCTTTGTAAGAGAGAAGGGATTTTGCCGGCCTTAGAATCCAGTCATGCTTTGGGTTGGGTGCAGCAAAATCAAGACGACCTGCGCGGAAAGCGTGTACTCGTCAACTTAAGCGGGCGCGGCGACAAAGACCTGGCCATAATTTTCGAAACACTGGGGCTTGGCACATGAATCACTTCAACCGACTTGAGCATGCCACGCAAACACTTCGGGAAACCAACCAGCGGGGAGTTGCGCCCTATCTGACCGCCGGCGATGGTGGCCTCACCACAACTTTGGCTGTCCTCCATGCGCTTGAAAAGGCAGGTGCTACCTGCGTGGAATTGGGTTTTCCGTTCTCCGACCCCATCGCCGACGGCCCTATTCTGCAAGCCGCTGCACAACGATCCTTGGAAGCGGGAACCACCTTTGCCGATACTTTGGAAATGGTGGCGACATACCGCAAGGAAGGCGGAGAACTTCCTCTGGCGTTCATGTCTTACATCAACCCTCTTCTTCAACATGGTGGCCTTAGCTCCACCTGTCAGCGGATTGCGTATGCCGGCGCCGACGCCCTTGTGGTTCCTGACTTGCCCCTCGAGGAATCCGAAGAGCTTGAAAAAGTTTGCTGGGAAAATCGTCTTGCACCCATCTTGTTCGCCGCCCCTACTTCGGGAGACGCGCGCATTCAAAAAGCCGGAAGCCGAAGCCATGGATTTCTTTACGTCGTTGGCCGCGTAGGAATCACTGGAGGGAGCACGGCTTTTGATAACACCACGCAAGAGTTCCTTCAGACTGCCCGTCGGCTTTCCAATGCCCCCATTGCCGTTGGCTTCGGAATCCGAACCGCCGACGACATTCGCTCAGCAACAAAATACGCGGACCTTGCCATTGTGGGCACAGCACTCGTAGAAAAATTACACTACTCCAAAGATCCGGCAAAAACCGCCTTTGACTTTCTCAAAGAACTTCAATCAGGACTCAACGCATGACCACTGCCGCGCGCAATCAACTTGCTAGAATCGACCTAGCTCTTGTTCAACTTCTTCAAGAGCGTGCTCGCATCCTTGAAGAAACCCCTGAGGCCACCGAAGAGGTAGGGCCTCGGGTCGACGACCTCTTGAGGCGGACAGAAGGCCCCTTTTGCGGAGTAACGCTCGCCGAAATCTTGCGACTTGCCCTCAAGGGGTCCGGAGGTGAAAAGTGATTTTTCGACTTGCTCCGGGAACCCCCGCTGATGTTGTCCAAGAACTCCGTGACCGCCTCGAAAAGGTCGGCGTGCGTACTCGGTTGTCGCCGGAAACAGCGCAACCCATCTTCGCTGCGGTAGACAAAGTGCCCACAAAACTTGGCGAAGAAATTGCCGCGCATGAGCGTGTTTTGGAAACAGTCACTCCTCGTGGCGCGTGGCGATTGGCGGACCGAGCCTTTCGAAACACACCGACCGTTGCCGATGTCGGTGGGGTTCGCGTTGGTGGCCGACAAGTTGTAGTCATTGCTGGCCCCTGTTCTGTAGACGCTTTCATGGATGAGGCTGCGGATCAAGTCAAACGCGCGGGCGGACACATTTTGCGTGGAGGCGCATACAAACCACGTACCTCCCCTTGGTCCTTTCAAGGCTTCGGTGAAGAAGGCTTGCGCCTCTTGAAGTCTTCTGGGAATCGAATCGGCTTACCCGTGATTTCTGAAATCATGGATGCGTCGCATCTCCCTGCATTCATTGAACATGGCATCGATTGCCTACAGGTCGGCGCGCGAAATATGCAGAACTTTACCTTACTTAAGGCCATTTCCAGTTGCGGAATTCCTGTACTTTTGAAGCGTGGTCTTGCCGCCACGGTTGAGGAATGGCTTTACAGTGCGGAATATGTACTTGCCGGTGGATGCCAAAATGTCATTTTGTGTGAGCGCGGTATTCGAACTTTTGAGAAAGCGACGAGAAACACTCTAGACCTCACCATTCTACCCCTACTCAGAGAATGGACGCATCTTCCGGTTGTGGTGGATCCTTCGCATGCTGCGGGAATTGCCAGCTTAATCCCCACACTTTCCCGCGCTTCTGTTGCCGCAGGCGCCGACGGTCTTGCCATTGAAATCCATCCGGACCCATCGCAAGCACGCTCCGACGCAGATCAAGCATTACTAGAAGGAGAACTTGCTCAGATTACCGCCGACGCCCGCACCTTAGGCGCCGTCATTGGCCGACGCGAATAAGACGACATAATTTCTGCCGTACTCCTTCGCATATTTTCAGAAAGTGGCGTAGTAAGCATTAATTCTTTCCGACGGATTTCCTTTTGCTTCGCAACCATTTCGAATCCCTGCATACCATTTCCCAGAATCTTTATAAGGATCTTCAAAATCCTTACTACAAAAAGTTTCGGAAATACGGTGGCTTAGTGAATCAGAAACCTCCCTGGTCACCTCCAAGTAAACCTTCGAACGCCATGCAGAGGTTTCATCCGCCAACACGAGGGAATCCGGTTCTCGCTTTGCATGGGCGGCCTTCATGGACTCCGCTGCCTTCTTCATCATTCCACCGAAACTAGGGAAATATGAAATAAGCACCACAAGCGCTGATGCACAAACAACTTGTTTTCCCAGACATGCTCCGCGTCTTTCCTAGGTACGTCGGCAGTTACGTTATGTGAAAACGACGGTGCGGTTGTCGTGAACGATGACTTGGCGGTTGAGATGCAAGAAAATCGCCCTGGAGAGCACCACTTTTTCCAAATCCTTGCCACGGCGAATCATGTCCTGCACGGTGTCTCGATGGCTGACCCGGGCAATATCCTGCTCCACAATAGGGCCTTCGTCCAAATCTGGCGTGACGTAATGCGCCGTGGCACCAATCAACTTCACACCCCGGTCATAGGCTTTCCGATACGGTCGGGCCCCCGCAAAAGCAGGCAAGAAGGAATGGTGAATATTAAGAATGGGTTTTGCAAATGCCGCAATGAACGAATCACTCAACACCTGCATGTACCGAGCCAGAACAACTAAGTCCACTTCGTATTGCTCAAGTAACGCAAGTTCCTTGGCCTCTTGCTCGCCCTTTGTTTCTTTGGTGATCGGCAAACAATGGAAAGGAATTGAAAATTGCTTCGCAACCTTTTCAAACTCAGGATGGTTCCCGATGATGCATGAAATATCCACGTTCCACTCTCCAGAGGTCCATCGGGACAGGATATCCCATAAACAGTGACTCTCCTTAGAAACAAAAAGTGCAATGCGCGGCGTTTCTTTAGTAAACCCAACAGAAAAATCAAGGCCAACTTCTTCCGCAATCTCAGCAGAAAACCGGTCGGCAATCTTTTCATCTTCGATTTCAAAACCTGACAAGTCCCATTCCACACGAATGAAAAACCGCCCCGCCTCTTCTTCCACGTGCTGATCCAAATGCACAATGTTCCCGCGATAGCGAGAAACCCAAAGAGTCATTTTTGCAACCAGACCCTCGCGGTCGGCGCAATGCCCAGTGAGTATGGCGTGATTCATCTGAACAAGGTCTATCGTTCCAACAGTAAGGCAATCCCTTGCCCCCCACCAATGCAGGCGGAAGCCATGCCGTATTTTGCGTTAGCCCGCTCCAATTGGTGAAACATGGTCAAGACCAAACGCGTTCCAGTTGCAGCAAGTGGATGGCCGATGGCAACTGCACCGCCATTGACATTGCACTTGTCACGGTCTAACTCCAACACTTTTTCACAAGCAAGAAACTGCGCGGCGAATGCCTCATTGATTTCAATGAAATCCATGTCATGCACTGTCATCCCTACTTTTTCTGCGGCCAACTTCATGGCGGGAACTGGGCCAATACCCATGATTTCCGGCTCAACACCAGAAATTCCCCAAGACCGGATATGCGCCCGCACTGTCCAGCCTTCGGCCGCCGCGCGTTCCGCCGTCGTCACGATCACTGCGGCACCGCCGTCCACAATGCCCGACGCATTGCCGGCGGTCACTGTGCCCTCCTTGCCAAAGGCCGGACGCAATCTTGACAACTGCTCAATAGAAGTTTCCGGCTTAATGTGGTCATCGGTATCCACTACAAATTCTTTCCGTCCTTTCTTTACCGTCACAGGAACAATCTCATCAGCGAACAAGCCGTTCTTCACTGCAGCCGCACCCAACTGATGGGAACGCATCGCAAATTCATCCTGAGACTCTCTGGTAATTCCATACTTCGTCGCCAAATTCTCCGCCGTTTGCGCCATGAAAAAGCCACAGTATGGATCCATCAAAGACTCAAAGAGATAATCCTCAACCTTGGGTGAGCCTCCTAAACGAAAGCCCTCACGTGCGCCCCGAATGATATGCGGTGCCTGACTCATGTTTTCCATGCCACCCGCAACCACGACATCGGCATCGCCACACAAAATCATCTGCGCTGCCGACACGATCGACTGAATTCCCGAACCGCAAATTCGATTCACCGTCAAAGCGGGTACTTCATTGGCCAAGCCCGCTTTCAAGCTAGCGTGCCGCGCGCCGTAAATGGCGTCGGGACCGGTTTGCAACGCATTGCCCATCACCACATGGTCCACTTGTTCCGGCTTCACGCCAGAACGATCAAGCGCACCCGTAATGGCATGTGCACCCAAATCATTGGTGCCCACAGTGTTAAAAAGGCCGAAGCCAGGAGTGCCGACGTATTCGGCCATTGCGGTGCGCGCACCGCCTACAAGAACGATATCTTTTTTCATGATGGCTTAGAGACCTTGAAAGTCTGCTTTACGTTTATCGAGGAAAGCCTTCGTGCCCTCCCTCATGTCTTCTGTGGCGAAAATAAGTCCGAAGGCATCCGCTTCCATGGACTCGCCGGCGGACTGCCCCACCTCAAGCCCCATGCGGATCACTTCAAGAGCAGAGCGCACCGCGACAGGCCCGCGCGATGCAATAGTTTTGGCAAGCGCAACTGCCGACGGAAGTAACTCTTCCGCACTCACCACACGATTCACCACGCCCACGCGATGGGCTTCAGCGGCATCGAACAATTCACCCGACAAAATCCACTCACGGGCAACACCCGGCCCCGCAATGCGAGACAAACGCTGTGTCCCTCCAAAGCCAGGAATCAAACCCAGCGTGACTTCTGGAAGGCCCATTTTGGAGCCTTCAGCAGCCACCCGAAGATGACAAGCCAAAGCCAGCTCTAAGCCACCCCCCAATGCAAAACCTTGGATGGCAGCAATCACGGGTTTGGGACAAGCTTCCATCACGCCGAAGCAATCTTGCCCGTCGTGACTCATTTCCCGGGCTTCACTGGGCGTCATATTCGACAACGCCGCAATGTCGGCACCAGCAATAAAAGCCTTATCACCCGCCCCGGCAATCACCAAAGCCCGGACATCTTCCTCCAACGCCAATTCAATCACAGCCTCTCGCAACTCGGCAAGAACGTCGGCGTTCAAAGCATTTAAAGCCTTGGGACGATTCACCGTGACCACGGCAATGCCGTCGGCATCCACGTCCACGAGAATCAATTCAGAATTAGACACGGCCGCGCACCTTCATGCTTTTGATGACGCACTTTTCCGCAGGCGAAGACCCTTCGCCACCCCCACCCGTGGCGACGGAAGCGACGGCATCTAATGCGGCGTCTCCTTCCACAAGTTTGCCGAAGGCAGCGTACTGGCCATTCAAGAAATCGGCTGCACCGTGGCAGATGAAAAACTGACAAGAAGCGGAATTCGGGTCTGCGGAACGCGCCATGGAAATCACGCCACGCTCATGAGCATAGTCTGAGTCCTCGGAAAACTCGCCGGGGATCATTCCGTGAGGTCCAGAACCTGTTCCGGTTCCTTGAGGGCATCCACCCTGAATCATAAAGCCAGGGATCACGCGGTGAAAACCTTTGCCGTCATAAAAACCTTCGGCGGCATAGCGCACAAAGTTTTTCACAGTTGCAGGAGCTGCGTCGGGCCAAAGTTCCAAAGTAATGGTGCCGACGTCATTGCCGCCAACTTCCACTTCAAGGTCAATCAAAGCGTTTTTCAAATCCTCATCGCTGAGGTTGTCAATCTGTGTGTAGTCTGTCATGTTTTTATCCTAAGTTAATGCGTTAGTTCAAGCGTTTGATGATGTGCCAGCCAAAGGGCGATGACTTTTCTTGATGAGGTGCCAAGCCGACCTCCCCGACTTGAAGGGAAAAACCGACGTCTCCGAAGGCTGGGACCAAACGGTCTCGCTGGGTGGCCATGGTTTCCGGAATCTTCCCAGCCAGCTCATCTCTTTTCACGGAGAATGCCGCACGGGCCGCTTCCATCGTCATCTTCTGCGCCTGCATTTCTGCTTGCAATTCTTTCTGGTAATCTTGTATTTGCTTATTCAAGTCAAACATCAAGCGGTCGGAAGCAATGTCGCGTCGGCCATGGTTCAAGATGAGATAAGTTCCCGGACGCGTGTCTCCAGGGCGCATGTTGTCATCCGTGTATTCGCGCAACAATGCGTCAAAGTTCTCGCCCGCTTGCACGCGCGCAAACACGGTGTCGGCCAATTGTTTTGCCTCTTCCTTGCTTCGGGTTGGCCCGGGAATCGCGTCCTTAAAGGAAATCAAAATATGCTGCACGGTCACTTGCTCCACTTCACCTGCAGGCAGTTCAGGCATCACACGCGCCATGGTTTCTCCCTTTTGAGGAGCAACCCCTTCCTTGACAACCACCGAAGTCATCGTGACCCTCTTCAACGGATCTGCCTTTTCACGACCATTGGAACGGGTTGGCGTATTGGCCAAGATTTCCAGAATGGCCGCTCCCGACGTCATCCGCCCAAAAGAAGCGTATTGATTGTCTAAATTCCAAACGGAGGGCTGATCATCACAAATCAAAAAGAATTGACTGGATGCTGAATTTGGGCTCTGGCCTCTTGCCATGGACAACACGCCGTACTGATGAGCACGCTCTGGGGCGTCGGAAAACTCAGCCTGAATTTGCCCATGCGGTCCATCCCCTTGCCCCGTGCCCTTTGGGTCACCTCCCTGCAACATGAAGTCCCGCAAAATCCGATGGAATGTTAAGCCGTCGTAAAAGCCTTCATCACAGTAGCGCAAGAAATTCCGCGCCGTTCTCGGCGCATCATCGCCCCAAAGTTCGAAACTCATCGTGCCGACCTCTTTTCCATCGATAGCACAAGTCATCTCCACAAAGTAGTTTTTCAAGTTAGCATCTGAAACCGGTCCACCCGCCTCAAAATGAAACTGCGAGGCACGACTGGGTGCGTAAGGCTTGGGCGCCGTAGTGGGAGATGGCGTTAAAGGCACATCTTGCTGCGCTTGCGCCCCCACCTCTAAAGCCGGTGGTGTCGCCACAGCGGTTTGTGTCATGGAAGGATCATCCTCACCACATGCAGGAAGGATCAAAAGAAGAGGGAGAAAGTATTTCATTTGTTTATCTCAATCAGTCAGCAAGCTCCCAGGCGGAAGTCATGCCAAGCCCACCACTCACACAGAGGGTGGCCAAACCGCGCTTTACACCGCGGCGTTTCATTTCATGGAGAAGGGTGACGACAATGCGCGCACCCGTGCATCCGATGGGATGTCCCAACGCAATGGACCCACCATTCACGTTGACTAACTCTTCGGGGAATGGCATTTGCAACTGACAAGCCAAAACCTGTGCGGCAAAAGCCTCATTGACTTCAAAAAGTCCGAAGTCCTCTACGCTCCAGTCATTCCGCGCAAAGAGTTGTTGCGTGGCAGGAACCGGCCCGAGCCCCATGCGTTTTGGATCTGTGCCGGAGACTTGGGAATCCAAAAAGTAAGCTAAGGGTTGTAATCCACGGCGCTTTACTTCCGTCTCCGTCATCAACAACAAAGCGGCGGCTCCGTCGGTAATCCCCGATGCATTTCCTGGGGTCACCGTGCCATTTTCTTTGGCAAAGACCGCGGGCAATTTTGCAAGCTTTTCCAAAGTGGTGTCAGGCCGAAGGTGTTCGTCTTTTTCAATCACGATATCCCCTTTTCTAGATGAAACCGTCACCGGAACCAATTCGTCGGCAAACCGGCCGGCCTCCCAAGCGTCGGCCGCCTTTTGTTGCGACCGCAAAGCAAATCCATCTTGATCCTCTCGGCTGATGCCCATCTCCTGTGCCAGCAATTCCGCTGTTTCTCCCATGATCATGCCGGAAAGTGGGCACTGAAATCCGTCGTGGTACATCCCGTCAATGACCTTGGCATGACCCAAGCGATACCCCTCTCTCATGCGGTCCAGCATAAAAGGCACGCGCGTCATGGACTCCATTCCGCCGGCTATCGCCACCGAAGCCCGCCCCAAACGGAGGTCATCGGCTGCCATCTGTAGAGATTTCATCCCCGAAGCGCAGGCAATGTTCACCGTGGTCGCCGTGCACTCCTGCGGAAGCCCTGCCCCCCAAGTAACCTGCCGTGCCGGGTTTGGCTTTGACCCCGCTTGGCGACCTTGGCCAAAATAAGCCACGCCGATGTCGGCCGGATCCACATGCGCCGCTTTCAAAGCACCCTTCGCTGCCCAAACACCTAATTCCGGGGCCGCCAAGGTAGAAAATCCCCCCATATAACGGCCAATAGGCGTGCGAACTGCGGAAACTACGGCAATGCGTTCAGCGGTCATGAGCCACACATTCTAAGGGTGCGGCGAAGTCCTGGGCTTAGATACAATTCCGATATGAAGCGTCTCCTTGAATGTGTTCCGAATTTCTCCGAAGGCCGTGATTTGGCGGTCATTGAGAAAATCACTGCGGTGATTGAAGCCGTGGATGGCGTGGAATTGCTCGATGTAGACCCTGGCGCTGCCACGAATCGGACCGTGGTGACCTTTGTCGGAGAGCCCGACGCCGTGCTGGATGCTGCCGTCGCTGCCGGAAAGAAG
This sequence comes from Planctomycetota bacterium, assembly GCA_026421205.1. GTDB lineage: Bacteria > Planctomycetota > UBA1135 > UBA1135 > UBA1135 > ANT-38. Next base: position 50,909 of record JAPKBM010000008.1, read on the forward strand.
TCTGCAGAACTTATTGATATGTCTAAGCACTCCGGGGAGCACCCACGTTTTGGTGCCATGGATGTTTGCCCGCTCGTTCCCATTGCTGGCTTGAGCATGGAAGAAACGGCGGAATACGCGCGGGAATTGGGCCAACGCCTCGGCGAAGAAGCGGGGCTGACGATTTACCTCTATGAAAACGCGGCCCGTCGGCCTGAGCGGCAAAACTTGGCCAACGTGCGGCGCGGAGAATATGAAGGCCTCAAAGAGCGTCTGAAAGATGCAGAATGGGCGCCCGACTTTGGGCCAGCTGACTTCCAGACCAAGACGGGGGCAACCGCAGTCAGTGCGCGGAATTTCCTTGTGGCCTACAACATCAACCTCAACACAACTTCGGCACGACGCGCCAATGCCGTTGCTTTTGATGTCCGCGAAAAAGGTCGGATTAAAAAAGCACCTTGCCCACTCACGGGAGAAGTCGTGAAGGATGCCGATGGGAATACGGTTTGGGAGCCGGGGCAGTTAAAAGCAGTTAAGGGGATTGGTTGGTTCATTGAAGAGTTCGGCATTGCCCAAGTCTCGATGAACCTCACCGACATCACCGTGACGTCCGTTCATGAGGCCTTTGATGCGGTATGCGCCTCGGCCGATCGTCGGGGCATGCGCGTGTCGGGGTCGGAGTTAGTGGGTTTGATTCCGCTCGAAGCGATGTTGGACGCCGGCCGGCATTATTTGCGAAAGCAATCTCGTTCCACGGGCGTCAGTGACGCCGAACTTGTGAAAATTGCCGCAAAAACATTGGGATTGGATGACTTGAAAAAGTTTGAGCCACAAAAAAGCATCATCGAATATGTCTTGGCCACAAAACAAGGTGGCGGTCGGTTGGCGGCAATGAGCGTCCAAGGTTTTGTAGAAGAAACGGCCAGTGAATCCCCCGCTCCGGGAGGCGGGTCCATTGCCGCCAATTTAGGTGCGCTGGGCGCGGCACTCGGCACCATGGTTGCTAACCTTTCCAGCCATAAACGTGGTTGGGATGAACGATGGGAGGAATTCAGTGATTGGGCGGAACGGGGCAAAGTATGCCATCAAGAACTCGTTCAACTCATTGATAGAGACACCGAAGCCTTTGAACGCATCATGCTTTCGTGGCGACTGCCGACGGGAACTGATGCCGAAAAGTCCGCACAAAAGGAAGCGGTGCAAGCGGCGACATTGTTTGCCATTAAAGCCCCATTCCGCGTAATGGAAGTTTCCCTGGAGTCAATGAAAGTCGCCAAAGCCATGGCCGACGTCGGCATGGATGCCTCTGCTTCGGATGCCGGTGTTGCGGCTCTATGCGCTCGGTCGGCAGTGATGGGCGCGTTTTTGAACGTGCGGATTAACGCGGGAGACTTAGAAGACAAAGCCGTCGTAGCGGATTTTGAAAAAAGAGGGACCGAAATCGTTGCGCAAGCACAGTCCATGGAAACAGAAATTCTTCGGCTTGTGGAAAAGAAGCTCTAAATTACAGAAGCGTTTCCTTGTCCGCTGAAACAGGAGGTGTACCACTCCGTTTCGTGAAGATCAAGTGCATGAATCGATGGTCCCGCTGACTCCTGACACGAAAATCATTTCTCGTCAAGAGTTCGGCGCCGTCCCCCCCCATGGATGTCGGAACATTCCCGTAGGGTTCCCATGACTTTATCTTCGGGACAAAAAACAAAAGATTGAACATTGGGGAGTACCAATAATCCCTGAACGCGGGCTTGCGCATACCCTTCCCCCTCCATGCCACACGGAACCCCCGTTAAACAAGTACTCACTAAGACAGGAGTTTTTCAGCCAAATCGGTACCCAAAATAGTGCAAATCTGGGATATCCAACGCCACCCACTTCGCGTCAAAACCAGGCGCCAAACGCCCTAATCGACCACCTAGCCCCAAACTGTCCGCCGCCCCCGCCGTCACGCCCCACAGTGCTTCGGCCGCCGTTAAATTCATGCGCACCCGCGCAAAATGCGCAGCCTCTGGCAAACTTGCCGTGTAACACGAACCAGGGTTAAAGTCGGTTGCAATAAAATAAGGCACTTCAGCATCCAACAGTTTCCGAGCCGGTGCATTCATGGACTGCCGAAGAAAATGAGGAACGGCCGGAAGCAAACCTGCGTGCGTTTTCCGACTCATCGCCAACGCCTCCAAGCCCGCATCACTCAAAGCTTCTAAATGGTCCACACTCTGTGCACCCAATTCCACGGCCAATTGAACGCCGCCCAACTCATTGAATTGATCGGCGTGAATGCGCAATGCCAAACCTAGATCTTTCGCGCATTCCAAATAACGGCGTCCTTGAGCTAAAGAAAAAGCACCCTCTTCAATAAAAACATCCGCAGCAACCGCCAAGCCTTCCTCTACAACGGCCGGTAACATTTCTTCACACAATAAATCCACATAGGCCTCGGGACGATCCCGAAATTCTTCCGCAATCATGTGTGCACCCAGAAATGTAGGCGCCACTTCCATTCCCGTCTTCGCCGAAGCCTGTGCAATGACGCGCAAGGATTTCAACTCCGCGTCCAAAGATAACCCATATCCCGACTTCGCCTCACAAGCCACCGTCCCCTTTTCCTGCATCCATTCAAAATGGAGGATCACCTTTTCCAATAAGGCACTTTCCTCACACTCACGCACGGCCCGAACGCTGGAATAAATTCCTCCGCCCTTTTTCGCAATTTCCAAATAGTCCATTCCTTGCGCGCGCCAATCAAACTCCTCCGCTCGCCCCTGGGCAAAAACCGGGTGCGTGTGCGCATCTACAAAGCCGGGGACAAGGAGTTTTCCGGAAAGGTCCTGTTCTTTCTTAACCGACCATTGGGCGCGCAAATCCCTTTCTTGGCCTACCGCCGCGATCTTTCCATCCACCACAACCAACGAGTCCCCCGCAACGCCGTCGACCTGCGTCACGACAGAAGATGCCCCAAAGACAAGGAGGTCACCGTGCTTCATCACCGAATCATACCGAATGGAAATAGTGATATTAAACTTGGGTCCGTCGGTATTTCTCTTCTAAAATGAAATCTTGGCCATCCTGTTTCTCCTCCTTGGCGCCCTTTGCGGTGGACTCCGAGCCCTCCTCGCATCCCCACTTCGCCGTTCTCTCACCACAGACCTTCCCGAGGTTTTCCAGAAACGCGCAAATGCCGCGGCAAACGCCGGCTCCCACATCGCCAGCACGGCAGGTCTCCTCCGGATTTTCTTTCTCACCGCGGCGGTGGCCGATCTCCTGCAAACAACTGAAGAGCTTGAAATCCTCCAACAGTGGCCCCTTTGGACGCTGTATGCCCTGACCGCCGGAGTTCTCTTGGAAGGCGTTCCAGCTCTGGTGATCCGTGGTCGCGCCCGGCGCATCTGCCTTCTCATTCTCCCCCTCGTTCAACTGGCCGCTTGGCCACTCCGTCCACTCACACGCCTTTTGGAAATCAGCCTTGATTTTCTAGGCGTGGACTTGGAACAAAATGGTCAAGGAAGTCTTGCTGCAGAACTTTTGGACGTCGCCCGTGAGCATGACCGTACCGAGGAGCTCGACGCCGCAGAAAAGAAAATGATCGCCCGGGTGATTGAACTCCCGGAAACCGACGCCGCCGAAGTCATGACACCGCGTACAGAACTTACGGCTATTCCTGCCCAAGCCACGGTGGCCGAAGCCGCCACACTGGCTAACGAAGCGGGTCATTCCCGCCTCCCCGCCTACGAAGAAGACCATGACCACATCGCTGGAATCTTTTACCTCAAAGATGTGCTCCCAGCCTGGGCACACGGGGAAGATGTCGGCGGTGAAAAAGTGCGTAAATATCTTCGCCCGGCCTACTTCGTCCCAGAAACGATGCGCATCCCGGCGCTCTTAGAAGAATTACGCCGACGACGCGTGCACCTTGCCATTGTGGTGGATGAATACGGAGGCACGGCGGGCGTAGTCACTATTGAGGACCTCCTAGAGGAAATCGTCGGGGAAATTCAAGACGAGCATGATCAAGAAGAGGACCCCATTGTCTTTCAATTGCTCAATGACCAAACTGCCATTGCCGACGGCCGGATGGGTGTGGATGAGCTCAATGAAGCATTTCCCGCTAAACTCCCCGAAGATGAGGCCTATGACACTTTGGCGGGCCTTCTCTTTGAGCGATTCGGGCATATTCCAAAAGTTGGGGAAACGCTTCAACTGAACTACGTCACTTTGGAAATCACGCAAGCCGACGACCGACGTATTCAGCGCGTCAAGCTCACCAGCCTGGTGAAACCAACCCCTGCCCCGTGAACCGCCAAACTTCCCCTGCCATTGTCCTCCGCCGATGGCCGTATTCGGAAACCTCCCAAGTCGTCCACTTGTTGACACCCCATCACGGCGTGCTCCCCATGATGGCCAAGGGCGTCAACAAACTTAAAAGCGGTAAAGCAGGTGTATTAGATACGTGGGCTTTTGTGGAAGTGGACTTCGGCGGAGCAGATAACCGAGACCTCCTTCAGCTTTACGGTGTCAAACTCGTGGACCGCCACTCGGGAATTTCTGAAAACCCCGACCTCCTCACCGCCGCCGCACTTCTTGCTGAAACGGCCGAACTTGCCGCCCCTGCTGGCCTCCCCTCGCCCGATGTTTTCTTATTTTTACTCCACAGTCTTCAAGAACTCCACGAGGGCGTGGAAACTGCCGGATTCCTATGCCAGCGCATCCTTGAAATCCTTGCGCTCCTCGGCCTTAGCCCAACCCTAGAAAACACCGATGCCTCCCCATCTGCAACGCTCTGGTTTTCGCCGGCAAATGGTGGGCTGCTCCCCTCGGGTTCACCTCGCCCCAGTGATCAAGCACACCGCCTTTCTCCCGCCATGCTTCTCCTGTTACGAAGCTACCGCGATACACCGGAAATCGCCCGCACGGCACCCCTCCCTGAGCAGGAGGATTGCCTTACAATCTTGGGCGAATTCCTTTGCTACCACCTGGATCGTCCACCCAAAGCTTGGGCCATTCTTCTAGAGCGCCGGAAGGCTACCTCGTGTTCGTAAAAAACATCTCCATTGCCCTGTTCTCAGCAACTCTCTTGCTGAGTTTTCCCTCGTGCGCTTCACAGGAAATCCCTCTTGACATCCATGAATTGGATGCACCACGTGCTGAAATGGCCGCGGGGGAATGGGGTACTGCTTGGCGCTCGCTTCAAAGTATCCGCACGGAAGAGCTCGACCGGCCTACCCGCGTGGCTTATGCGCAACTCGCCGGAGAAGTTGCTTGGCAAAGAGAAGATTGGAATGGTGCACTTCACCACTACAATGATTTTCTTCATCTTCGCGGTCCTGGCGCGGAAATTGATATTGCTGCGCAGCGTATGTTCCAAATTGCCACCGAGCTTTTAGACGGCCAACACAAAACCTTTGGGGTTTTCCCTAACCGCCATCGTGGGCTCATCACGTTAGAAAATCTGGCGCTTTGGGCTCCGCGCCATCCACTCGCTCCAGAATCACTCATCCGTGCAGGTGAATATAATTTCAAGAAAGGGGACTATGCAGACGCAGCAAACAATTACCGAGGTGTCCTTGCTGCCTACGCCGGCTCTGAATGGACGGACTTGGCCACCTACCGGATTGGCATGTGTAGCTACCACCGCCTTGAAGGGCCGTGGTCGGACGCCAACTTGCTCACTACTGCAAAAAGCCAGTTTCAACAGTACTTAATCCTCTTCCCCGAAGGTCGGTATGCGCAACAAGCGGAAGACATGAGCGGAACGATCTATCAACTCCAAGCCGATCGAGAAAACATGCTAGGAGATTATTATGCCACTCTTGAAAACGACTTGGGTGCACGCATGTATTGGACTCGTGCCGCATCCTTCTCCGGAACTCCTTCTGCGAAAGCGGCACAAGAAAAACTCCGGGCGTTAGACGCCACGGCAACGACCGCCCCCTAGCCTTGATGGCCACTCGCCTTCTTTTTACGCTGCTTTGTGTATTGCTACCCAGTTGCGGATACCAAGTTCTTCAACCCTCTCTGGGAGCAGGCCAGAGCATTTGGGTTCCTACGGCAACCAACCATTCACATTGGCATGGCATGGAGGCCTCGTTCACACAAAGCCTTCGCAAAGAGCTCGTCGGCCTTTGGGATCTCCGCCTCAAAGAAAACAAGGACGCCGACCTCATCTTGACCTCCCATCTCCGTCATATCCGTCGCGGGGCTGCCGTCAGCGGAAAAGGAGGCACTATTTTGGCCGGTCGTGCGTATCTTCAAGCAGATTGGATCCTCACTCATGCCAATGGCGCGCAACTCGCCGAGGGCTCGCTCTCTCGAACCTTAGAATTCCTCCCTCAAAATGGGGAGGACACTTACAGCGCTGCAGATAAAATCATTGCGGAGCTCACCGAACAAATTGCGATGGAAACGGGTCTTTCACTACGTCCATCCAAGCTTTAATCCTTCTTATGACTGAATCCAACCCAGAATCCAACCCAAAGCAAAAGAACACCGAAGGTGCGCCGCGCAAACCCTTCGGTCCTTTTTTATTCATGCTTATGGGGCTTTTACTGCTTTTAGTTTACTTTGGCAGTGACCCCCCGGCGTTAAGTTTGTCCGAAGACGCCTTTTGGTTTCAACTCCATACCGGCCAAGTAGAACAAGTCCAAGAGGACGCGCCGAACACCTTTGAAGGTCTCTTGAAATCAACGACCGGAGGCGCCCCAGAAGCGTTTATCGTAAATGTTCCGGACACGTCGGCGATTCATGCAGAGGTAAGAGATCTTAAAGGAAAGCAACTCTTATTAAGAGAGCCGATGTCGGTCGGCACTCTAACAAGCAAGATTCAAAACAAAACGCTCAACCCTACACAAGGTTACGCCATCACGCTGAGGGAATGGGTCAACCCAAAAGAACATGCTCAAGGAGAGACTTCCCAGCAGCGCTTCTTTTTGGATTATCAAGATTCCGACGGCGCCCACTATGCGGAAATTCTTTCCGGTTCTGAAAACGGTCCGAACCTGATTGCTCTTGAGTCTTTATTGAAAACCTCAGGTGCCAGTTCACGCATTCTTTCTTTTGACGGGGTAAATGGCATTGTTACGAAGAAAACTTCAGGATTGAAAATATTCTTCTACTCCTTTGCACCGTTCCTTCTTTTCCTCGGACTCATTTGGTTCATGATGGGGCGGCAAATGAAAGGGCAAGGCCAAGGACTGCTTTCCTTTGGTCGCTCTCGGGCCGTAACCTACAATCAAGAAAACAAAACAGGGGTTACCTTTGATGATGTTGCAGGCATTGACGAAGCCAAAGATGAAGTCACCGAAATCATTCAATTTCTCAAGAGTCCGGAGAAATTCAAGCGATTAGGGGGGCGGATCCCTCGGGGAGTCCTGTTGGTCGGTTCTCCTGGAACCGGAAAAACTCTCCTGGCCAAGGCCATTGCAGGAGAAGCTGATGTCCCCTTTGTCAGTATCTCAGGATCAGACTTTGTAGAAATGTTTGTGGGCGTTGGCGCAAGTCGTGTGCGAGATTTGTTCGAACAAGCGCGTAAGTCCGCACCGTGCATCATCTTTTTAGATGAGATTGATGCCGTCGGCCGGAAACGTGGATCCGGCATGGGAGGGGGTAATGAAGAGCGGGAACAAACACTCAACGCCATTTTGGTTGAAATGGATGGCTTCGGCACGGACGCCAACATCATTGTGGTTGCCGCCACGAATCGCCCAGACGTTTTGGATGCTGCACTGCTTCGACCTGGGCGCTTTGACAGAGAAATCGTCATCGACCTTCCGGATGTCAAAGGAAGAGAGAAAATTCTTAGCGTGCACTCGAAACATGTCAAGTTAGCGCCAGACATCAATCTTGAAGATATCGCAAAGGGCACGCCGGGGTTCAGTGGCGCAGAACTTGCTGCCTTGGTGAACGAAGCCGCCATTTTGGCCGCCATGAAAGAACATGCTTTTGTTCGTCAAGAAGACCTGGAAGAATCGCGAGACAAAGTGCGCTTCGGCCGTGAGAAAAAGTCGCGGGCTATGGACGCCAGCGACAAACGCATCACGGCTTACCACGAAGCAGGACACGCCGTTGTGAACTGTGAGCTTGAGCACACCGAACCTGTGCATAAGGTCACCATCATCCCTCGTGGCATGGCCTTAGGTGCCACCATGATGTTGCCCGAAAAAGATCGGATGCATCTCTCCTACAAGGCCATCTTGGACGAGCTTGCCGTCTTGTTCGGTGGCCGGGTTGCCGAAGAAGTCTTTTGTGACGATATCACCACAGGCGCATCCAATGACATCATGCGAGCCACTCAAATGGCGCGCCTCATGATTACTGAGTGGGGTATGAGTCAAGTGCTTGGCCCCATCCATCTCGCCAATTCGGGTGGCAATGAGTTCCTCGGTTCTGAATTCTCCATGGGGAAAGATCATTCCGAAGAAACAGCCCGGGCCATTGATAATGAAGTTCGAGACATTTTGGCAAAAGCCCATCAGCGTGCAAGAGACCTCATTAGCCAACACTCTGACGCCCTTATTCGGGTCGCCGAAGGACTTCTCATCCACGAGTCCATCACCGGGGACGAAATGCGGGCACTCGCTGCGGGGACAGAACCTGCTGACCTCCGCCCTCAAAGCACACTTGCACCACCGCCTCTTCCGGGTGCATCTGCCGGCACAGCAGAGGACCCACCCTTGCCTACGCCGCAAGCTCCTCACGAAGAAATCGCCGAATAATGTTGCAACCTTGGGAGCTCCCTCACCATGAGGAGAAGCATCACGCGATTCCTCTAGAAAATGGACTGTGGCGAGGACCGCGCCCCGAATCCAAAGCATGTGAGCAAGCCCTCCAAAAAAAAGGGCTGGTCGCCGTCGGCGAGTCTAAAGATTGCGCTACCCGTTATTACCTTGCTCCCCATTTCATCGAGGCGCCGAAGGAAAATATTACTTTTTCGGGGCCTGTGGAAGTCATCGACCTCACCGACCCAGAAGCGAGGGCTACTTGGATTACCCAACGCATTGCCGTCGGCTTACAAAGCTGGAAAGAGTTTCCACAGCACCCACCGGCCTTCATGGCCATTTTGAATCTCACTCCAGATTCTTTCAGTGATGGAGGAACGCTCACCCACCCCACTACCGGTCATCTTTCTCCTGACCGCCTCCTCGAGCGGGTAGCAGAACATGAACAACACCAGGCTGCGTGGTTGGATCTTGGTGCAGAGAGCACACGGCCCGGCGCAAAGGCCATTCCCGCGCAACAACAGCTGGAGCAACTCCTTCCTGCCATTTCCCTGCTCCATAACAAGAAAACCCCGCTCTCTGTAGATACCCGCTCCGCCGAAGTTGCGGAAGCCTGCCTCCAAGCTGGTGCCACCATGGTGAATGATGTCAGCGCCCTCGCCGACCCCCTCCTTGCCCGCGTTTGCGCCCAACATTCCTGCCGTATCGTCCTCATGCACCACCGTGGCACACCGGAAACGATGCAAAACCGGACCACATACGCGCACCTCCTTGGTGAAGTTGCCGACGCTCTCGCCGCACGCGCCGCGTATGCTCTCTCTCAGGGCATCCATCCGTCCCAAATCCTCTTAGACCCAGGCATTGGATTTGCCAAAGACACTCCATCCAATTTGAAACTTCTTGGCCACTGTGGCGCGCTGCGTGCGTTAGGATTTCCACTCTTGCTCGGCCCATCCCGCAAGTCCTTCATGTCCACGCTTCTCCCGCAATCCGCACCGGCCCAAAGAGATTTAGGCTCCGCCGGCGCTGCCGCAATTTGCGCCGCCCAAGGTGTCTATGCTCTACGCATGCACACGGGCCGATTCCAAGATGCTTGGCAGATGGCATGGAGCATTGCAAACGCCTCCTCACTTATTCCACGCACATGATTGACCGCCTCGTCCTTCAAGCGCTGATTGAGATTTTTATCCTCACAGCAGGGATTTATGGAATCCTCCGCTTTCTCCGAAACACGCGAGGCTTCGGCCTTGTTCGTGGACTCGTCACCTTCATTGTGGTTGGCGCATTTTTCTTCGGTGTGCTTTCTCGCTACCCAGAAGTCCCTGTCCTCCAAAAGATCCTTTCTGAAATCTTGCCCTTCTTGGTCATGATTGTGGTAATTCTTTTCCAACCCGAACTTCGTCAAGGGATTTCAAAAATTGGCCGGTCTGGAATTTTCGGTCTCTTCAGCGCAACCACAACGGATGAAGAAACGCTCTCTAAAATTGCCACCGCGGCCATCCGCATGAGCAAAGAGCGCATCGGCGCTCTCATTGCTTTTGAACGCTCTGTGTCTCTTGCCCCCTTCCGAGAAAACGCTGCAATTCTGGAAGCTCCCGTTTCTACCACTCTTTTAGAAAACATCTTCTTCCCCGGTGGTCCTCTCCATGATGGTGCAGTGATTATCCGCGGCGACACCATCTTGGCAGCCGCATGTATTTTTCCACTCACCACCGACCCCACCGTCCAACGAAGACTAGGCACACGCCACCGCGCAGCACGAGGCCTTTCAGAAGAGACCGATGCCATCACGCTGGTCGTGAGTGAAGAAACGGGCCACATTTCCCTGGCCGCCGGACGTCAACTCACCCAAGCCGTGCCTCACGACCAAGTAGAGCAAAAGCTTCGTGAACTACTTCAATCCGAAAAACCACGCGCCGAAGAAGCGTTGATAACCCAGGAAACCGACGTATGAATTGGCTCCGCCGCCTTTTCTTTCATGATATGGGCCGAAAGATTTTGGCTTTAGCGCTCGCCGCCTTCGCTTGGTGGCAAGTCGGGCAATCAGTCGCCGAAGACCGCACTCATAATTTCACCGTCGTCACAGTAAACCATTCTCAAACCCCCGCTGCTCACAGTTTACAAATCAAAATTCCGGACGGATGGGAACTCGTTTCACCGGAACCGGGAACTTCCGTAACTATCGCCTTCCATGGCGCTGCAGCCAACCTTGCTGCCTTTTTTGCAAGTCAATGCGCAGCAACTTTTGAACCTATCCTTGATGCAACTTCTGGAGAAACTACAAAAACGGTAGATCTTCTCTCTTTGGATGAATTGGACTGGCTCAAGCCATCGGAGGCCAGCCGGCTCCTCAAAGATCTTGGCTCGCAGTCCTTTCGCAACTTTCGCTTTGAACGCCGACGGGAAGCCACCCTTGCGCTGAATCCCACACTTGTCACCGTCCAAGGAAATCCAGCGGACGCTTACGAGGTCCACCAAGAAAATATACTTTTTGACCCGACACAGGTTCGCATTTCTGGTCCACACGCTGCCGTCGAAGAGGCGCTTGGCCGCTTGGAATCGTTACGCCTAGGCTTTCCTGGAGCGGGGATTTTTACACCGGTAGAAATTCCCGACAACCGACGAGACACTCTCAAAGCTATTGTTCGCCTCACCGACTCCCTGACACGCCGCGGTGTTCGTATGTTCCCCCCACAAATTGCCGTTCGAGTCCCCATCCGCCACCAAAAAGGTGAGCCAATCACGTGGGTGCTTTCGGCAGGGCAACTCCACGGCGTCGGGAAAGCATCCGAAGGAGAATGGGCACTTGGCACTTGGTCCGCCACGCCATGGCTTGCGGAACTCACGGACTCCACTCTCCTTGGCGTACAATTCGATGAAAGCTGGGTGCGGGAACACATTTTATTGCTTGTACCGCTCTCTCAAATCCCTGCCGGTGCGGTGGATGGATTTGAGCTTGCCATCGGGTGGCATCTCGTCGGTATTGATAACGACAGCCTCCGCCAGCAACTTCTTCAATCTTTGCGCGTTCGCCCACAAAATGAAGAAGATCGCATGGTCTCCATGAAACTTCTCGGAGAGCAGCCTTGACCCACGCACTTTTCGGCACCGACGGAATGCGAGGCCGCGCAGGAGAAGAACCTCTTACGGCAACCACTTTAGAGCGCCTCGGACAAGTTCTTGCCGCGCAACTGTGCACCGGCTCCGTCCTCATTGGCCATGATGGCCGTGAAAGCGGAGAAACTTTGGTTGCCGCTTTGGCGGCCGGCCTTTCTCATGGGGGAATCCATGTTGACATTCTTGGCCTTGCCACAACCCCATGCATTGCTTACCTCACCATGGCTGGCGAATATGCCGCTGGAATTGTGGTTTCTGCATCGCACAACCCAGCACCCGACAATGGCGTCAAACTTTTAGGAGCCACGGGTGCGAAACTTGATAGCGCCACGGAACAAACTCTAGAAGGGCATCTCCAAAACGACATGGACTTCCCCCCAGCAGAAACACCTGGGGAACAACGACGTGTTAAGGGCCTCGTTGGAGATTACATTGCGTGGTTGCGTAACGATGCATTCCCTGAACTAGATTTTGGTGGCGCCAAAGTGGCCTTAGACTGCGCCCATGGAGCCGCAAGTCAAATTGGTTCCCGCATATTAAAAGCCTTCGGCGCGGAGGCGGTCATCCTTCACGACAAGCCCGACGGCCGCAACATCAATGACCAAGCAGGTGCACTTTACCCAGAAAAGCTAGCAGGCTTTGCGCAAGAGCACCAATGCGCCCTTGGCATTTCTTTAGACGGTGACGCAGACCGTGGCATCCTTGTGGATGGAGATGGTCGAGTCTTGGACGGCGACGCCATCCTTGCGGGTATGGCCTTAGCTTTGGCCGAACAAAAAGGGTTGAAAACGGTCGTGGCAACAGTGATGAGCAATCTTGCTTTAGAGCAAACACTCCAAGCTGTTGGCATTCATCTTCTGCGCACACCCGTCGGCGACCGCCACGTGGCCGCCGCCATGAAGAAGCAAGATTACTCCTTAGGCGGAGAAAAATCGGGCCATATCCTCTTCGGCAAGGAGCATGGCTATCGCGGTGACGGCATTTACACCCTCTTGCGGATTGCCGATACCCTTTGGCGCTCCGGTGCCCGAGGTCCGGCATTCGCGGCGGCGGCCAAAAAATTCGCGGCGGATTATGAAGACCTTCCTCAGGAACTTCGTAACTTGCCTGCCACCAAGCGCGTCCCCCTTGAAGAATTACTGTGCCTACAAGAAGCCCTTCAATCCGCCGACGCCCTCCTTGCGGGCCAAGGCCGAACCGTAGTGCGCTTCTCGGGCACTGAGCTCAAACTACGCCTGATGGTGGAAGCGGTGGATCAAGATCTGGTCACTAAGGCCCTTGATATCTTAGAGATCGGTGCACAACAAGATGGCGTCCTTGCCTGATTCCCCCACACTGTTAGCCATCGAACTTTCCGGATCGGCCTCCACGGTAGCTTTGCTTCACAATGGAACCGTACACCAGCAAGATTTCACTGCGGCGCGTGGTAAAGCCCTCATGCCCGCAATCCAAGACCTCCTTCACGACAATGCAACAAAAGAAGATTTGCAGGGCATTCTCGTCGGAACGGGCCCAGGCTCTTACACCGGACTACGCATTGCTTGTGCAGCAGGAATCACCCTGGGTTACGCCTTAGAAATCCCTGTTCTTGGGTATGGAAGTTTTGAAACCTTTGCTTTTTCTTATTTGAAAGAAAATAAGATTTCAAAAGAACTCCATCTTTTCCTCGACGCATTTCGCAAAGAAACTTATCACGCTTCGTTTCGTCTTCAACAAGGAAAGCTACAACGTGTGACCGCCCCAGAAGTACTTCCTCAAGAAGAATCCATCTGTTCTTTGTCCACAAGCGCCCTCTATCTCGAGGATCCCACCGTATTTCAGCCAGAAGCAAAACATCAATTCTCCTATCACCTTGCACACTTTTTCGGCCAAGATCTATGGGACACCGCAAAAAAATTCCCGCCATCACCTCTCTATCTTCGGCCTCCCGCGTACGCATAAAAAAACGGCGCACTCCGAAGAGCGCGCCGTGACCGAATCCGAATAGATTACAGATCTTGTGGGCGAAGAGTCTTGCGACCGTTCTGAGTTGCCCGAGCTTCTGCCTTCATGATGGCATCACGGACATAACCGTCCAATGCGGTGTAGAAATCACCGGAAACGTTACAAGCTTCTACAGCACCTTTGGTGCGAGACTTGGAGATGATGAGGCTTGCGACTGCACCTTTCTTACCACGCTTGGTGGTCTTCTTCGCCGTGCGCTTGGTAGCCTTCTTGGCAGTCTTCTTGGTGGTACGCTTGATAGCCTTCTTGGCGGTCTTGCGAGTCACCTTTTTTTTCGTTGCTTTTTTCTTAGCAGCCATGTTTTTATTTGGGTTGGTCGCCGGGAAAAACCCGACTGAGAATGAGTGAACATGTAAGAAGGGGACCTAATCACATGATTGGAGCGCAATTCTGCCGTTTCCAGACCAAAGTTACCAATGGAAAGGCAAAAAATTTCTAAGTATTTCAAAAAGTCCATTTTATGATGCACCCATGTTTGCGCCACTCATCTTGGCATCCTTCCTTTTTTTTCCTCAAAACCCTTCAGCAGAAGAGTGGAAAAAAGTGCATGGCCGTCTTATTCAATTTTCGAAAGAAGAACAGCAGGGATTTTTAGCCCTTACTTTAGAAAAAGTTCACACCTTAGATCATCCCTTAGCTAGGGCTGCAAAAGATCTTTCGGAACAAGCGAAAGCCCTTTCAAAAGTCTCCCCACGGGACCCAGCTTGGTTTGACCCAAAAGAATATGCACCAGCGCTCAAACTTAAAACAAAAATCTATCTGCCCAACTCAGGAGGCTGGAAACGCCTTAAAAAGGCCTTTTACGGCAAAAACGACCTCCCTTCCCAGCTGCAACCTCTTCACTGGGATTACGGAAGAAACGCGATCGAACGGCCGTCAGCATGGGAAGAGCCCTCAACCGTAGACTCTATGAGACAACTATGGAACGGGCTCATTCCTCACGCCGATGTCCTGCGCGCCACGTTGGAATCCATCTTGGATGACCAGAAAACCATGGATCTCGTGGCGGACTATTTCAGCCATTGTTACCGTGACCGCAACGGAAAAGTTTACCCCGGAATCACACTTGGCGATCTCTGGGGATCCGGCGAGGAGCTCGAAGTTTCCGACGCAGAATCCGTGGCTTTCATGCGAAGAATTCTCCAAGATGACGCTATTCAGTCCCCCATTCCAAAGCGTTTGCACCCCGGAATCTACTCTATCATCCGAGACACCTATGCCGAATGGCGTGATTATTATCAAATCCGCGCCACTTTATCCCTTTGTTTCCTTGACCCACACGCCGAAATCCCCCTCATCTTCGCCAACGTTGCGAACCACTTTCACCGCGCTTGGATTTCCGTCGATCATCAACCGGATGCCATGCGGATACTCCTGAAAAAACATGGGAATCGCCAGGCCTTTCTTACAGAGATGGAGGCACGCAAGCCGACTACGCCGGAACAGCAGGAAGAACTTCAGCTAAAAGAGGAGCAACGAAAGTCTTTCCGCATTCTTGTGCAACAGACAACACGGGAAAGCCTGCGGGAGCTTGGCCTATTGGGCATGCGTTTGCGGTAAAGTAAGGTCATGCAACGGCGCCATCGAGCCTGGGCCGAAATCGACCTCGCCGCTTTTCGCCACAACCTCACCCTCGCACAAAATATAGCGGGGTCGGCCAAAGTGTGGCCGGTTCTCAAGGCCAATGCCTATGGGCATGGAGCTCTTGCGCTTGCACGAGTTTGCGAGGAAATGGATATAGAGTGCGTCGGCGTTGGAGACAGCGCCGAGGCACTGGCACTCCGCACCCATGGCATTAACCTCCCTCTTCTTGTTTTAGGCACAGTCATTGACGCAGAACTCCCTCTTCTTCTAGAGCATCACGTCGAAGTCGGCGTTCACTCTGAAGGTCGTGCACAAGAACTCGGAGAGCAGGCGCAAACGCTCGGGGAAATCTTAGGCGTTCATCTCAAAGTGGATGTCGGGATGGGGCGTCTTGGCGTGAGACCAGAAGCGGCACTCCGCGTTGCACGCGCAATTGAACGCCACCCCTTTCTTCGACTCCGCGGGGTCATGACACATTTTTCTGCGCCGGAGGGTTGCCATGACCCACAAACCGCTGGGCAACATGCATTATTTTTGGCTACCGTTTCGGAAATCCGCGCAGCGGGCGTTGCCATTCCGCACGTGCATTGTGCAAATTCCGCGGCCCTTGCCACCGGCCTCCAACCTTTAGGGGATGCCGTTCGTCCAGGAATTGCTCTTTTTGGGATTTTACCCGACTCCATGGAAATGGGAAAACGACTAAAACCCATCCTTTCTCTACACGCACAAATTGTTTTTCTGAAAGACATTCCTACCGGAGCACCCGTCGGTTACGGAAGCCGATGGACTTCCCACCGGCCCACGCGGTTAGCCACACTCCCCATTGGCTATGCCGACGGTATCCCGTACCGTTTAGGTGCCCAAGGCCGCGGAACGGTTCTTGTTCGTGGACAACGATGCCCGGTGGTTGGGGCCGTTTCTATGGATTACTGTACCGTTGATGTCGGCCACGTTCCGGATGTGCAACTCGGAGACACGGTAACGTTCATTGGAAAACAAGGCCAGGAATGTCTCAGGGTTCAGGACCTTGCGGAAGCCGCCGGCACGATTCCCTATGAAATCACTTGCTCGCTGAGTGGTCGCGTGCACCGCGTTCTCACCCACGCTCAAGCGCCCTCGGTCTCTTCCATTCGATGAATCGCCTTTCTCCACCAGGTTGGCTTGGCGTCCTCCTCTTAATCAGCGCTTTTTTACCGATTCCACTTCCGCGTACATTGCTCCCCGAAGGTGCGCAGGCAAATGCACTCCATCTGCGCTGGGGATTGGGAGAAATCTCAATCCAAAAGCTCAAACTCAAAGAGCCTCATTTTCCAGAACTTTCTAGTGAATCGGCCACGCTCCAGATCCACACACTCCCAGGCTCCTCTTTTCTTCAACCAAAACATCTCAAGGTCATTCAGCCGGTGTTCCAAACTTCGGAAGCCGCTATCCAAAAACACCTGCAGTCGATTCACACGGAAGAAGGCGGCTCACTGGCCCCCTTTTTCATCTCCATCGAGGGAGGGTCTCTTGCATGGACCTCTTCCACACTCCCCCCACTGCACTTTCAGCTCCAGAATATGGAACTGCAATGGGAAAAAGACGTCGGCCGACTCCACCTTCTTGGTCAGATGGATGCTCCTTTTTATGGAGAAGTAGAAATCCACGCCGACGCATCCAGCAACTTGAATAAATGGGAAATCTTGGCAAAGGGATTCCATCATCAGCTTCCTGAAGACCCGCCCCTCTCTTTCCAAGACTGGGGTGATTTAGAATTACAAACGGGAAAAATACAGTTTCATATTCACGCCAAACAACCTCTGGGAGAAGCCGTGAAGTCCAGTATCCGACTTCAGCTTCAAGATGGTGCGCTATTCTTTCATGAGCCGTCCCTCCTCATTCAAAAGGTTGGATTTCTCGCCCAAGGAAGTTTGCAAACCGGCATCGGATTTCAGGTTGATGGATCTGTTGAGGATACCCCGTGGGACGCACATGGAACCATACACCAGCAAACTCCGAATGGACTCTCCGTGCATCTTCGAGGGGAAACGGGAAACATTTTGATTGATGCTGACCGCGTCGACTGGCTTCGCCAAGTCCTCCCCGAGGTTGCCCTTTATTTTGAATCTTTAGAATTACGCGGATCACCGACCACGCGCTTTGCCATAGATTGGACCCCAAAGTCAAAGACCCGCTGGGCCATTCATGCTCAACCAAAAGATTTCTCTCTTAAATACAAAGGGTTTTTGAACGAAGAAGGGCATCGTGCGTCTTTCCCTTATCCTGTTACGGGACTACAGGGTGATTTTATTGCGTCTCACCATCACCTATTGGCCGACGTCCACGGCCAAGCCGGTGATGGAAGTGTTGATGCACAGCTTGTTTTGGGCTTATGGGAAAGCCGCACGGCATTGCAGTTGGATGTCCACGCCGACGGCATCCCCGTGGATGCTGCCGTCACTTCTGCCGTTGCAGGCACTCCGGAGATTCATGAGGCTTGGCGAAGCCTGGGTCGTCCTAAAAATGGACATTTCAACGCAGATATCACGCTCCGAGGCCAAGATTTCGCCAACGATGGAACCCTTCGCATTGAGGTGGATGCTAGTCATGTGCAAGTCCAACCATCTTTTCTTCCCGTTTCCATCACGGCAAATACTCTTCTCCTTTCCTACTCACCCACACGCATAGACTTTCAAGGGATTGGACGCGCGCTACAGGGCGAAGTCGCATTCAACGGGCAATGGGACGGTGGATTGGCTCTTTCCCTGGACTTGGAAAACATTCAACCTTCTCTTCAAGAACGACGGGTACTCCAGCAACATCTTGGTCTCCCGGCAGCCTTGGAAAATATTGAGTGGAGCCATCAAAAACCTTGGAATATTTCACTCCGATCAGAACCAGATGCACTTTCACTCACAGCCAACCTTCCCTTCCAAGAAGATGGTTGTCAAGACACACGAACCCCAGATTTCCCTCTCGAAAAAATCCGGGGGAACCTCATGGTGCAAAACGCCGACGGAAAGACGCTGGCTTATTGTGAAACGATGTCTGCTACGTTGCAGGGGAATCCACTCCAAGCATCGATACAAATTTCTCCCTCTTTCCCAAACAACGCCGTACTTTCTTCGGCGCAATTTCAATTGTCCACGAGTGATGCAAAGAAACTCCTTCGCCATCTTCGGTTAGACAAGTCAACGCAACACCTTCATTGCCAAGCACTTCTTGACGGCGTCGTTGCATGGAATCCCAACGCCGCCAACACTCTTGAAATTCAAACACGGTTTCATCCGCTCACGCTTCAGGCTTCAGGATTGGACTCTCCCCTTGAAATATTCGGTGAGATATCTTTCACGCCGTCGAACATCAAGTCGAACATTCTCCAAATCCAACAAGGTGACTCTGCGGTTCAAGTGAAAAAATTCCACTTTCAGTCCACGGAAAGCGACATCCATGCCGAAGCCGTGCTGCATTCCAATTCCGGGGTTCAACTCACCCCCCAATTCTTTCGCCTTCTGGGCCCCCAAGCAGAAACTGCGCTCCACAAAGTTGGGCTTCAAGGGACACTCTTTCCCCAGGAGATGAAATTCATCTTTGAGATGCCCACGGAAAGCGTGGCGCAACTGTCTGGCAGTGGTGGCATTGCAAGAATAGAAGATTTCAGGATGTCCGGGCCACCAGAAATTGAACAAGCCTCTGCCGAGATTGAACTTGAAACCCTGCAATGGGACGCCAAAGTTGGGACGCACGCCAACCTCCTCCTGCATGACGGACGGGGCAAACTTTTTGGCCTCCCATTCTCGAGCGCCACAGGAACACTTAAGCTCAACCCAGAGGCTCTCCACTGGACGAACTTTCAAATGAATCTTCTCGGCGGTGTAGTCCAAGCGTCTCCTTCGGCATCCACTGGAGGCAATCGCTTCGAGGGGATTCGCCTTGGGTTGTCAGCAACTGCGCCGATGGAGGCCAATCTTCATTTTCAAAACCTCCAGTTGAAGCGCCTTCAAGAGGATCTTCAACTAGGGACGCCACTTCAAGGGAACCTCTCTGGGGAAATTCATATCAAGAGCCCAACGCCTAACCCCCTCGACTATCAAGGGACAGGAAAAGCGAAAATCCAGAATGGGAGGCTTTCTGCTGTGCCCATCCTTTCGCAACTTTGGGCAACTCTTGGCATCCGTCCTCCTATTTTCAGAAAAGGAAATCTGGAATATACGCTCTCAAAGAATGGGCAGATTCACGTCCAAAAATTTTCTCTGGAACACGACTTATTGGAAGTCCAGGGGAAAGGTCTCCTGCGCATGGACCAATCGGTAGAGATTCAAGTAACCATCCGAAAAATGATGTTCATCCTTGGTTTGCCGCTTGAAGTGATTCCTGGCCTTGACTACATCTTTGACTTATTTGTCAAAAAAGAATACTCAGGGCCACTCGCACGGCTTACACAGAGTCAACGCTCCCTGCGTAAGCTTTTCAAGCAGGACCTTCCTGCAAAGCCCTTTCCGCTCTGGGTTCCACCCGGGAAAATACATTCCTGGAACCGCTCCCCCGCTTTCCCCTAAAATCCCCCTATGTTGCACGCCGTCATCATGGCAGGAGGCTCCGGAACACGGTTCTGGCCAGTCAGCCGGAAACGCCAGCCCAAACAGCTCCTCCCCATCACTGGTGCTAAAGCGATGTTGGCAGAAACCGTCGACCGCCTGGATGGGCTCATCCCCCCCGAGCGCACTTGGGTCGTCACGCACGCTTTGCAAGCCGACGGCGTCCGCAAAATTTGTCCGGGACTTCCCGCGGATAATATTTTAATTGAACCATGCGCCCGTAATACTGCTGCGTGCATTGGTCTTGCCGCTGCACTCATTCAAAAGAAAGACCCCAGCGCCACCTTGGCTGTGTTGCCCGCCGACCACCTCATCGCCCCCGCACGAGATTTCCGTACGAGCCTCGAAGCTGGCGCAGAGATCGCGTCGGAAGAAGGCGTGTTGGTCACCTTCGGCGTCCCCCCGACCTATCCGGCCACTGGTTATGGATACATCCAACGTGGAGAAAGCGTCGGCGCCTTTCACGGACTACAAGCCTTTGAAGTTCGTAGTTTCAAAGAAAAACCCAATGAAACTAAAGCGGAAGAGTTTTTAGCCGACGGGAATTACGCGTGGAACTCTGGGATTTTTGTTTGGCGAGCGGACAGCATTTTGAATGCCATAGAAATGCATATGCCTCAGTTACGGAAAGGACTGCAGACGATCCAGGACGCGGGTGACTCCCTCGCCGAAGTTGTCGAAGATATTTACCCCACCTTGGAATCCGTTCCTGTGGATATCGGGATCCTGGAACGCGCTGACAAAGTCCGTGTTTTGGAAACGCCTTACCACTGGAGTGACGTCGGCTCATGGAAAGCGCTGTTTGATGAATCGAAGAAAGATGAGAATAATAATGCTGGTGTATTCCCCGATGGCGGTCAGCTTCTTGCGGAGAAATCCACCGGGGTTTTGGCATACTCCGGCACACCACAGACTATTGCGGTACTTGGCCTGGACGACGTTGTGGTTGTGCATACTAAAGATGCCATCCTTGTAGCACGAAGAGACGCAAGCGAGGACGTTAAGAAGATCGTGGACTCGCTCAAAGAAAACGATCAACAAGAACTCCTTTAACCAGCCATGAAAGGTCGCGTCTTAGCTATTGATTACGGGGGGAAACGCACCGGATTAGCCGTTTGTGATGAAATGCGGATTGTGGCGCACCCCTTACCCGCTATTGTCTCCGCAACTCTGCTGGACACCGTCAAGGAGATCGCCGAAGTCGTCGATGGCCGCAACATCAAGGTTATTCTTTGTGGTATTCCCTTTCTCTCTGACGGCACCGAAGGTACCCAAGTTGCCAACGTGCGCATCTTTTTGGCGGAACTCCGAAAAAGCCTCGGGCCAGATATCCTCTTCGAAGAAATTGATGAACGCTATACAACCAAAGAAGCCGAAGGCATGTGGCGAAAAGCAGGCTACAGCAAAAGAGCGGCAAAAGAGTTCCTTGACTCCACTGCTGCCGTAGTCATTCTTCGCGAATACTTAGCACGAACAGAAAACTACTGATTCGCCAACACGCTAGGCTCATCGATCAGCACAGGGTTCCATTGAATTCCAAGGTATACAGACTTCATTCGAGAACCCTTTCCAGAGATTGGCTTTCAATAACCGTTTCGGCCTCTTGAGCACCGACAAGAGCAAACACGGCTTAGCCGACATGTTCACTCTCATGTTTCCTAACAATAATTTTACTGATAAATAAAACTTTCAAGGCCATCCAAAAAAATGCCGTCGTCACTCCCTAAAAAAACTGTATTTTACTTAGGTGCACCGGTTCATTTCTGATTATAATTCAAAGTGGAATGTCATTTGGATGACCGTGGTGGGTTCGCCCCATCGAGGAAAGTCCGGGCTCCATAGAGCGCAGTGGTGGCTAACGGCCACCGGGGGTAACCCCAGGGAAAGTGCCACAGAAAATGAACCGCCTAAGTGACTTCGGTCGCCGGTAAGGGTGAAAAGGTGAGGTAAGAGCTCACCGCGCGCTTGGTGACAAGCGTGGCAGGGTAAACCCCACTGGGAGAAAGCCCACATAGGGAGGGAAGGCGTTGCTCGCGCTGTTGAACCTCCGGGTAGGGCGTTTGAGGCGCATGGCAACATGCGTCCCAGAGAAATGGTCATCCCCCTTCGGGGGACAGGACCCGGCTTACAGGATGGCATTCCACCACCCCTAGTGGCGCTACATCTAGTGGGTGGTTTTCCACAAACACTCAACAACTTGCGGAAAACCTCTTGCGCTGGAGGAAAACGATGCCAAAATCCGTTTATGGAGTTCATCTGGGTCGTTCCTCGTTCTGAAATATTCCCGCGTGCGGGTGCTCACGGCCTGCTTTCGCTTGCTGGAGCGGAACTGGAAGAACGTTTCCTTGGGCCTGCTCGCGAAAAGGGTTTCTTCGTGGAACGTCGCTACGCGGAAACGCGTCCGGAACTCAAACAACCCATTCCCTACGTCGCCGTCACCCAAGGAGACACTGTACTGACCTTGACACGACTCAACACTCAAGGGGAATCACGACTGCACGGAAAACGTTCTGTGGGCGTCGGCGGACACATTAATCCGTGTGATGCTCCAGAAACGTCCGAAGAAGATCTCTTCCTCCGGGCCTGCCATCGAGAACTCCATGAGGAATTACAGCTTCCCAAAGATGTGGTTCTCCCCCTCTCGCCCCTGGGCCTTTTGAACGATGACACCACCGAAGTAGGCGCCGTTCATATGGGCTTGGTCTACCGCCTTAACGCGGATGATCTCACCGTGTCCATCCGAGAAACGTCGGCCATGGAAGGACACTTTGAAAACCTCGCTTCTCTCACGCAAGCTGCCCACGATCAGAGTCAAAATTTTGAGACGTGGTCGGAACTTCTCTTGCAATCCGAAATCCTGCTCACAGCCAGGCAAACCCTTACCCTTTAATCCAACACGCCCCCCATGGTACGCCGCGCAGACCCCCAAAAGATTGAAGCCATTATCACTAAACTGACCGAGCAAAATACTCGCGTCCCCGTAGAGCTCCTTTTCAAGGATGGCCGCGTTAAAGTCGGCTTTGTGACCTATATCAAGCGCACGGGCTGGGGGCGCTTCATCAACCGAATGACCGAAGAGTCCGGTAAATTCAATGTCCATGAACTCGCCGCCGTTCATGTTGACGTCGAGCTTGAAGAAGAGTTGCGGAACACTCCCTAGCCAAAGCTAGGGGAAAGAATTACCGCAGAAAGGTGGCGTAATCCGCTTCGTCGAAGCCAAGGATTGCCTTTTCGCCACGCGCCAATAATGGGCGACGAATCATGTCTGGGTTGGACCGAAGAAGGTCCACAACTTCTTTCTTCGTTTTAAATTCCGCATTGGGAATATCGTGTTCCTTGAAGCCCTTGGAGCGCGTATTAAACGCACCTTTGGGATCCAAG
>JAPKBM010000075.1 GCA_026421205.1 Planctomycetota bacterium
TTTGATTTTATGGGTCTTCCTTCGGGGGCGACCTTAGTCCCTTTTGATGGACTTTGTCAAAGTCAGAACGTCAAACATGCGTCCTTCCAAGTCAAAGGCTTTCAACTCAAGTGTGCCCCCATTGACGGCAACATAACACCAGTGGTGCCCACGACGGACGTTGTTTTGAAACCAAGGCCGGATGGGGCCAGGGGTTTCTAGGCCGCCTCCGCCACCACCGGTAATCATGTAGATGGTGCCATTTTTTTCCACCACCTTTCCTTGGTGAATGGGCCAAGTCCTTTCATAGGAATGAATATGGCCATTCCAAACGATATCCACTTCATAACGGTCATAAAGTTCGGTTAATTCGCGAACCCGCATATCCCCGTGAGTGGAAGGACCGAGCCACATGTTTCCGTAATCATTCTCATCGGAAGTGAACGGCGGGTGGTGGTGAGTGACAATTTTCCAAGTTGCGGTTGACGCTTCCAATCCCTGTTCCAGCCAGTTGTACTGTTCGCTTCCGGGGTGGACCTTTCGGTTGGTATCTAACATGAAGAAGTGGGTATTGCCGTAGTGAAAATCGTAGTAGTATTCCGGTGCCGGCAAATTCATGTAATCGTAATAATGCCGGGCGTCTTGCTCGTGATTCCCAAGAACAGGGTAAATCGGAACCCGCGAAAGGAGTGGGTCCATACTTGGGAAAAATTCATTCAACCAATCCAATTTATTGGTGCCAGTGCCCACCAAATCACCAGGATGTAAAACGAAGTGGGGCCTCATTTCCCAGGCCATACGAGAAATTTTACTGGCAACTGGAGGATTGTCCTGAGTGTCACTAATGACTGCAAATGCGAATGGGATGTTTTTCTCAACCGCCGACTGAAAAGTCAGGATAGGGCTTTTGAGGATGCGGCCTTCCGAATCTTCAGATTCCACTTGGTAAAAGTAACCGGTTCCAGGGCTGAGACCATCCAACACAATGGAATGGATGAGAGTTTTTTCATTACCACGAAGAGTGTTTTCCAGAAAATAATTTTCTTCCTTTCCCGACACTTTTGAATTCCAGTGAAGTTCGGAAGAGGCGGGTCGGGAGGTTTCCCAGGTGACCGTCATGGAATGAGAGGTCCCGTATTGCAAGAAAGGTTTCACTAACATGGTGAAATTCGGATCTAGCGGAATGAGAGGCTCGTTTAAGGCGAGGTCGGCGTTGTGCTCAAAATCCTGTCGAACCCATTTTGGGGAAGCGGTTTGATTGTAAATAGTGACCTCACGAATTCTCCCATGATGGAGGACGTCTTCGTTGTCATCTTTGTACCCGCCCAGAACTACTGGGGCACTTTTGGGATATAAAATAGCGCCACTTTGTTCTTCTGATTTGTTTTCTAATACGCCATTTACATAAAGACATAATTCCTTGCCATCATAAGTGGCGGTGACGTGATACATCTTGCCGACTTCATAAATGGAGGTGCCAGACAAATAAGTCATGCTGCCATCTCCATCGTTCGCGCCCAGCGAGGCTAGGCCGATGTAGAAATGCTTTTCTGAATAACCCAAAACCCAACCCTTTTCAAATCCACCGTTGTCCTGGATGGCTGAAAATATTCCGCCATAGGCTTGCGGAGTGTTTACGGACAGCCATGCCGAAATGGTGAAATGCTTCTTCGGAAGGAAGGGGTTGATTTCGGATATGTCGTCGGCGACCACCATGCGGTCGTCAACCCCGTCAAACATCAAAGATCCGCCGGAAGGTCCTGCGGTTGCCTGGAGCTTGCCCAACACTCTTGGGTCCGGACCCAAGCGGGCTGCTAAGTAATTGCCTCGGAGTTCGGATTCTCGAAAACGCCAAGACATGACCGGGTCAGGGCCATCATGAATACCCGCAACTGGGGCAAGAAGAAGGAAGAGGGGGACTAGCACAGGACAAGTTTAGGCGAATGGGTCACTCAACAGCCTTCTTGCCAACCAAGGCTCTCGCGCCTTGTTCATCATGGGGGATGTGGCTCTACCCTACCTCTATGACATTCAAGCGTTTGACGACGAGCAACAGAAAGCATATGTGGAGCTCCTCATTTGGGAGATTACCGATCCACCTCTAGATTACGCTGATTTGCGCTTCAGTCCTTTCATGGACTTTTCCGGGATTTCATGTTAAGAATTAAAAGGAAGCGGTTATGCCAGGGATTGGAACAGGGTAGTTACCTTGTTCATCCGGGGCAACTGGCGGAATGGCATCCCATTCATAGGATTGTGGGCTAGCGTCAAGTTCAGAGCTTAAGGCTTGGTCCATGCTGACTTCCTTGCCGCAATAAGTTGCCATGCGGCCAAGGATAGAAGTCATCGTGCTCATGGCTCCGTTTTCCGCCTCATTGTGATGTTGACCTGTGCGAATGGCATTAAACAGGACGTCATGCTCCACTTGGTAGGCATCTTTGTGCTCCTCTGTGAAGCGCCACTTGGAGCCGTCGTTCAATTTCATGCTTGCCCGGCCCATGTTGGCAACACCCAAGCTGCCGTGAACGTATTCGTTTACTTCGTTCCGGCAATCCGGCATGTGCCGGCATTGAGATAGCATTTTGGTGCCGTCGGCGTAAGTGTACTCCAACATATGATGGTCAAAAATTTGGCCATGGTCTTTACCGTTACGAATTAACCGGCCACCCTGGCCTTGAGCCTTGATTGGGTAGCCCTTCATGACCCAATTACAAACGTCTAGGTTGTGAATGTGCTGTTCCACAATGTGGTCGCCGCAGAGCCAATTGAAGTAATACCAATTGCGCATTTGATACTCCATTTCATTCCACTCGGGCTTGCGGCCGCGGACCCAAACCCCGTCACTGTTCCAATAACAACGCAGCAAATGAATATCCCCCAGTTCGCCCGCGTGAATGCGGCGCACCATTTCTTGGTAGGGTGCTTGATGGTGGCGCTGCAAGCCGACGCCGATTTTCAATCCCTTGGCTTTGGCGGCTTCCGCAGCAGCTAAGACTTTGCGTATTCCCGGGCCGTCTACGGCAACGGGCTTTTCCATGAAAATATGCCGACCTTTTTCAACGGCGTACTCAAAGTGAATTGGCCGAAACCCTGGTGGTGTTGCCAGGATGATGACATCCACATCAAGGTCAATGGCCTTGCGGTAGGCATTAAATCCGGTGAAGCGGCGTTCGGGCGGCACATCCACCTGTTCTGGCTTCAGCTCGGTAAGGTGAGCAAGGCTGTTTTCTAAGCGGTCAGAAAAAGCGTCGGCCATGGCAACCAGGCGGATCTTCCCGGTGGTTGAAAGGGCTTGGTTGGCGGCACCGGTGCCGCGGCCTCCACAGCCAATGAGTGCAACTCGGAGCTCTTCGTCATCGGCAGCGCGAGCCTTAGAAAAAGCTTGAAGAGGTTGAGGCCAGACAGAGCTGGCAACCGCGGCTGAGCTAGCGAGGAAATTTCTGCGGGTAGGTAAAGTCATCTGTCCCCTTTCATTTGGGCTTGGTGGATTTTGAGGATGGCATCGACGTCGGCATTCCACCAACTTGCCCATTCTTCGGGCGGGGGAGGATTGCGAGGCCGAACTACCCGGAAGCCTATCGACTGCGCGTTGGTTAGGTACCAAATGCTTTTGGGGATTTGCGGGTCCTGCATTTTCCAAGATGGTTTGGATATTTTGCGGGCGGCGGCGGTGGTGTCTTCGGCGTCATCTTCCCACGATCCACCCTTGGCTATTCGGCCCCATTCTTCGCCTTCGTGCCCATCATGCACCCATTCGGAAACATTGCCGTGCATGTCATATAGTTGGAAGGGGTTGGAGAATTTTCCAGGTTGGTGATAGCGATCGTCGGCATTTTCCCAAAACCAAGCGTTTTTCGGAAGTTCATCCGGGTCATCGCCGAAATACCATTTTGTTTTTTCTCCGGCCAAACAAGCGTGTTCCCATTCTTTTTCGGTAGGAAGCCGGAAGAAAAATCCGGTTCGGTTGCTAAGCCAGCGGCAATATTGGCGGGCGGCGAAATGCGTCATGCTGATGGCGGGATAGCCATCAACGCCCATGCCGAAGTCCATCGGTACATAGGGCGTAGTAGGGCCAGTCACGCCGTCCGTATCAGCGATTCCTTGAAATTGAAAAAGCCGATAAATATCCCACGTGGTTTCTGTTGTGGCCATCCAAAAATCCCCATGTTGGGTATTTGCGGACTGGATGGCGGTCATTGAAAAATCGATTTCGTTGCCGGGTATTTTTTGTCGGTAAGTTTCGAAGTTTAGGTCAGCGGGTGGATTGCTTTCCCCTTGGCAAGCTGAAAAGATAAACAACATGCAAGCGCAAACGATGAATCGACGGTGAACCATGAGAATCCCTCACTGAGGTGTCTTTACTATGCCCCATTTCTTAATGTTTAAGCCTAATTTAGGGTCCTTTGAAGGTTCGTCGGATTCATCGACGGTTAAAGTTGACAAAGAGGTCCCGCATTCTCGGCATTTGTTCATGGCGGCGTTATTTATTCTTCCCGAAACACGTGGCTGCATACTCTCTCCTTGGCCCGCTCGGGGCACCCTGGAGATTAACAGAGAGGGGAGAATACACTTATCAAAAGTAGGGGAATACCCATTGGGGGATTGGTACGACGGAATCGTGAC
>JAPKBM010000029.1 GCA_026421205.1 Planctomycetota bacterium
CCATCATTTGCCAGGTCTTCCCGCAGCAAATGCAGCAAGGGCGGAAGGGGCAGAGCATTACAGCGCGTTGTTGGCTAAGTTGCACGCGGACGGTTTGTTGGTGTTGCCGGATTCGCATGCCGGGCATGTGTGGCATCAATATGTGATTCAGGTGGCGAATCGCGATGCCTTGCAGAAGCATTTGCGGAAAAATGAAATTGGCTGTGCCGTTTATTATCCATTGCCGTTACATTTGCAACCATGCTTCGCGAACTTAGGGGGCGCAGTAGGTGATTTTCCTCATGCAGAAAAAGCGGCTACCGAAGTCTTGGCGTTGCCCATTTACCCTGGAGTGACCGCCGATCAGCGTGAAGAGGTGGCTTTGGGAATTGAGACGGAACGACGTCTCTCCAGCAGTCCTTCACGATTCAAATATTCCCGCAAGCGAAGGATTTCATGATCCAATTCGTCCATCCAAGGTCCGGCCTGCTCTAAATGCTCACTGCGCGCGCATTCTTCTAACGCACGTGCTACTTCAAATAAAGATTTTGCGCCAAGAGAAGAGCTACTTCCCTTAATCGCATGGGCGGCAAGATTGACGAGCTCTGGCGTGCTTTTTTCCAGTCCCGCACGCAGTGTTACCAACCGAGTCGGAAGGTCGGAGAAGAAGTCTTCGAAGAGTGACTGCAATTCTTGCTCATCGCCAAAGAGAAGGCGCAGTTCTTCCATCTTCTGCGGCTGGATGGGGAGGTGCGAGGGTAAGGGGCTCATGTCCCCTCCTTTGCGGCCGACAATCCGTCGGCTTAAGATAGAAATTCAGAAATTTTAAATTAACCTAAACCGCTTCATCAAAGGGACTTGGAGTCACAAGTGCCCGCCCCTTTACACACTTGATAAAAGCACCAAAGATTGACCGCAATCAGCAGTCCCCAGACCAATGCTGTGAACGCTCCACCAAACAAATTGAGGATCATCGGGGTTTCCGTGACATCGGAAACTTCAAGGGTGAGGAGCAGGGTCATGGGGGGGGTGGCAAAAGCCGCCCCCTATTTGTACATTTTCAACTTCCCTGATTTCAACTTCTTCCAGTAAGAATTTAAATCTTCTCTGACTCCGCCGGACAAGATGTATAGTCCAAGGATGTTTGGGAAGGCCATGCCAAGGATCATGAGGTCGCCAAAGTCGAGAACATTTTGCGATGTAATGATGGACCCAAGAAAGGTCATGACCAGGAACAACACGCGATAAATTAAAGAGGAACCGTCGCCAAAAAGCCACGCCCAGCAACGTTCCCCATAGTAGCTCCAAGAAATCATGGTGGAGAAGGCAAACAAAACGACCGCCGCCGCCAAGACAGCAGGGAACCAACTGATGACGCTACCAAAGGCCACCGACGTCAACCCAGCACCGTTGGCATTGGTGAGGTAGGGTGCAAACACCGCCTGTCCATCGACCAAGGTTTCGGAGCTATAAGCTCCAGTGATGACAATCACCAAACCGGTCATCGTGCAAACAATGATGGTGTCAATGAAGGGTTCTAGTAATGCAACGATTCCTTCACGCACGGGATACTCTGTTTTTGCGGCACTGTGGGCAATCGCGGCCGACCCCACGCCGGCTTCGTTTGAAAATGCAGCGCGTTTAAACCCTTGTACCAATACGCCGATGAAACCACCGTACCCTGCCGTGGCTGTGAACGCGCTGTCAAAGATTGTGCCGAAGGCTGCTGGGACGACGTCGGCTTTGACAATCAAGATATAAAGACAGGCCGCCACGTAAATCCCGCACATGGCCGGAACGATTTTTTCTGCCGTGGCCGCAATCCGTTTAATTCCACCCAAAATCACTACGCCGACGAGAGCCGTCATGATGAGCCCATACACCGCACGATGATCAGCGAACCACGGAATGGTTTCTTGCAAAGCGTTGAGAGATTGATTGACTTGAAAAGTATTTCCGCCGCCGAAGGATCCTCCGATGCACAGCACCGCGAACATGACGGCGAGGACTTTGCCCAGCTTGCCCATTCCTTTTTCCTTGAGTCCGTTCGAGAGATAAAACATGGCGCCACCCATGACCCGCCCGTCAGGACGCGTTTCTCTATATTTTTGCCCCAGCGTGCATTCCACAAACTTGGAAGACATGCCAAGAAAGCCCGCTAAAATCATCCAGAAGATGGCGCCCGGCCCGCCGATGGAAACCGCAATCGCCACGCCTGCAATATTTCCAAGGCCGACGGTGGCCGAGAGTGCGGAGGCTAATGCTTGGAAGTGACTGACTTCTCCTTCATCGGCGGGGTTGTCAAATTTCCCGCGGGTTACCTGAATGGCATGGACGAAGCCGCGAAGATTGATGAAGCCCATGCGGAGGGTCAAGAAGATGGCGCCGACGACCAACCAGGCAACGACTAAAGGGATTTCTTCGTTTTCTCCGGGGTGGATGTCATAGAAGAAAACACTGGCGAGCACTTCAACAATGGCACCGGTAGCGTTGTCAATGGCGGTGGAAAGGCCTCCGGGTTCTTCGGAGAGGGTGGCGGGCAGGAAAAGCATGGGGAGGAGTGTGGCGTTTCGGGAGGCTTTCGGCAAATAATGCGTCACCCTTTGCGTTGGGGACGTCTTCTTGGCGGAGGAAATAACATGAAAATTGATTTTAATGAAGTAGCTAACATCGAAGATCTTCGCGCCATCCCACAAGGGGAATACCCGTGCAAGGTGGCAGAAGTCCGTGAATCTCAAAGCCCTGCTGGCCATACCCGTTGGGGCATCCGGTGGGAGGTCCTTTCAGGGGACTGGCAGGGACGAACGGCGTGTTGGGATTCTATTCACTGGTCAGAGCGGAGCTTGCCGCGGGCTAAATACGTCCTGCAGACCCTTGGCATCCCTGTAGAGGGCGCTGCTGAGCTTGACCCAGAGACGTTGGTGGATTGTCAAGCTTTGGTCACCGTAGCTCCAGAGGAGCGGGAGGACCCTGTCACAGGAGTGCGTCGGTTGTTAAACCGTGTGCCATTCGCAGGTTACGCCAGTCTGGTGTCCAAGAAATAGGGCCTTCGGGGCGTTATCCTTCCGGCATGCAGCCTGAAGGAGACCGCAGAATGTCGCCGCTCTTCCTTGAAGAGCTGCGGCCTTCTCCCATTTTTGTGTGGGTCATGATTGCGATCGTCTTCGGCATATTGCTTGTCATTGACTTTCTTGTGCCCACACTCGGGATGGGGTGGTTCGGTCAAAGTTTGACCTTTCTCTTCTTCGTTTGTTGGATTCGGGCTACATTTTTGAGGCTCGCCATTGTTGAGGATGAATTGCAAATCCGGTTTTCTCCTTTTCCGACTTACCGTCTTGCTTTGAAGGAGATTCAAAGAGTGGAGGTCCATATGACGTATCCGTGGGGGAAGCGCTGGGGTTGGGCTTATAAGAGGTCCATGGGCGTGCGGGTATTTTTAGCTGGATCGGCGCCCGGTTTATTGATTCATTGTAAGTCCAAAGAAGTCCTTTGGGTGAGCACTCAATGCCCAGAAGAGCTTGCCGCGAAGTTATCCTAATCAACCATGGATGACCGCAATCTCATCGCCGTTGCCGAGCAAGCCGCTGCCACTTCAAAGGTTCGCCCTGGGGGTCTTTTTTCTGGTTGTACCGTAAAGGCGGATGATGGCAGAGTTTTTCGAGGGTGTGTATTGGAATATGCCAACTCGGATTTGGATCAAGACCCTATTTCCAATGCTGTGGCCGCAGCACGTTCGGAGGGCGTGCGGAAAATTCAGCGGATTGGCTTGTACAGCCCAACCGGAGGACCACTTCCCATGATTCCTTCCCTGACTTTGGCCCGATTGCAGGAATTAGGTACGGAAGACCTTGTGATCATTTTTTCCCCTGGCACAGGAGATCGGGTAGAGAAATCCTTGGCAAAGCTTTTGCAAGAGGAAGCTTCCAACTAATGGAGTCACCCGGGCTCTTTGATAGCCCAGCCGACCCAGAGCAAAGTCGGCATTCGGAGTTGTGTCAATTATTGGCAGAGCATGAATATGCATATTATGTTTTGGGAGAACCAAAGATTTCGGATGCAGCCTATGACCGTTTTTTTTTGCAATTGAAATGCCTTGAAGAAGAGCATCCTGAATGGGTGACCGAAGATTCGCCGACGCAACGAGTGGGTGCACCTTTGCCCGAGGGCTCTAAGTTTGAAAAAGTGGAGCATGCAGTTCCCATGATTTCTATTGAATCCTTATTCTCTAATGAAGATATCCAGGGGTTCGAGGCGCGCGTACTCAAAGGACTTGCTGGAGAGACTGACGTTCTCCCAGCCTATCTTTGTGAGCCCAAATGGGATGGCGTCTCTGCCTCCTTAGTTTATGAAGAAGGATTATTGGTGCGTGTCGTCTCTCGCGGAGATGGAGCCGTCGGCGAAGACATGACGCGCAATGTGAAGGCCGTGGGCGGCGTTCCTTTGCGTTTGCGAGGCGTTGCGCCGTCTTTACTTGAGGTGCGGGGAGAAATCATGATTCCGACGGCCATTTTCGAGGCGAAAAATGAAGCTCTGCTTGCAGCAGGGGAAAAGCCGTTTGCGAATCCAAGAAACGCGACATCGGGAACTTTGAAACGTTTGGATCCCTCCGTGGTTGCAGAGCGTGGCTTGCGATTGATGGCGTGGGAAGTTGCACGTTGCGAGGGAGGTTTTGATTTCAAGAATCATCAGGAGGCAACGCAAGCCATGAAAAACTGGGGTTTTCCTGTGACTCCTTACTCCAGGGAAGTTTCCAATGCGGACGGCATGATTGCATTTCATGATGATCTTGAAGCGAGGCGGGAGGATGTGGAGTATGAAATGGATGGCGTTGTCATCAAGGTAAACGACTTCTCCCTCCGTCGTTTTCTCGGATCCCGTGCGCGTACTCCGCGTTGGGCCTGTGCTCATAAATTTTCGCCCCGAGAAGAAAGCACCACATTGAAAAAGATTGAAATCCAAGTGGGTCGCACAGGCCGTTTGACCCCGCGGGCACACTTGGAGCCCGTTTCCTTGGGAGGAACTATCGTTCGGCATGCGACTTTGCATAATGCAAAATACATTGAGAGTTTGGATATTCGTGTTGGGGACACAGTAATGGTGCGTCGCGCTGGAGATGTAATCCCGCAAATCCTGGGGTCTTTAGCGCAAGAACGTTCAGGAAAGGAAGAGGCTTTTCTTTGGCCGACGTCCTGCCCCTCTTGTGGCGGAAATATTTCGGTGAAGGGGGAGCATCGGTATTGCTTTAATATGGATTGCCCAGCGCAAATACAGAGAAGAGTTTTGCACCTTGCTTCGAGGCAGGCCTTGCGCGTCGAGGGCTTGGGGGAAAAAGCCGTGAAACAGTTTGTTGATGCCGGATTGTTGAAATCCGTGGAAGATATCTTCTCCTTGGATTATGAAAAGATTTCCGGATTAGATAGATGGGGAGAAAAGTCCGCCTTAGCGTTGAAGGATCAGGTGGAACAGGCGAAGAGCCCGGATCTTCCCCGTTTTTTATACGGGTTGGGAATTCCTGAAGTTGGCGCAGAAACTGCCAGGGCTCTTTGCCAGGTTTTTCCAGTATTAGATGCCTTTTGTTCGCTTGCAGAAAAGGCGGATGCGGTGGAGGTCTTGCAATCCGTGGAAGGAGTAGGAGAAGAGGTTGCTCAATCCATCCTCGGTTTTTTTCAGGATCCGAGGAATTTGGCTGCATTGGAAAAAATGTCAAGTGCAGGCTTGGTGCCGCAAGCCATGATTCAAAAAAAGGCCATCCAGTTGGATGGAGTAACAGGGAAAGTATTTGTTCTAACTGGAACATTGTCAACGCCGCGTTTGGAGATGAAAGCACTCCTTGAGTCCTACGGAGCTAAAGTGACCGGAACGGTGTCAAAAAAAACAGACTTTCTCTTGGCTGGAGAGAATGCCGGCTCAAAACGAAAGAAGGCCGAAGATCTAGGTGTTGCGATTCTTTCAGAGGCTGAGATTTATCAGCGTATTGAATCATGATGCTTGGTTAGAGAGGGGTGAATTGGAGAGATTCACATCATGTCCCTGTTTCCACCCTCTAAAGGATGCGGTCAAATAATCCAAAAAATCTTTCGAGTACCCTGTGAAAAAGTGACCGGTTCCTCCATTGACTGAGTGATATTTTTACAGACTGTGCGAAGTCGGCTTCAAACTGTTGCCTCGTTTCTTCCGCCAAATCTTGGCTTCGTGATTCAAGAATCAATTCGTGATTTACAAAAAACGAAAGTCGATCTAAATTGGCAGATCCAATCAAGGTCCAGCTATTGTCAAAGAGTCCTACTTTGGCATGCATGAAAGATGGCTGGTATTCAAAAATCTTGACTCCAAAATGAAGAAGGTGTCCATAATGTCGATGAGCCGCAATGCGCACCGCTGGATGATCATGGCTTTTTGCGCCTGGGAGAAGAATGCGGACATCGACGCCGCGGCGAACGGCATGTAAGAGTGCCCTTCGAAGCCGAAAGCTTGGGATGAAATAAGGCGTAGCCAACCAAATCCTTTGGCTACTGTCGTGCATCCTACGGTAGAGGCTTTTCCTGAAATGCTGCGCCCGAATAGGGTGCTGTGGAATTGCTCTGACCTGTAACTCTTCGGCTGGTACCACGACTTTTGATGGGAGGCTGCGAGAGGGTTGGCTCCAAAGTTGCGCGAAAGATTTCTGGACTTGCTCTGCAACAGGTCCTGTGACACGAAGCATGGTGTCCCTTGTCGTGGCCTCATCTTCCGATGGCCACCAAGGGTCTCCAAAGGCTAAGCCGCCGACCCAAGCAATATGGCCATCTACGACAATGATTCTTCGATGGGTGCGCCGAAAGAAGCGAGATATCCCTTTGAAGAGGGCAATGGGGAGTGATGGAGGATTATTGAATATTTTTAATTCGACATTGGATTCCTCTAACTGTGAAAGCAAATTCTTTCCAAGGTGGTTGGATCCGAATCCGTCGATATGAAGTTTTACTGTGACGCCACGTTTTGATGCGTCACAGAGTGATTGAATGACGGTTTTTCCGGCTATGCCATCTTCTAGAATGTAGTTTTCAACGAAAAGCGTTTCCTCTGCTGCTTGGAAATCAGAAAAAATCTCGCCCCATGTCGGTTTTGCATCATGAAATAATTTCGCGGTTTGCAGGGATACAAATGGGAAGGGTGCGCGAAGATTGCGGCTCATGAGTTTCCGCAATGATTCATGACATAACCTCGTTTGATTGCTTCTACCACTTTCTTTGGAGAAAGTTCCTTCATGCAGGGATGTCCAATTGGACAGATTTTCTTGTGGCAACCTAGGCAGTCTAGGGCGTCATTGCGAAGGGCAATAGATGTCGGCCCTTCGTATTGACTCCAGCGCATGTCGGTCGGGCCGTAAAAAACGGCATGCGGGGTTCCGACGGCCGCCGCTAAATGTCGGGCGCCACTATCCATAGTCAAGGCAAATTCGCAAATGGCATAAACCTCTTTGGCTTCCAGCAAAGAAGGAGGGTTGTTATGCGTGCTCATGTGAGCAATATTTTTCTTTTGCAAGAGGGCAGAGAGAGATTGCAAGAGTTCTTTTTCCTCAGGCGACCCAAGTAAAATTGGATACCATGAGAACACATTGTGCAATTCTTCAAGAACGTCGGCGAAAAGAGAAACCGGGTAGCATTTTGTGGAAGAAAATGAAGCACCTGGAGAAACCGCAAGGCCCTTCCCCGGCGGAATTTTTTGGCGAATTTCCTGAAGGAACGGGGAATGGAAATCTCCCGAAGGAAGGTGCACGGGCGCAGAGCAATGAATGTTTCCAAGTCCTAAGAGCTCGTTATATAAAACCGTCATGGAGTCTGCTCGTCGAATAGTCGGAAATGCTTGCGTAAGAAGCCTGCGTCGGCCGAGGGAGCGTCGGCCGATGCGTTCTGGGATTTGGGCTAAGCGCGCAGCGAGAGCGGAAGAAATTGAATTTGGTAAGAGGTAAATACGCTGCGCCTTCGCTTGCCGAAGTAGGGCTGCTTGGCGCCTTACACCACGAATCCCGTGTAAAGAATTCTCAGGAAGTGAAATCCACCGATGGATTGATGGAAGGCCAGAAAAGAGAGATACAAATGCAGAGCTACCAGCCACCGTGATTTCAGCTTGTGGATTGGCTATCCGAAGTGTCTGGAGGAATGGTGTGGCCATGATGGCATCCCCCAAAGGATTCGGGAGGCGAACAAGGATGCTTTCCGCAGGCATGAATACAGCCTAACGCTTTCCCTCAAACTCCTTTTTCCGAGTAGGATGCGTTCATGGCCCCGACCGCAACTCCCGCTATTCATCCTCGGCTTCCTGCCATGGGGTTGCGCGTTGCCGTGGTTGGAGCCAGACGGGCGAGAAACGGCACGGGTCCTTATCTTGCGCGGGAAGCTTCGGCTCTCGGAGCCGAAGTCGTTTCTATCTTGGGCACGCGGCCTAGCTCCACGGAAACAGCATGCACACAATTGAAAGAATGGGGGATTTCCGCAAAGCCGTTCACTCATTTTGACCCCATGGTGCGGGAGACTCATCCGGATGTGCTGATTGTGGCGAGTCCAGCCGGCACGCATCGTCCTTGGCTGGAAGCAGCGGCAGAGTCAGGCATGCATGTTCTCTGCGAGAAACCTCTTCTTGCTTTATTTGACGATGCGGGAAAAGCAATGCTTCGTCGTTTTTCTGCTCAAGGAAAAGTGCTTGCTGAAAACTGTCAATGGCCGTTTACGCTTTTCTCTTTTCAGCAGCTCCACCCAAGCTTTGATCCGTCCAAAGTGAAAAGGTTTCGCATGCTCTTGTCCCCACAGGATCGGGGCCGGACGCGGTGGCTGGAAACACTATCTCATCCTCTTAGTCTTCTCCAGGACGTCTTTCATGGGCCCGCAAAAATCAGTGAAATTCGGTATCAAGAAGTGTCGTCATCGGCACCTGATGCTCGCCTCAACTTTTTGTTTACAGTCTTTGACCAAGAAATTCACTGCGAAGTGCTCCTCGAGGACACGAATCGACTTCCACGTCCGGCAGAATTTGCCTTTGATGACATGGTTTGCCGTCGGCGGATTGAAACACCGGGGTATCACTTTTCATTTGATACTGGATTTCAGCCCATTGAGCTCGGTGATGGTCCTGCGCTTTCAGTGAAAGCAGAAGATCCGCTACATTTACGGATGACGGAGTTTATGATTCGCGTCTCACAAGCGGTCAAGACCGGTAATGCCCCTCTTGATGAGTCCTTGCTTCGCCGCCAGCAGCTAATGGAAAAACTGCTTGCGGCATATCGACCCTGATTTTCCCATCTCCAAGACCCACTCCACTCCCGCAAAGATTCACGACTTTACGGAAAAACTTCGCCAGCCAGCCTTGCGCGGTGTGGTTTTGGACTATGTGCAATGGCGTCGAGCTTGCGCCGATGCCGAAAAGGCGAAGACTCCAAAGCCCGAATTCCCATCTCTTGGGCCTGTATCCATTAATCTGGATTTAACCACAACATGTAACTTTGCCTGTGGCCACTGTATTGACTGGGACGCGCTGAACACTACGGCAAGGCATCAACATGAAGATTTGCTGGCGTCCTTGAAATCCATGCACGCGCGTGGCTTGAAGTCGGTGATTTTGTTGGGCGGTGGAGAGCCGACGTTGTATCCGAAGTTCGCCGATGTGGTTCGTTTTTTGAAATCTCTTGGTCTTCAAGTGGCCGTTGTAACTAACGGGAGCCGTAATGAGGTGATTGAAGAGGTTGCCCATCTTTTTACTTCTGGAGATTGGGTGCGCCTTTCTCTGGATTCGGGCCTCGAGGAGACATTCCAGGCAATGCATCGGCCAAAGTCGCCAAGCACCACTTTAGAGGCGATTTGTACTTCAGCAAAAAAGCTGAAAAGTAAAAATTCAAATATTTCCCTAGGTTTTTCTTTTGTGATTACTTGGAAGGGGGCCTCGCGTGGTGACGAAAAGATCATTGAGAATATTGCAGAAATGGAATTAGCCACCCAATGGGCGCGGGATTATGATTTTGACTATATTTCTTTCAAGCCGTTTTTAACGCGTGCCTCTGAGGGTGCGGAAGTTATGGACCCGAATGCAGCGCAAGACAAGCATGAAAAGGTTTTGAAGAAGATTCAGGATGGCCTTCAGAAATCAAAAGAGGTTGCAGAAGATTCGGTAGCTGTGATAGAGAGTACGAACTTACGTGTCTTGTTAGACGGCACGTGGCAACAATATTTAGATCAACCTAAAGTTTGCCATATGCAAGCACTACGCCAAGTTGTTTCGCCACTAGGCGTATTTAATTGCCCCGCTCATCGCGGCGTCGACAAGGCTCGAATCGGCTCTGCTGATGCTTGGAAAACTGAATTGGGTGCGGTCGGGACTGCGGCAATGCTTGAGTCCTTTGATGCGTCAAAAGAATGTAAAGAGGTCACCTGTCTATATAATCCCGTCAATCATTGGCTTGATTCTTTAATTCAAGGCGAAGGAGATCCGGCCGACCAATTCCCAGAAGGGAACCCGTTGGCAGATACTTTTTTGTAGCGCGGTGGGCCTTATTCGGTAACTTTGGCGAGTTCTTCTGCCAAAACAGGAAGGATTTCTGCAACATCGCCCACAATGCCGTAAGTGGCATGTTGAAAAATAGGCGCGTCGGCATCTTTATTAATTGCCACAATGCACTGAGATCCATTCATGCCCGCCAAGTGTTGGATGGCACCACTGATTCCACAAGCAATATAAAGCTCTGGAGCAACAACTTTACCAGTTTGGCCGACTTGTTCGCTGTGAGGTCGCCAGCCTGAATCCACAACGGCACGCGACGCGCCCAAAGCAGAGCCGGGAAGGGCGTCGGATACGGCCTCCAATAAGTGCCAAGCAGATTCACCTCCCATGCCTCGGCCGCCCGAAACAACACGATTTGCTTCGGCGACATCAGGTCGTCCCCCTTCTTTGGCGGCAATTTTCACGACACGGCCTTTGCCAGATTCTGCCGACGTCTCTTCGACCACTGCCTCTCCACCTCTTTCTGCAGAAGAGAAGTAGTTTGGTCGAAGGCTTGCTACGACGACCGGGCCATTGACTTGAATAGTCTGTAGTGCCTTTCCGCCGTAGATGGGGCGGGTGAAGCTCAAAGAGCCTCCATTTGTATGAGCCGAAGTGCAATCTGCAGCAAACCCGGATTCCAATGCGGCGGCAAGTCGGCCGCAAAGATCTTTCCCGCGTACGGTTGCCGACAAGAAAACTGCCGATGCCTCCAATTCTTTAGCGACGCGGGCGGCCGTCAGAGCTGCTCCATCGGCGGAATGTTCTGTGGCGGAAGCAATGAGCACTTTGTCTGCTCCCGCATTGCCCAAAGAAGATGCATCAGCTGAAAAAGTTTCACAAGCGAGGGCTGTGACCGTGCCACCTCCTAAGCCATCTGCTGCAATACGAGCGGCCCCGACGGCCTCAAGGGATGCTGGGCGCAAAACGCCGTCACGTGTTTCTAAAATAACAAGAATATGAGTCATAAGTCTTTCCGTCCTAAAGGACTTTGGCCTCCTCTCTGAGTGCAGTAATGAGTGCCGGTACGGCTGCCACGCCTTCGCCTAGGATTCTTCCTGCTGGGCGCTCAGGAGGCATTTCCATTTTGAGGACCTCAACGAGGGGAGTACCCATGTCTGTGTCCACGATGTCCAAGGTCTTTCTCTTTGCTGCCATAATGCCTTTGAGGCTGGCAAATCGAGGCTGATTTAAACCTTTTTGGCAAGTAATCGCACATGGAAGTGGAGCTTCAATAATTTCTCGGCCACCTTCAACTTCCCGTTCCGCGCGGACGGTTCCGTCGGTGATGTCCAACTTGGTCACTTCCGTGATGCAGGGGATACCTAGTGCCGTTGCTACGGCAGGCCCAACTCCGTGCTGTTCTTTGTCCACAGATTGTTTTCCAAAAAGGAGTAAATCAAATTCTCTTGCTTTCACGGCAGCTGTCAAAGTTCGCGCCGTGGTGGCGCCATCGGCATTGGGAGCGTCCGGGTTTTGCAAGAGAAGTGCTTCGTCAGCACCCATGGCAAGAGCCGTACGCAATTCTTTTTGAGAGTCAGCGCTTCCGAAGCTCATGACCAAAATATGGCCATCTCCAGATTTATCTTTTTGTTGAATCGCTTCTTCAATGGCGAATTCATCATAGGGGTTGAGAATGAACTCAACACCTGTTGGGTCGAGAGCATTACCGTCCTTGATGAGAACTCGAGTAGTTGTGGAAGGGACGCGTTTGACAAATGTAATGATTTTCACAAGACCTCCTGAGTACGGAATGACCGAGTATTGTACCCAGTTCTCCTCTTTCTAAGCGAGTGCGAAACGTTGACCCAGGTAAACTTTGCGAACTTGCTCATTCGCAGCCAATTCCTCCGCAGTCCCCTCTGCCAAGAGGTTGCCGTCGGCCAAAATATAGGTGCGGTCTGTGATGAGGAGGGTTTCGCGGACGTTGTGGTCAGTAAGAAGAATGGATATCCCTTTGGCCTTCAGAGATTTCAAGATGCCTTGGATTTCTTCCACGGCAACGGGGTCAATGCCGCTGAAGGGTTCATCCAGCAAGATAAGCGAAGGATTGCTGGCCAAGGCGCGGGCAATTTCCAGTCGCCGGCGTTCTCCCCCAGAGAGGACTTCCCCCAAACTCTCTTGGAGATGGGCGAGGCCGAGCTCCTCTAACAAGCTGTCAGCCTTTTCTTTTTGGTCTTTTGTGGCTAATTTCCCAATTTCTAAGACAGCCAGCAAGTTTTCCCTGACGGTGAGTTTGCGAAATACCGATGGCTCTTGGGCCAAATAGCCCATGCCAAGCCGCGCTCGCTTGTAAATGGGGAGCCGAGTTATGTCTTTGTCCCGAAAAGTGAGCCGACCTCCTTCAGGTTTCACCATACCCATACACATACGAAACGTAGTCGTTTTCCCTGCCCCATTGGGACCGAGAAGGCCGACGATTTCCCCCGCGTGCACATGGAGGGTGACTTCGCGTACTACCTGCCGACCCTGGTAAGACTTGCAAAGGCGCTCTGCTTGAAGGAGTGGTTGTGATTCCATCGTTAGTGCACCCAGCCGATTCTCCAGACGGGGGCAAAAGGGGGAATAGGCAAAAAGACGGCAAGGGCTTTGCCCAAAATATAATGGCGAGGAACTGTTGGGACGCTCACGCGGAGGTCCTGCCCATGCGTGAGATCGGCACGGCTGAACTGGTGGAGATTTCCCCATTCATCACGATGGGTCAGGAATTCACGGTTCGCACTCCATCGTGGGTTGTCATAGAAGGGGTCACTTCCATGTTGAAGGTGATCACCGCGAACTTCAGAGGAGCCGTCGGCGAGAGGCGGGTCAAAACGAAAAACACGTGCTTCCCAGTCCCTGCCGTCCAAAGAGTTTTGTGTGTTGTCGCCCATCATGAAGTAATGCCCTTCGGCAATTTCAAAACGAGGGGTGGCGCCGCTGAAGGGCGGTAGATAGTGAATGTCGCGGGACAGCGAGGCCGGGTTTAAGGACCAGCCGCCATCCGTGTTGAAGCTCACCGAATTTCGAGGGCTTCCATTCGCTTCTAACGAGAGCGAAGAGGAGTAAACGGTTTCTTGGGAGTCTGAGGTCAAGATAAGGCGGACCTGGTGATCCCAGAAGGCAAGGTCAATATCAATGGCTTCGTTAGCCTTCGTGGCGAAATGAATGGATTCAGTGATGCCGTTTGGGAGAGCCAGTTTGGCACCGTCACTCAAAAGCGAAAGTGTGATGGGAAATGGGCCCGCATCCAGTTGGATGACCAGAGGATTTGCGTTCGCCGACGCCGTGGCTGTGCAAGTCAAGCGAAGGTCACTGACGGCGCGATGCGAGTTCGCTCCGGATCCCTGGACAGGGATGGAAGAGAAAATCGCGTCGGGGTAACCGTCTCTATATTCATCCCGAACTGGCGTGCGCAAGCTTACGGTGGATTTTCCCGTCAGCTGAAGGGGGCCATCTCCTGCCGGAATGTGGTCCCCAGAAATACGCCAACCATTCCATTGAAATGGATTAGACCCGGGTCGAGGCAATACTCTTTTCCATAAATGCTCCTGGACATTCCAAGGCTTTTGCAGGATGGCCATGTCTTCTTCAGAACCCAAAGGTCGCGCCCAGAGATCTCCGTGGCGGATTTCCAATTCCTCTCCGGGGAGCCCGACCAAGCGCTTAACGTAATTTTGCGTCACGATGAGTGGGTAACGAAAGACCACGACTTCCCAGCGTTCTGGATCTCTGACAAGATAAGAAAATTTATCAACTAAGACACGGTCATTGACCGCACCTTGACCGTCTCTGAGTTGAGTTCCCATGAGTGTGGGTTGCATGGAACCCGTTGGGATTTGATAAGCCTCTAATGCAAAGACTTTAAGGCCTAGC
This sequence comes from Planctomycetota bacterium, assembly GCA_026421205.1. Lineage (GTDB taxonomy): Bacteria > Planctomycetota > UBA1135 > UBA1135 > UBA1135 > ANT-38. The sequence continues at coordinate 14,344 of JAPKBM010000029.1, forward strand.
GACATGGCCACGGCAAAAACGATAACTTCAATATTGTCCCGCAAGGGGTGTTTCGATTTCTCCTTCTTTCCTTTCTCTTTAGCCACGTGGAAAGTTTACTCGTCCGTGGTGAGAACTGCGAGGAAAGCCTTTTGAGGAACTTCTACATTACCGATGGACTTCATTCGCTTCTTTCCTTCTTTCTGCTTTTCAAGGAGCTTCCTCTTTCGCGTAATGTCTCCACCGTAGCATTTTGCCGTTACGTTTTTGCTGAGCGCACTAATATTTTCCCTTGCCATGATTTTTCCACCGACGGCGGCCTGAAGTGGAATTTTGAATTGATGACGTGGAATTTCTTTGCGCAGTTTTTTAAGAACTGCACGGCCTCGGCGTTGTGCTGCATTTGCATGGCAGATCACGGAGAGGGCGTCAGCTTCCCTATCATTCACCAAGATCCGCATTTTCACTAGATTGGACGCTTCAAAGCGCGGCTCATCAAAGTTCATCGTTCCATAGCCTTTTGTTCCTGACTTTAACTTGTCGTAGAAGTCATAGATAATTTCCGCCAGTGGTAAATCCCAGGTCAACATCACGCGGTTGGCAGATAAGTGTTCTTGGCGGAGAAACAGACCCCGACGATCCATGCACAATTTCATGATGGGTCCGATGGATTCCGTCGGCACTAAAATATGAGTGGTCACAATGGGCTCTCTGATTTCCGTATATTGCGTAGGGTCAGGCAATGCACCTGGAGAGTGAATCTCAAGTGTTTTTCCAGAGGTTAAAAGGATTTGATAGGGGACAGTGGGGGCTGTTTGAATGACGTCCATTCCAGATTCCCTTTCCAGACGCTCTTGCACAATTTCCATATGCAATAAACCGAGGAAGCCACACCTAAATCCGAAACCCAACGCATCGGAACTTTCTGGCTCAAACAAAATGGAAGAGTCATTGAGCTTCAGCGCCTTGAGTGCAGACCGGAGATTTTCAAAATCACCCGAGCTGGTTGGATAAATACCACACCAAACCATAGGTTGAGGTTCTCGATACCCTACTAATGGCTCTACGGGCTCTCCTTTTCGTAAAGTGACCGTGTCACCCACGCGAACATCTTCGAGGCGCTTGATGTTTGAAATTAAATATCCTGTTTCGCCGACGGTTAGCCCTGGGTGAACCACGGGTCCCGGAGAGAACTTGCCAAGCTCAATCGTTTCATACTCTGCGCCTGCGCCTATCATGTGGACCCAATCTCCTTTCCGGATGCTGCCATCCATAATCCTGAGATAAACCACAATGCCGCGGTATTCATCATAACGAGCGTCAAAGATGAGCGCGCGCAGCGGTGCGTTGGGGTCACCTTCTGGCGGAGGAATGTCTCGAACGACATGCTGCAATATCTCTTCTACACCTTCCCCCGTTTTTGCAGAGCATTGCAGCGTAGAGTCACGGTCTAGTAACAAGGTATTTTCTAGTTCATCTTTGATTTCTTCAGGCCTGGCGTGCGGCAAATCCATCTTGTTGAAAACGGGAATCACGGTCATGTTTTGCTCTAAGGCAAGCATGGCATTGGCGACGGTTTGCGCTTGGATCCCTTGTGCAGCATCAATAAGAAGCACGGCTCCTTCGCAAGCCTGAAGGGATTTCTCTACTTCATAAGCAAAGTCCACGTGGCCGGGTGTGTCAATAAGATTAAATAGATATTCTTCACCGTTCACTTCGTGCGTTAACGAAACCGCTGATGCTTTAATCGTGATACCACGCTCTCGTTCTAAATCCATGCTGTCGAGGATTTGATTCTTCCTCTCTCTTTCGCTGATGGCACCCGTAATCTCCAAGAAACGATCCGCCAGCGTTGACTTGCCATGGTCAATGTGGGCGATGATGGAGAAATTCCGGATGCGTTCCGGAGGAAAGGAGAAACTCATGTTTACGAGGGTAGGTGCTGGGAAAGCGTTTGCCGAAGTAGTGCTACGGCTTGGCCACGGTGACTGACGAGGGATTTTTTTGTGCTGGAAAGGTGGGCAAAGGTGCAGCCAGATGGCTCATGATAAAAAAGTGGGTCGTAGCCGAAGCCAGCATTTCCATCAGCCTGTTCCAGGATATGACCAGCCACGCGACCTTCTGTGTGAAAGAGCACTTTTCCAGCCTGTGCCACGGCAATGACACAGTGAAATGAGGCTTGCCGTTTACCTTTTGGGGTGTTTTTGAGTTGTTCTAGTAAATGAGCATTGTTGGCAGAGTCTTGTTCTGCACCCAAAATACCGGAATAACGTGCCGAGAAGACACCCGGATTTCCGTCCAAGGCATCCACGCAAAGGCCCGAATCATCCGCGAGGGCCCAAACATTCGGGCCGAGGTGCTCCGCAATGAATTGTGCGGCAGCGAGCGCTTTTTTTTGCGCGTTGCCGAGAAAAGTAAGTCGGTCTTCCTCAACTTCAGGCAAAGTGTGCGAGAGAGATTCGGGTCCAACAATGTTGACAGGAAGGTCCACGCATAAGGTGCGAAGCTCAGCCAATTTTTTCTCGTTGCCCGAGGCTAAAAAGATAACTTGGGTCACGCTTGAACCGTTTCTATCCGAACTTCTTCCTGCATTTGAGTGAGCTCACGGACCCCCTTCATGCCAAGGTCGAGCAATTGGTTGAAGGCATCTCTGGAGAACGGTTCTCCTTCGGCTGTACCTTGCACTTCAATGATTTTTCCGGATGCGGTGCCAATGACATTCATGTCGACATCGGCGGCGAAATCTTCACTGTAATCTAAATCCAAAAGTGTTTCGTCATGAACTAAGCCGACGGAAACAGCAGCCACGCGGTCTTTGAGGGGCCAAGAGACCAACTGTTTTTCTGAATCTAACTTCTTAAGCGCATCTTCCAGAGCAATCATGGCTCCGGTGATGGATGCGCAACGTGTGCCTCCATCGGCCTGAAGGACGTCACAATCCACGGCCAGGGTGATGTCCGGAAAAGAACGGAAATCCAGCGCGGCACGAAGTGCGCGGCCAATCAATCGTTGAATTTCTACGCTTCGGCCGTCTTTGTGCGGGAACTCCCGACGTTTTCGGCCTTCCACAGATCCTGGCAACATGGCGTATTCTGCCGTGAGCCAGCCTTCTTTCTTTCCACGCATCCAATTGGGTACACCAGGGACGATGCTCACGGTGCAAAGAACGCGCGTTTCCCCAGCTTCAACCAGCACTGCGCCAGCGGCCGAGTTGATGAAATTACGCGTGAAGCGCATGGGGCGCAAAGAGTCAGAGGTACGGCCGTCGGTGCGAGTCATGGTGTAGGTTTCTTAAGTTTGTGAAGCGTGGCAATCCAACCGAGTGGTTGTGTTGTGGGATTGTGTTTTGAACCCCACGTCAGCCCTTCGCGAATCGAGAATTCTAACAAATCGCCAGCGATTCCACTGCGAGATTCGTGGACTCCGAAGGGGGCCCCTTGGCGTAGATAGCGCAGGAACTCGGCTTCAAAGTTATGGGGTCCCATTGCCTGATAATGGAGGAGTTTTTCCCTGAAGGTTGCCATCCACGTATTGAGAATAGCCTCCGGTTTCGGCAAATATTTCGTGTGGTGGGCAACGCAGGTCGTGGGATAGGGGGCTATCTCCTGAGGGGGAGCTTGCCCAACATTGACTCCAATTCCTAAAATAGCAATGGGAGGGCCATCCGTGGCGGGGATTTCTGCCAAGAGTCCACCAACTTTTTTGCCATTCAGTAAGATGTCATTGGGCCACTTGAGAGCGACTTCGGCAGAAACCAAAGGAGCCAAAACGTCGGCCATGGAAACGGCGGCGAGGAGCCCAAGGCTTTCTGCCGGCCGAGGTGGTGGGGCAATGGCGCAGGAAAAAGCCAAGTTCTCATGGGGTGAGCCGCTCCACCAATCAGGCTGCCGACGTCCGCGTCCTCCAGTTTGATGTTGCGTGACGAGAAGCCGGCCGTTTGCTTGTACCCCTTCTTTTTTTACCCATTTTTTCACCTCGTCACTGGTAGACGCGCATTCAGCCACGCGCTGGATACGGAAAAAAGGTTGCATTAAATGCCGAATTGGTCAGCGGATCCTTGGAGCTTTTCGCGGAGGCGCTTGATGACGTTGCCATGAATTTGGCAGACACGAGATTCCGTGAGGTGCATAGTCGCGCCAATTTCCCGGAGGGTCAAACCTTCAATATAGTAGTAGTGCAAAATGGCACGTTCTTTTTCATTGAGGGATTCCGTGATGACTTCCATGAGGTCCTTGCGGTTCACGGCATCCAACGGATTGTCTCCGGCTGCTTTTCCTAAACCTTCAATACCAGGGGGGGCATCTTCTCCACCCGTAGGCATTCTTCGGTCAGAAAGGTTTAGCATCGCATGCGTGTTTCTGGCTCGAGAAGCTTGGGAGAGGCTAAGTTCCATTTCTTTGGCTAGCTCGTCATTGGAAGGCTCTCTTCCTTTGTCGGCAATCCACCGAACCCGAATTTTTTCTGCTTGCTTTCCTCTGGATCTTGCCAGACGAGGTGCCCAGTCTTGCCCGCGGAGAGAGTCCAGGATTGCGCCTCGAATCCGTGTGCTGCAATAAGTCTTGAACTTGATGCCACGATCCAGGTCAAACTTGTCAATGGCGTCCATCAAACCGAATGTGCCTTCTTGGATGAGATCATCTACGTCTACGGACCGAGGAAGGTTGGAGGCCATACGTTCCGCAACATAACGGACGACTTGTTGATAGCGCTCCACGAGCTCCCCTTTTATTGCAGGGTTTTGCGTCTTCTGGAATTCCTGCCAAAGCTCCTGGGTAGGAGTTGGCTCAGGTCCAGTTTCCGCGGGGGGGTCAGTAACGCTCATGCTGTGATTCTAATCGGCAATGGAAATCAGACTATGCACAGGGATTCCGTGAAGTCGTTTTCGTCCACCGAGAAAGTCTAACTCCACTACAAAGCATGCTGCAACTACTTCGGCCCCGGTCCGACGGACTAAATGGAGCGAGGCTTCGGCGGTTCCGCCGGTAGCGAGTAAGTCGTCAATCAAGACAACACGGTCCCCCGGGGCTGCCGCGTCGGTATGGACCTCTAGGTGGTCGGCCCCGTATTCCAGGTCATAGCTTTCCGAAAAGGTTTTCCAGGGGAGTTTCCCTGCTTTACGCAAAGGAATGAAAGAAGCTTGAAGACGTTCACACATGCCGCCCGCAAAAAGAAAGCCGCGGGATTCTACCGCTGCAATGTGCGTGGGATTGTACGGGCGAATAGCTTCGGTTAAGCGATCGACTGCGGTGCTAAAGGCCACAGGGTCGGCCAAGAGTGGGGTGATGTCTTTAAAGACAATGCCGGGTTTTGGGAAATCCGGAACGTCTCTTAAGTAGTTGGACAAGTCAAGTGGAGGTGCCGATGTCATGATTACATTTCCTCCGGTGCAGGGACACCAAGGATTCCAAGACCAATGCGAAGCGTGTTTCGAAGTGAATCAATGATGGCTAGTCTTGCGCCTTCTAACTGCTCATCTCCAGTTCCTAGTACCCGGTGTTCACGGTAAAAAGAGTTTCCCGCTGCGGCGATTTTCAAAAGTGCTTGGGATAAAATTGTGGGCTCTCTTTTTTCCGCGGCATCCAAAATAGCATCGGGGAATCGTCCGAGTGCAACCAATAGCGGATTTGCGTCGGTGAGCAAATCGGCATCGAATGATTCAGGCACGCCGTTTTCCGACTTTCGCAAAATACTACAGCATCGCGCGTGCGTGTACTGCAGGTAAGGTCCTGTGTCCCCCTCAAAACTGAGCACTTCTTTCCAATTAAAGAGAACGTCTTTTTGCCGTTGATGTTTGAGGTCGTGGAAAATAATTGCGCCGACACCCACTTGTTCGGCGACGACCTCTTTGTTCTTCAAGTCCGGATTTTTTTCCTGAATAATTTCCGCCGCCAATTCCACGGCGCGATCCAGGACTTCTTCAAGGCGTAACACACGGCCTTCCCTTGTAGACAGTTTTCCTTCAGCGAAACGAATGAGGCCGAAGGGGATGTGCTCAATTCGGTTCCACCAGTCCGCATTGCATCTTTTAAGGACGGCCTTGAATTGATTGAAGTGCAGGGTTTGTTCTGCCCCAACCACATACAAGCAGCGGTCAAAGGAGAATTCTTCCCATCGGGAGCATGCCGCAGCAAGATCTCTTGTTGCGTAAAGGGTGGTTCCGTGTGAGGTCAAAACAAGGCAAGGGGTTTTGATTCCTTCGGAGGAAAGGTCCACGATTTGCGCACCATCATCTTCTTGGAGTACTTGGCACTTTTTGAGCCAATCGACAACGTCAGCTAATTTGCTTTCATACCAAGACTCACCGCGAACTAAATCAAATTTCACATCAAGGCGTTGGTAGACCTTGTCAAACTCTCGCAGAGAGAACGATGTGAAGCGCGCCCATAATTTCCGCGTGTCATTTTCTTGTCCGGATTCCAACTCTTGAAAAGCAGCCTTGGCGTCAGCTGGAAGTGTTTCGTCTTCTTTCTCTTCTTTGTGGTAGCGCACGTACAGCGCAAGAAGGTGGCCGATGGGATCCTTTTTAAATTCATTCTCCTCTCCCCACCGACGCCATCCAGCGACAAGTTTTCCAAACTGAGATCCCCAGTCTCCAATGTGATTGATGCGAACGACCTCATGACCAAGGTGTTCGTGCAGTCGTGCTAGCGCAGCTCCCAAAATGGTGGACCTTAGGTGACCAACATGCATGGGCTTGGCAATATTGGGCGAAGAGTACTCCACCAAGGTTTTCCGACCTAAGGCGCGTTTTCCCCAAGCATCGGACCGCGCATCTTCGGTGATGCGTCGCGCCAAAGCGATGGGGCAGATTTTAAAATTCAAAAAGGGGCCCACCGCGGAGGCAGTAATGTCGGCAATACGCAAACTTTCCGCAAGTCCCCCAGCGAGCTCCACCGGACTTTTTTTTGCAGCCTTGGCAAAGCGAAAGCATGGCAGAGCAAATTCTCCATGGTCTTCTGCGCGTGGACGATCCAATGCAATCCGATCTTTCGAGCATTGCAACACAGCAGCAAGTTCGGTTTGGATGCGGTCGGCGAAAAGGTCAAGACCTTGGAGTGTGAGATCAGGCATGTTTCAGCGTGTCCCCGTGGAGGGGGCGAAGGAGGTCTTCGACATCATGTTGAAAGAGGTCGGAAAGTGCATCGGCGTGGCTTTGAGCTAATTGTTGGGTATGGGTCATCCAAGTGGATTCTCCATACCGAGTGAAGAGGTCCGCGTGGCGTTCTGCAAGAGAGACAATCGTAGTATGCATGACGCAAGAATCTGC
>JAPKBM010000076.1 GCA_026421205.1 Planctomycetota bacterium
CAAACGGTGGATTCGCTGCGACAAGCCCTCAAAGTCAATTTGGATGGGGTCCATCACGTCCTCTTCCTCCTTCTCGTCCTCATCTTCATCCTCTTCATCATCTTCATCCTCTTTTTCATCTTCCTTCCCTTCCGCCTTCTCCTTTCTTTCTTCGGCTTCAAGGCGCTCTCGCTCCGTTCGCTCTACATCTTCACGACGCAACCAAGCAACCCAAACATCAGTCTCATCCAACATCCGACGCCGAGAGGTGAAAACAATCTTTCGGCCGTCGGGCGACCAATGAGGTGCCGTATCGTCATCCGGGTGCGAAGATAAATTCCAAGGCTTTACCCCAGGAACATGCTCGTCCAAGCCCTCAATCTCCGCGCGCGCCAGCCAAACATCTTCATTGAAATCATCATTCGCCACGGACCACACCAGCCAAGCGGAATCTGGGGACCACTCCACGCTGGGTGCATCAAAACCTTGATGCAAAATGCGAGAAACGACCAGAGTTTCAGAATCACCTAGCACGAAGGTACCGTTTCCTTGCACCCAAACGGCCTTCTTGCCATCCGGTGCAACTAAAAAACCAGACTCGTCTATGGGCGTCTCTGTAAGCCGACGCAATGCAAAGGCCCGAGACTGATAGAAGGGTTCGTCCTCCTGTTCTGGCGTCACAGAATAAATCTCGCCATTGCCATCCCGCTCGCTTTCGAACCAGATACTTTTCCCGTCTTTCGACCAAACGGGATTCGCGTCCGGAGCCGGATGGGTCGTCACGCGAACGGCCCGACGAATGTCCTCATGATTGCGCATCACATAAATGTCACCCTTTGCGGAAAAGGCCACCATTTCTCCATCCGGAGAAACTGCCAACTCCTTTGCGCCTTTTGTGCGCGTCACGTTTTGAAAGCGAGGCTGCCCCCCGTCCACCGCACCATAAACTGAAATAATCTGCACTAACTTGGAAGGAAAATGGATCAAGTCCATTCTTTGTCCAACCGAAACCATCGCGTTTCCCGAAGCACTTAAAGACAAGCTTCGGTAAGAGTTTCCAGGCTCCGAAGAAACAAATTGAGCCTCTCCCCCAGCGAAAGGGACTTCCCAAAGCGTCATCTCCCGCCCTTGTTCATTCCCCACACATTGCGCATCGGACAGGAAAAAGACACGTTGTCCATCCGCAGAAATTTGCGGCATCATGTCATTGCCGTCACGCTTTGTCAGACGCCGATGCTCTTGAAGTTCCTGGTCATAAACCCAAAGATTGCTCGCCGCCGAGCCGCGGTAAGCCCGTCGGCGTACATCTCCAGAACCGCGTTCATAAATCAGATAGCGGGCATCGGTAGATGCACAAACGCGCTGGGCTGAAAAATCCCCCATGAGCTGTGGATCTCCTCCTTGAACTGAAATGGACCATACCCCTTGGTCTCGACCATAACGAGAATACCACCGATCTCTTGTGGCGCCCATGAGGACCGTTTCTGCATCCAACCAACCGTGCAAGGTTTCGGACTCAACATGCCAAGTCAACCTCTGAACCGACCCCCCCAATGCTGCGACAACAAAAATGTCCGCGTTTCCATGCCGATTGGATGTGAATGCAATCCGAGAGCCATCGGGAGACCAATGGGGATGACCGTCATAAGAAGGGTGGGCGGTCAAACGAGTTGCCAATCCCGACGCCACGCTAGCCACCCAGAGATCTCCTTGGTGAGAGTAAGCCACCTGTGCCCCATCGGGACTCAGGGCCGGGGTCTGCGGAACAAGATGCTCGGGCGGAAGTGCGTCCGCTTGGAAAATTGCGGCAACAAAGAGGAGAAGGGGCGCAAGGGAAAGCATGCGGAAGCAGGATACTTCCCCGCGCGGAGTATGAGTTAGAACTTCACCGTGAGTCTTCTTTGTAGCGCGCCCTGAGACTCACTGCTGGGCAAGGTTGCCCAAGAAGAAACGGAGGCCGGACTTCCCTGGAAAGTGCCTTGAAATGGAATGCGAAATGCTTGGGGGAATTCAACAGGAATCCATAAGGACTCTTGTGTGGGAGCCGGGGCATCCCCACCCATTTGCCCCAAGATTCTTCCGGCAACCTGAATGTCCCGCGTAGAGGCGAAGGTGATGGCTGAGGTCCACGCAAAGTCCAAATGTGCTTCAACGTCTATTCCTTCAGCGCCGGAAATCGCTTGAAAAGTTCCGACCAAACCACTGAATAACCTTTGGAATTCCGGATCCATAATCCTTGCGCCTTGGGCAATTTCGGCATCCCAGTCGACGAGTGCCTCTGTCTCTGTCCCCAAAGCAAGATGAAGTTGACTTCCGAAAAGGAGAGGGCCTTGGAAAACAATGACATCTTGGTTCCCTTCCGTGAAATGAACTTGATGTGGCAAGTTATAAACAGGTTGACCCCAATCGATTGCCGCCTGCGTCGCATCCTCTTCGGTCATGAAAATAAGAGGGCCGTCCGCATCCATATAAATCATGGACGTTTCCCATTTCCGAATAAGAGCCTCCGTCGTCCAAACAGGAAGGCGTGGGGCATCCACACACCACATGTCTTCCGACAACGGAAAGAACGTTGGGCGCGCAGGGGTATCGGTGGCAATCTTCAAAGTCCATAAGGCATCCTCGCCAGGGGTTTGAAACTGAAAGAGGGAAACTCCATTTTCCAAGAAGGTTTTTCCGCCGACTTCGGCAAGTTGCACTTGAATCCGATGCTTCCCTCTCATGTTCGCAGGAGCAAGTTCAATTTTTTCGGTGGTGTCCAAAGCAGAGACGACCAGGGCAAACTCTGCCATCCAACCTTTCCCAGGAACGGGGGAAAATTGAACCCCCAAGCTTGCGCCCGCTCCCATCGTTGAAAAAACTGGATCGGCAACCACAGAATTACTAGCAACCTCCACATTAAAATCCACCAAAACGGATTGATCTTGGACAGCACCCGAGGAAGTCCAACGGTATGGAGTAAAAGCTTGGGTCCCCCCGGCATAGATTCGGTCATTCTTCTTCAATTCCCAAGACCAGTGCGAAACCGAGGAGGAATCATGAATCCATTGGCGGAGCTCTGAATCCGACCACCCCAACTCAGCTTGCAAAAAACGATTTCTCTGGTGCAAAGGAGTCCGTCGGAGGTCCGCGCCGTCCATCCAAGCCCTGGCCCAGGATGGCTCCAACGCAACCCAAAGCTGATCCAATTGCCGCGCCTCGCCAACTACAGGGCGAGTGGGATGAGGGGCGTAGGGGAGGCCCTGTTGTAAGAGCGAAGGGAAGAGGAGAAGCGCAAAGGAAAGCATACAAGTCATAGGACTTTAGTTAGATGGAGTAACTGACCGATGTAGAAACATCATGACATGGAAGCCAATGCCTATTCCGATTCCCATTCCCGTCCCCCGCCCCATTCGGCGGCCAAACCGGTGAAACGGCGGAATCACACACCTTCCCCCTTCTCGCGGCGACTTCAAGCCGACCGCATTGCCGCGCTCTACCAGCAGGAACCCAACGCCATTATGGGTCACCTGCTCGCCAACTATCTCGCCGCGGGCTTTCTCGCCCAAGTTTTTGATGCTTGGATGATGACCGCCTGGGCGGGCGCCATGACTGTGGCCTGTGGACTTCGGGCCGGTTTTGCCTGGTTTTTTGACAATCGTGGGGAGCGTGACCCCAATCAGGCCGATCTTCTGCGCCATGGAATCGGCACTTTTGCCTGCACCCTCACTTGGAGCGTGGGCGCTTTGGCCCTGATGCCCCAAGCCTCCGTCCCCATTCGCACCTTCTTGATGATGATTCTGGCCGGAATCACTGCGGCAGGGGTGGTGACGCTCTCCGCTCACTTGAAAAGCTTTCTTGCTTTTTCCTGTGGCATGCTCCTTCTACCTTCACTTTGGCTCTGCAGCAGTCCCGTCCTTTTAGACAATGCCATGGCAGGAGTTGCTCTGGTTTACTTTATTTTTTGCCTTTCCAGCGCACGTCGAGCAGGAAAAATATTATCCACTTCTTTTGAATACCGTTACCGCCATGAAGACGTGTCTCGCGCAAGACAACAATTTTTATCGAACATGAGTCACGAAATCCGGACGCCTATGAACGGCGTTTTAGGGATGGCAGAACTTGTCCTTCGCAGCCCACTCACCGCAGAGCAGAAAGACTGGATGTCCACTCTCCATCGGAGTGGGAAAGAGCTCTTGACCCTCCTCGACGATGTCTTAGATCTCTCAAAAATGGAAGCTGGGCGAACTCAACTTCGCCCGGAGTCTTTTGACCCAATTCCCTTGTTGGATGACGTCGGGAAACTGCATGCGGCCAGCGCGGCAAAGAAAGGAGTGGGCTTTTGCGTGGACGTGCCCCTGGACCTTCCCCAATCTT
>JAPKBM010000077.1 GCA_026421205.1 Planctomycetota bacterium
GCGAAAAAAGCACGAAAGGCCAGCGCGGTCCCATCAATAACCAAAAGACTTTTCTTCATAAGATCCATTTTAGAGCAACAAAGCCACCAACAAGAATGAGGGTAAAGCCGATGGCAACCCAATTGAACCAGCGTTCCATCCACTTGAGAATCGGTTGGCCAAAATGGCGAAGGAGGATGCCTTCCACCCCGAAGCGCAAACCTCTTCCGAGCAAGCTTGCCCCTAGAAACGGAAGGAGCGCATAACTCAAAGCACCACTGGCAATCGTGAACACTTTAAAAGGAATGGGGGTGAGTGCGGCCATTAACAAGGCAAGGTTTCCATACTCCGCATACCACAATTCAATTTTGTTCCAGATGTGGCGGTCCGCGTCATAAAGGTCCAAGATACGCTCGCCAATCACATCCATGAACGAAGCGCCAATCCACCAACCTAAAAGCGCGCCCAAAACGGAAGCGACCGTTGTGACCAAAGCAAAGCGCAAAGCTTTATGCGGTTGCGCGGCACCCATGATGAGGAGCAAAGGATCCGGAGGCAGCGGAAAGAAAGATGCTTCGGCAAAGGAAAGGCCAAACAAGGCACGCTCTGCCTGCGGCTTATCTGCAAAGGCAATCATCCAGTCATACAGGCGTCGCATCCCGCGGAGGGGAAGCTTGAAGAGAATCATCACGAGGTGGAGGTGCGGAAATCTTGGATGTGCCAATCTACGGTGACACGACCGCGGAATTCATTACGAACAGCTTGAAAGACTAGGTCCACGCAATCCCCCGCGTGAAGGTGGAGAAGACGGTCCCCAAGGCTAAAGCCGACGGCGCGAACACTTTGTCCGTCCTTCTCTAATTCTAAAGAAGCGTGGCGGCCTTCAGTCATGGAACGGGGGTCTTTTAAAAGGGTGAGCCCACGAGTCAAAAAGAGGGGGGAAGCAAAGCCCTTGCCGAAGGGTTCCAAGCGTTCCATGGCGCGCAGTGTCTTGAGCGTAATCTCTAATGGATGCACTTCCATGTCCACCGTCAATGTAGGTGGCTTGGGTTCGGGGAGGTCGTCGGCCGACGCCCGAAGAGCTTGGTGGAGTGCTTCGTGATTTTCTGGAGAGAAATGAAAGCCCGCGGCTTCGGCGTGCCCCCCATAGCCCTCAAGGTGATCCTCAGCGCCGTCCATGATTTTGACTAAGTGGGTTCCCGCTGGCCCACGTGCACTTCCCCGAGCGACTCCCGGTGCGCATTCGGCCCATAAAAGCGTGGGGAGTCCGGTGGCTTCTTGGATTTTTGCAGCGACGACGCCCAGGACTCCGAATTGAGATTCCGGCCGGCCCGCGAAGACGACTTTGTCCCCAGATTCTCGTTGGACTTCTGCTTGAGGTAAGAGCGCTTGGAGTTCCTCCGCTTGGACCCCTTGGCGTAGAACGTTGAGCTCTTTGAGTTGTTCAGCAAGTTGAACGCCTTCTCGGAGCTGGTTGGTGGCCAAGACACGGAAGGCCAATGCTGCCTGATTCATACGGCCGGCTGCATTGAGATGAGGCGCAATGCGAAAACTGATGTCGGTGGATGTCGGGGCTTTCTTGTCAAAACCCAAGGCATGAGCCAAAGCGCGCAAGCCAGGCAAAGAAGATTGAGGAATTGTGGCAAGCCCATGTTGCACGAGAGCACGATTTGGCCCAATTAGCTTCATCGAATCGGCAATGGTGGCGATAGCGGCCAAACCCATGGAGTCCATAAGGAATCGTCGGGTGTCTTCGGTGAGCTCTTGGTCATGGTATGCATGCCGCAGCAACCCCCAAGCAAAGAGCCACGCAATGCCGGCGCCGCAAAACCAGGGAAAGACGGGGTCGTCATCTTTGACCGTGGTCCAAGGGTTGATGAGAGCATCACAAACAGGGCGTTCTTTTCCGGGTGGGTGGTGGTCCAAAACCAGAGTGCGAATGCCCATGTCCCGCAGGCGCTTCATGGGCTCAAACGCAGTGGTTCCATTGTCCACGGCCACCACCAATTTCGCTTGCGCTTTCTCAATGGCTTGAAAGGAATTCTCACTAAAGGAATAGCCATCGCCGACGCGATCCGGAATGAATACACTCACGGGTAGACCGAGGCGTTCAAAGAGTGCGTGAAGCAAAACGGATCCGCAAGTGCCATCGACATCATAATCGCCGTGAATGAGCACGGGATGCTTGTGCTCCAGAATTTCATCCATCACTTCCATGGCAATGCCGAAGTCCGGCAAGCGCTTTGGGTCGGGAAGCTTGCGCAGACTCAAATCCAAATGGTCTTTTGCCTTGGGGAGCGTGTCGTGGCCCCGGTTCAGGAGGATTTGCGCGGCGATGGGGTCCAGGGAAAGGTCCTTGGCCAGGGCATCGCGGGCGGCGGATTGGCCGGGGAGAAGCTCCCATCGGAATTGGGGTGAAAAAGCCGTTTTGCTCACGGACTGATTCTAGGAGGTCGGGGAAAGAGCTACCATGACTGCGTGACTTCTTCGTCCGGCTTGCCTCCCATTCCTCCGATGAATCGCCTTTTTGAAGAGGCGGCGCGCCGAGGCCTTCCCACTGTCAGCCAGGAGGCTCTTCGGCTATGTCTTTCCCGGGCTTTGGACCGCCTTCGGCAGGATTGTCTTGCTGGAACTCCGCGGGAATTGGACGAGGCCTTCTGGCAGGAGATCACCGACGCCCTCCATGTAGTTCCTGCAATCTCGCTTCAAGAAGTCCGCAATGGGACGGGGGTGGTGTTGCACACCAATTTGGGGCGCGCGCCTTGGGCCCCTGAGGCCGTGGCCGCCGCAGCCCAAGCGGCCCAGGCCACTCCGGTAGAAATGGATTTACAAACCGGGAAGCGCGGTCGGCGTGGCGCGGGTGGAGAAGATGCCTTGACGGCGTTAACCGGGGCAGAGGCCGCTTTCATGGTCAACAACAATGCGTCGGCAGTTCTCTTAGCTCTTTTTGCCTTGGCCCGCGGGCAAAAGGTAATTGTGGCGCGTGGGGAGCTTGTGGAAATTGGTGGGAGCTATCGGATGCCCGAAGTCGTCAAGGCCGCTGGTGCCACAATGCTCGAGGTCGGCACGACGAATCGTGTGCACTTGCATGACTATGAAGAGGCGTTGGCCGACCCTGATGTGGCTTGTGTCTTCAAAGCGCATACGAGCAATTTTCGCGTTGAGGGGTTTACGGGGGAGCCGTCGGTGGAAGAGCTGGCAGCGTTATGTAAAAAGCATGCGGTCCCCTTTGTTTATGACATTGGTTCGGGGATTTTGTGTGGTGCCGAACTTCCTGGCTTGGCGAAAGAGTCCACAGTCCGCTCTGCCGTGGAGGGTGGCTGTGATTTAGTCACCTTCAGTGGTGATAAGTTACTCGGGGGGCCTCAAGCAGGTTTGATTGTGGGTGCGCGCCCGCTGGTGGAAAAGTTGCGCCGTTGCATGTTGGCGCGCTGTTTACGGTTAGACAAGACTCTGTTGGCGGCTCTTGAAGCGACCTTAGCCTTGCATGCGTTAGGTGAGGAGGAAGCCCGGTGTCGTGTGCCCTCTCTGCGTCGGCTTGGATTGACCGTGGATGATTTAACGGCAATGGCAAAGGAGGCAGGCGAATTTTTGTTGCACGTGGACTCAGATTTTGAATTGGAGACGGTTTCCTGTGCCTCAAAAGTAGGAAGTGGGGCTTCTCCTACAGAAGAAATCCCCAGCCTGGGGCTGAAAATTATAAAAAAGGGGACTTCGGCTGAAGGCCTTGTGGCCTTGCTTCGGCAGGGGACGCCTCCGATCTTTGCTCGGGTGCAAGATGGGGCCGCTTTGGTGGACCTTCGGACTTGGTAGCCGGAAATAATCTAAAAAAAGAGGGGGAAGTGGGGCTGATTTTCCTCTTTGGTTTCGGCGGGATTTCCTCGTCAATCACACTCATAAGAATCTCCCCGATGAAAGTAGTCCTCATTTCTTCCTTGGCCCTCGTGCTTGGCGCTTGTGTTGCTGCCCCTCATGACAATACTCATGGCCCTCAGGGTGTTTCCATTCATATGGGTATGGATGACCCCGTGGGTATTTCACCCTTGGAGGACACGTTAAATTCCTCGACGACCGTGGACACCACCACTACGCAAAATCTAGAGAGCGTTTATGAAGTGGATGGTTTTTCTTCCTTCGGAATTCAGTATGAATGGTTTCTCATGGAAAACCAGTCCATGTTTATTGGTTTGGATTTTGCAGAGTACGAAGGCTTGGGTGCCCCCTATGCGCAAGCTAATCCCGGTGTCGATGCCGTGGATGCCGAAGCTGTGGAGTTGACCATGGGGACGCGTTGGTACTTTTTGCATCTTCCCGAAATGCAATTGCAGCCTTGGGTGACTGCACTGGGT
>JAPKBM010000030.1 GCA_026421205.1 Planctomycetota bacterium
CAAGAAGGGCGACCTGCTTGGAAGGATCGCGTGGGCCAAGGAAGTCGACCTGCTTATCAAGGAGAGCGGGATGATCGCAGTCGTTCTTGGCGGGAAGATCGTAAGGACCAGCCAAAGCGAGAGGATCGGCCAAGGCGAGAGGACCGACAGACACGGGACGACCGGCCAAAGCGAGACGAAGACAATCCATGGAAGCAGCGCTCTGAGCGCCCCCGACCACCACGTCGGAAAGATGATGACAAGCCACGGAGTAGTCCGTGGGGTTAGCCCGGTTGGGCGTGATTGGCGGCAGTGGGGTTTATGGCCTTGCGGGTTTAGAAAACTGCCAAGAGCGAGAAATCTCTACACCATGGGGGGCGCCGTCGGGCAAAGTGATGACCGGGGAAATTGCCGGCGCACCGATCGCTTTTCTCCCGCGGCATGGGGTCGGGCATGTTCTTACGCCAACGGAAGTGCCGTACCTGTCCAATCTCTACGCCTTGCGCATGCTGGGGGTGGAACGCGTTTTGTCGGTGTCCGCGGTCGGCTCTCTTTGTGATGCATACGCACCCGGTGATTTTGTTTTACCGGATCAATTCGTGGACCGTACCACGCAGCGTCGGCAGACTTTTTTTGGAGATGGCCTTGTGGCGCATGTTCCGTTTGCCCACCCCGTTTCTCCGTCGATGGTGCAATGCATGGCTACGGTGAGCCAGGAATTTCCCGTAAAGATGCATGAAGGTGGGACATACGTCACGATGGAAGGTCCACAGTTTTCTACGTTGGCGGAATCTCAACTTTACCGTTCTTGGGGATGCAAGCTCATTGGTATGACGAATGGAACCGAAGCAAAATTGGCACGAGAAGCAGGTATGGAGTTTTGTACGCTCGCTATGGTGACGGATTATGACTGTTGGCATCCGAGTCATGGAGACGTGGATGTTGCCGAAGTCATTGCCGTGGCGCAAAAAAATGCGTCGGTGGTTGCAGATTTAGTGCGTGCCGCCGTCCCTTCTCTTTGCGCGCTTGGTGAATCCACTTGGGCTCATGTTTTGAATGGTGCGGTGATGACACATGCCGATGCAATTCCGGAAAAGGTGAAGCAAAAAACAGCGGCACTCTTTCGGGATTCCTGATGCCCATTTGGATTCCTGACAAAGTAGGTTACGGAGAGCATGAAGACCGAGGTTCTCGATTTTTGGCGTGGGTTTTTTTAGCGGAGGAAGAAGAGGTTTTTGCAAAGCAACTTGAGCAAGTAAAAGCTGAGCATCCCAAAGCAAGGCATTGGTGTTGGGCGTGGAGGATTCAAGAGGCTTATCGCTTTGAGGATGACGGAGAACCGGGAGGAACGGCAGGTCGGCCTATGCTCCAAGTGTTAGAGGGCCGTTCTCTTTCTCGGGTGGGTGCGGTTTGCGTCCGCTATTTCGGTGGTGTGAAATTAGGAACGGGTGGGCTTATGCGTGCTTATGGTGGCGCAACGGCAAAAGCTGCGGATGATGCCGGCGTGCAAGAAGTCATCCCGCGCATGCGCATTCCGGTATTTCTTTCTTTCGCGCGCACGGCTGTTCGAGAGGAAGTGCGAGTGAAATTCCCAACGGCGGTTTTTGAGGGCGATTTCCAAGATGCTGGGTGGTCAGGGACGGTTGAGGTGGACAAATTAGACGCTCCCGCCATCCACGAATTATTCTGGGAACCTCTGCGGGGCTCATAGCGTCTTAGTTGGGATCCTGCAGTGACGAGACCCTGAGTCAGCTTCGCGCTTTTCTCAAGTTCATCCCCTCGATGGCTGTGGGATCATTCTTTTTTTGAGGGGCAAGAGGCTAGAGTGTTTCCATGTCGAAGCCATCTTCCCCCAAAATGCCCACCCGCCGACGTCTCTTGAAAACGGTCGGTGCAGGTGCTCTTGCATCCTTCTTGCCGGCGTCGGTTATTGCGACGGAAAAGAAAGATTCCCCTCATCGGGCATCCGGAAAGACGGTGGCTATTTCTTCGGGAAATGGCATGGGGGCTACGGCCTTGGCCGTGAAGTTGATGCTAGAGCAAAAACTACGCCCGGTGAGCGCAGCCGTGCAGGGCGTCGGCCTTGTGGAAAAAGATCCTAATGATTTGTCGGTTGGTTTAGGTGGTTTGCCCGATGAAAACGGACGGGTCACTTTGGATTCCGCCTGCATGGATGGCCCCACGCACAACGCGGGCTCGGTCGGTTGTATTCAAGATATTTTGCACCCTGCACAGGTGGCGGAGCGCGTGATGGACTGCACCGATCACATAAATCTGGTGGGGCCTGGCGCAAAGAATTTTGCTTTAGAGCAAGGTTTTAAAGAAACAGAATTGTTGACTGAGCGCACGCGGAAAATTTGGCAAAAATGGTTGGCGAACCGTACGGAGGATGACCGGCTCTGGCCGCTCGGTGATGTCAATCCAGCGGACCCAATCTTGCAAGGTGAGGCGCGGCCTTGGGGTACCATTCACTGTTCTGCTCTGGCACCCGACGGCAGCTTGGGATGTTGCACGACCACCAGTGGTTTGGCTTTTAAAATTCCGGGCCGCATCGGAGATTCCCCTTTGATTGGTTGCGGGCTTTATTGTGACAATGAAATTGGAAGCGCCGGCGCCACGGGGCGTGGAGAGGCCGCCATTTTGTCCGGAGGTTCATGGCTGGTCGTTGAGCGGATGCGCGCAGGGGATACACCGACGCAAGCTTGCCTTTACGCGTTGCGGCGGGTGACGGAACAAGCAGAACGAGGTGCCCGATGGCAACCTGCATTGTGGAAGGATGGTCGGCCTGGATTTGGCTTAACTTTTTATGCGGTGCGTAAAGATGGACTCTATGGCTCCGCCACGATGTTGGGGAAGCCAGGAACGCAGCATTTCGCGGTGGCGGATGAGCAAGGATCGCGAAAAGAGACGTGCTCTATTTTGCACCCGACGGGCTAGGCGTCAGCGCCCGAGTGCCGACGGTAAGGGGTGGGCCGACTTGGAATTGATGCTGGGGACTGCCATTTGCGTTTGCCATCCAATCATGGAATAAGCGAAATAGATATTTTCTCGGGGAGTGCAAGAGTCTATTTCTAGGGAAGTGGCTTGGTTCATCGATAAAAAAGGTGTACATCGATTCGGTAGCCTGCCGCGGAAAGCAGAAGGCGTGATTCTGTTCGGTGATAGCCGCCATCTAGGCGAGCTAAGGCAGTCACTACATTATTTTTTTCGTCAAAATCTCGGTCGGATAGAAGGCAAAGCTAAAAGAAGGAAAAGGAGAAAATTAAAGACTCTTTGGGTATAAGGGAAAAAGTGAAGTCGTGCTGCCGTATTATGTTGATGGAAATCAATCTAAATACCCCATGAACCGCGTAGGCATAGACACAGGAGGAACCTTTACCGATGCCATCATGTCGGATGGTCAAGGTGGATTTGTGGTTTGCAAACGACCCACAACGGCACAGCACCCGTCGAGTGCTGTGATGGAAACGGCTCAGACTTTGTCGCCTCCTGCAAACGGGCCTTTGGAAATGGTGCATGGAACAACCCATGCCACTAACGCACTATTGACGGGGAAATTAGGTCGGGTGGTTTTTCTTACCAACCAAGGATTTGGGGATTTACTTGCCATCGGCCGTCAACACCGACCGGTTCTTTATGACTTGAAACCAAACCCGCAAAGACCCGTGCAACCGGCTTCTCGGGTGGTCGAAGTCCAGGCGCGCATGGATGCTTCAGGGAAGATTATCCAAGCATTGACACAAAAAGAACTTGCACGTGTGAAGTCTGCGGTGAAAGAGAAAAAGCCTCAGGCTATTGCAGTTTGTTTGTTGCACTCTTTTCGTAATCCAAAACAAGAAAAGCAACTGGAATTGACCTTACGAGGCCTGGGGGTACCTGTGACTTTGTCTTCTACTTTGGTGCCAGAGTACAGAGAATTTGAACGTGCCACCACCACATGGGCGGATGCCGGACTGCAATCGGTCGTTGGCCCTGCGCTTCATGCTTTAGAGAGACAGTTGCAAGGCAACTGGGGCAAGAAAACGTCTCTGCGAATCATGCGCTCGGATGGGGGAACCGCCGATGTTGAAGCGGCAGCCGCGCAACCGGTTCACTTAGCTTTGTCAGGACCTGTGGGCGGGCTTTCCGCCGCACGAAGTTTGGCCGATGCCCGTGGGGATGCGGATATTTTGACTTTGGACATGGGAGGCACTTCCACGGACGTCGCTTTTTTAGGTGCCGGGGAGCTTTCGCTTCAGCCGATGGAACTTGCCGGGCTGACTTTGCTTGCACGTGGTTTACCCGTGCATACGGTAGGCACGGGGGGCGGTAGTTTGGCTTCTTTGGACCATGCAGGAGAGTGGGTGGTGGGACCGGATTCTGCCGGCGCCATTCCTGGACCGGTTTGTTACGGAAAAGGAGGTCAGCAAGTGACGGTGACCGATGCCCACCTTGTCTTAGGGCATTTGCATCCGCACGCATTTTTAGGAGGAGACTTTCCTTTGGATGTTTCCGGCGCAAACCAAACGATGGAAAAAATGGCGAAGAAGACTTCGGCGTCCACCTTGCAAACAGCGGCATCCGTGTTGGAAGTGGCATCGGCGGGCATGGAACGCGCATTGAGAAAAGTCTCCTTAGCGGACGGACACGACCCACGCAAACTAGTGCTATATGCATTCGGTGGCGCGGGCGGACTCCATGCGGTTTCCATGGCGGAGCGGTTGGGGATGAAGTCGGTCATCATTCCGCCTCACCCTGGTGCTTTCTCGGCTTTAGGTTTGCTCTCCGCCCCTGCTCGAAGAACATTGCAACAATCCGTATTACGTCCCTTGCCGACGGTTGCCGAGCGCCGCAATCTTTTTTCTCCTTTGGTTGCGCAGGCCAAGAAAGAACTCCAAGCCGAAGGTGTTGCCGCCCGTTCCATCCGAGTGCAACGCATGGTGGAATTACGGAGTCAAGGTCAGGCGGGGGAGTTTGCCCTCGCCGAAGGCCCGCATTTACTTCGCCGTTTTCATGCGGAACACCAACGCCGTTTTGGTTATGTTCGCAAAGAGGCCGAAGTCCTTTTAGTTTCGGTTCGTGTGCAAGCCGACGGCCCGGCACTGGATCCATGGGTTCGTCGAAGACCTCGGCGTCATGTTGCCTCATCCTTTGACCGTGGAGCCCTTTGGAGTCAAGGGAAGCTCCATAAGGCAAAGTGGGTTCAAAGAGAATCTATGAAACCGGGCGCCCAAGTTGCGGGTCCAGCGCTCATTGCGGAGTATTCCGGCACGACGGTTATCCTCCCTGGGTGGACTGCGACCCTAGATGCATGGGGATGTTTGAGTATTCAATGATTCCCCTCACCGCATTCCGCCATTTGTTTGCTTCCGTTGCGGAGGAGATGGGGGAGGCTCTGCGTCAATCCGCGGTTTCCCCCAATGTGAAGGAACGCTTGGATTATTCTTGCGCGCTTTTAGACGCCCGGGGGCAACTCGTGGCCCATGCCGCTCACATTCCTGTGCACTTGGGAAGCGCTCATTACACGATTCCGGCAATTCTTGAAGTCCTTTCTCCCAAATCCGGTGACGTCATCATCTTGAATGACCCTCATCGCGGCGGAACGCATTTGAATGACGTCACGGTAGTTTCCCCTCTCTTTTTAGGCAACCGTCGGGTTGGTTTTTTGATGAATCGTGCCCACCATGCCGACATTGGCGGGGTAGAGCCCGGTTCCATGGTGGGGGCGAAGGATCTCACCGAAGAGGGTCTTTGTCTCAAGCCACAACATCTCATCCGTCAAGGGAAGGCGTCGGCAGAAGTATGGAAGAAGTTCGCCGACGTCGTCCGTGATCCCGAGGCCACGAAGGGAGATCTCCATGCGCAAATTGCCGCGCTTCGTCGTGGGCAAACCCGGTTTGTAGAATTGGTGAAACGTTTTGGGAAGAAATCTACGGTGCAAGCTATGGAAGGCTTGGTGGATCATGGAGAGAAATTAACGCGCGCTTTATTGCGGTCGTGGCCGGCGGGAAGTGCCGTGGCCTGTTTGCATTTGGACGGGCCGAAGACGCCTCAAATCACATGCAAGACCACTTTGAAATCAGGGAAGTTGCGGTTTGACTTTTCGGGAACCTCCCCACAAGTTTCGGGGTCTTGGAACACGCATCAAGCGGTGGTTGCCAGCGCGGTATTTTATCTTTTGCAATCTCTTGCCGGAGAGCATCTTCCAGAAACTAGTGGAACTTTGCGTTGTGTGCAGTGGAAATTACCAAAGCGTTCCTTGGTTGCGTCGGAATCTCCTGCTGGGGTGGCACTTGGAAACGTGGAAACTTCACAACGTATTGTGGATGTTTGCATGGAAGCACTGCGCCCTCTTTTTTTCGACGCCATTCCAGCATGTAGTCAAGGTACCATGAATAATTTTCTCTTCGGATTGCGAACAAAAGAGGGTATGTCGGTCTACTACGAAACACTCTGTGGAGGAGCCGGTGCCAGTGCCGAAGCCCATGGAGCTTCAGTGGTGCAAAGCCATATGACGAACACGCGTAACACGCCGATAGAAGTGATGGAAGAGGAACTCCCCGTGCGTGTGCATCAATTGCGAATCCGAAAAGGAAGTGGTGGAAAGGGCAGGCATCGTGGCGGTGACGGCCTTGTCAAAGAGGTGGAGTTCTTAGCCGACGCACGTGTCACGGTTGCGGGAACGCGTCGACAGGAAGGTGCCCCCGGTGCTGAGGGAGGTGATGCCGGCCAGGCTGGGCGAGATTCTTTGTTGCGAAAGAATCAACCATCTCAGAGATTGTCCTGTGGAGAAAGTGTAGATCTGAAAAAAGGCGACCGAATTATTATTCGGTCGCCTGGAGGGGGCGGCTGGGGGCCACCCGACAAGAAAGGAAACTAGTCTTTTTCTACGTCTTCGTGAAGATGTTCTTCGCCAAGGAGATGGTACCAATCCACAGCATTGCGCAAGGTGTCCGACATGCTTTCGCGGAACGCACAAGCTTCTACCTTGACGCCTTTAGCCTTGAGGGCAGGGATGACGTCGGCGAACATGCCGTTTCCAGAAACAATGATGATGGATTCCACTTTGTCTGCCATCGCCATCATGTCCATGGACATGGCCAATTCCCACTCTGCTTTGCGGGTGCCGTCGGCACGCTCAATGACGGGGCGCCGGCTGACTTCAAAACCACAGTAGTGAAGGTGGTCTGTGAAAGCGTTTTGCTCCATCCCTTCCCGCTCAATGACGTAAGCCTGTGCGCGCACCAAACGACGGTTGCGGACACATGCACGAAGCATTTTTGCGTAGGACAAGTTGGTGCCGAAAGTCTTTTTGGCGGAGTGGTACATGTTTTGTACATCCACAAAGACGGCAACGCTTTGACGACGAAGGAAACCACCTTGTGCAGCATAGCCACCGTTGGTTGGCATGGCACCCGTGGAAGGATCCAAGTTGAGCGTGCGGCGTAGGCGCCACACTTCATCCTTGAGGTCAAGGTACTTTTCTTCCAGATCGTCCCGCTCTACGCCGGCCGGATCCTCAGAAGGATCAATGACAGGCCAATCAAAGGAAGGGTTGGTGCTTGCTGGAGTAGAGGTCGTTGGCTCTACGGTGTCTGTTTCAGTCATGACTGGAGGTTTTTCTAAGATAAGCCCAAGGGGATAAGTTGCAAGAAAAGGGCGGAATAACTAAGCAACGCCCCTCATCATAGCAGAGAGGGGTATGGGTATTATTCCGTGCGCTTTGGAACGCACTTTTTGGAAATTTCCGTGAACTGTGCCGATTGAACTCGATCTAACCGGTAGGTTTTATAGTGCAATGCACGGTGGCATAAGGCTTCCATCATAATGGAGCTTTTCCCTGACCAGAAAAAACGAGGGGTAACGGAAAGGGGAACAAGGGTGCCATTGGACAGTTTGTATTGCATTTCTACAGAGTGGCCGCGCATCGCGGCTTCTTGAAGTGCTTGCTTTGAGGGAGAAATTCTTGTTGGCTGGACGCCGTGGTCCGATAGGTTTTTTGCTTGAGCCATTGCAGTAAAAACCTCTTCTGGGTCGAACTGTTCCATCATGTGCTGAAAGACATGCCATGTATGCCGGGCATCTTCTACGGCACGGTGATGCGTGGAGGGTGGTAGATTTAACTCATCCACTAAGCTCTGAAGTGCGTGGGATTCTAGTCGGAGTAATTTCCGGGCTGCTTTTAAAGTGCAAAACAGTGGAGAAGACGGAAGGGGCATTTGATATCGCTGTGCTTCGCAGGCCACCATGGAAGCATCAAAGGAAATATTGTGGCCCATGAGGGGCAGTCCGTTGGCCCAAGAGAAAAAGTCATGAAGCACTTGATCTGCAGTGGGCGCATTCCGGACGGCGTGATTGTCAATTCCGTGAATGCGAATGACGTTTTCCGGAATAGGGCACTCTGGCCAAACAAGAGATTCAAATTGATCGACAACTTCTCCGTCTTTGATTTTTAGTGCACCGATTTCCACGAGTCGTGCACCTGGGGGCATGCCAGTGGTTTCCGTGTCATAAATAATGAAGCCTTCGGAAAGCGCGTTCTTTCGATGCATCATTGCGTTGGGTATGTTTTTAATACCCATGCTTTCCAGTTTTCTTCCACTTGGCGAATCGTCCAGCCAAAGATTTCTTTAAAGGCATCACGTTGGGCGTCGGCAGATCCTGCGCCATTGGGCTGAATCGAGAGTTGAGTGAGAAACCGGCCAAACTTCCCATCATCCTGGGCGAAGAGAAAGTCAACCAAGGACCAGGAGCAGAGGTGTGCCTCAAAGTCTAAATCTACATAATCATTGAGGCGTATTAAATTGGTCAGAGGTGGCGCAGTTTTCTTTTTGACATATTTCCGTACAAGAGGTGCCCAGTCCCTCGCATCTTTTTCTGGTCCGGAAGACCCTTCGCCAGCATCATAGAAACTCCACTCTGGGGTATTCTTCCGACGTGTGTAATGGGCGTAGCCTTCGGAAAGCCAAATCGGCATGTCGTAGAGGTACAACATGTAACCATCCATTAAATTAATGGCCAAATTATGAAGGATGGCATTGTGCATGTGCTGGTCATGCTTGATTTCCTCGGCGTCGGCGGAGATTCCAAACCAGAGACTGCGTGTTCTTAGTTGCGCCAGCCCTTCTTTGGTGATGGTTTCGATTTTGTTGTTCCACTTCTGTGGGCGTGGTTGCGTGATTCCCGTGTACATTTTTTTGTACTCCAAGAAGAGGCCCTCAGTTTGTGAAAGCATCAACTCAAACTTCATGGGTTGGCCTATGTAGCGCCCAAGTCCTAACCAGGCAGGGAAGATGGCTGCCCTTTCATGCTTGAGGTCATAGTCTTGAAGTACGCCTTCAAAATCTTCCTTAAAGGCTTTCTGGAAAACATCTTCTGGTGGAAGTGTGTCAAATTCTTCTTGAGTTCGGCCGGTTTGCCTCAAGAAAGTCTCATAAAGGGCTTCCGCTCGCTCACCATAAAGGTGAATGCGGTACCAAGGGTCTAAGGATGCCGCTTTATCTTTGACCTTCGGGTATTTTTTTTTCAGTTCTGCGAGTTCCTTTCGATAAGCTTTTCGTTCTGAAATAGGTATTTTCCATTTATCCAAATCGAGTGCAATTCGAAAATGAGGCGTTTCGAGCCAATACGCTTTCCAGACTAATTCTTTTTCTAGTTGGGTGGAATTACTTTGCCCAAAGGCAAAAGGACCGTGATGGATGCCGAGTTCTTCATACAGTTTTGGATTGTTCTGACAGACGGTGCAGGGCTTCTGTTTTTTCTTTCGTTGTGCCGAGGCTGGAGAGGTCAAGCCACCAACGGCAAGGAGGATGCACAGGAAGGAGAGAAGAATGCGCATGAAGAGAGTTATTCGGGAAGCCGCCCGTGGCTGAAATCAGGAGGGAATGTACGAAGAATATCCGCATTTCCGGAAAGGGGAAGAGTCTTCCAAAGCGCCCGCGCATCCTTTTGATCCTCATAACTGCCGACCGCAACCACAAGCGTGCGGACGACCACTCCCGAGCGGCTTCGGAGCCCCGGATTTCTGCCGATGAGCTCTACAAATTCCCAGCCTGCCAGAGTAAGGAAAGGCCCGCGCCATTCTCCCGGCTCCATATCAGCTACAGCAGCACTGATGCGTGCACCTAGGCCAAACGGGGTAGGCTGTTTTTGCAGGGGCTCCGGATTTTGACCATGGAGGATGCAAAGGTCCTCCATAGATGTACCTTGTTGGAGTTGTCCTTTCAGGGCGCCCGCTTTTTTCTTGGCCTCGGCACTTTGTAAGGGGTGCTGTTCATGCAAGATGGCCGCAGGACCCATGCCTTCTTGAAGCAAAATCCATCGGCAAGTAGCCTCTCCTTGAGCGGGGAACGTGGTACGGAGCTCCTGGACGGCTAGCGCAAGGGTTTTCGCGGGAATAAAGGCCTGGCCGACATGCAACCCCTGAGGACGATTGCAGGCTGTCAGGAAGGGAATGACGAGAAGAAAGGCAGTGAGAATGCGAAGCACAAGGAGAAGCAGGAAAGTTTCCGTCCATCATCGTAGAATGATGCTCCATTTTGGTTGCGAAAAACCTCATGAAACCTTTCCACACTGTTTTACTCTCCGGCGTCCTGGCTTTGGCCTTGGGTGCTTGCTCTGATTCCGATGCTCCTGTTTCGGTTGAAACCCCAGCCTCTGAGGCACCCGCTCTGGATGTCTCAGCACCCACCGCTCCGGTGGCCTTAGCGAATCCTGCCTCCGACGTCGTTAATTCCACGGGCGTTTTAGGCGGCATTTCTAAGGAAGAAGCTCGGAAGCGCACGCTGATTTACTCTGCAGGCGCTTCCCACGTTTTCCAAGCCACGAACAATTTGCTCACATTAGGAGAGATTGAACGCAGGGAAATGGCAGGAATTCCTGTTGGCCCCATTGACGTCTTGGATGCCGAAGTCGATGCGGAAATTGAAAAGCTTCGGTCGGAATCTTTGGCGAAGAACCCCGGCATGGATTTCTGGCAACAAGTCGAAAGTATGGGTTACACCAAAGAATCTTTCCAAGCAGAAAAACGTCGGCATATGGTTTTGGTGCGTCTGTTCTTTCCGCCAGAGCCAGAAGAATGGCCACTGGATTTACTGAAAGAAATTTTTGGCGGAGCCGAACAGGGTAATCTTTATGATTCCTGGATTGCGGGGATGCCAGATCAATTGATCAAGCGTCGAGAAGCTGGAGAGGATTACTCTCTGGATACCATGACGAAGCAAATGTTCTTGTTGCCTCAAGTCATGCGTTGGTTGTACTCCACGGCCACCATTAAGGAACCATTTGATGGCTTGCCCGAAGGAACGGCGCTTTCGGTGAATGGTAATACGGTTTCTACGGATGAGCTGATGGATGTCGTGGAGCCTTTGTTGACGCCGGTGGTTCGCGAGCGGGCGGCGCGTTGGTTAGAGCTGCGGACGCAGGTTGGCGCGGCATTGATTGCACAAGGGGCCTTGATGGCTCCGGCAGAGGCGCAGGCTTTGATCGACGAGGACAAAAAAGAATACGCCATGTCACCGATTTCTTATGAGCAAGTTGCTTTGCAGGTCATGGGTTTTCCAAGCATGCAAATATTCAAGGAGCATTTCCAGTTACGCCGTTCCTTCGGCACAACATTGCCTTCTCCGTTGCCTTTGGAAACGATGAAAGCGCATGCTGAAAAGCGCAAACAGTTTTTGGGTGATGGAAAAGTGAACGCCGAAGTCATTTTGTTCTCAGCTTTGGCTCCAAACACAAACATATTCCCCATGGACGCAGATTCCTTTGCCATTCAAGAATCCCGCGCGTCGGAAGCGGCAGCAAAGTTGGCCGACGGGGTGACTTGGAAGGAAATCATGGATGAGTACAGTGATTACCCGGACGCCGTCCCTGGCACGATGCCTGGTGCACCCCAGCCCAAGAAAGGCCGTTTCGGGGCGCAGAGTAGGAATCCGTTGCGCCAATTTCTAGGCGAGAATGACTACATGGATTTCCTTCAGGGTTATTCCATCGGCGAAGATATTTTCTTCAATGCCGAATTGGGCCAGCCCCAAGGTCCGATTCGGGGTCCCTTTGGTTGGTACATGTACCAGGTCAAGGAGCGCACCGCGCCGGCAAAGGCGTTGGATGTGGAAAACGATGAGCGCCAGATTTATCTGGTCTCGGATGATTACCTTTCCCGTCAATTCTTGGCTTTTGTTGCCAAGTTGATGGGCGGTGGCCAGTAGAACCGTTTGAGTAAGTTTTCCAGCATCCGCGAGGTCTGGGGCCGCATTGGCCCTTATCTTGGGCGATACCGGACCACCGTTTTTCTGACGATTGGCTTGGGGGCGGTTGCTGCTGTTGGAAACCGACTTACTTTGGTGTTGGTGAAGCCATTAACTGGCTTGTTGTTCCCGGACAGCTCAGGCAAGGAAAGCCTGGCTTTTTTGGACCGGCTGAGCACCGAACACGTCAACCCCTTCTTAGAGCAACTCCAGTTGTTTGGGATGGGACCGAAAGGATCCGCAGTTTTCTTTTTGGTTTCGGTCATGATTGGCTCGGCCATCGTGTTCTTCGGAATTCAGTACGCTTTCTTACGTATTTCCAGAATGTTGGGTGTCCGGATGGTGGCGGATTTACGCCAGGACCTTGCGGATCATCTTTTGAAACTTGATATTCGTTATCACTCGGGCCGACGGATGGGTGACTTGGTGAGCCGGATGACCGCCGACGTTGCTGCAAGTTTGCGACTTTTGAGTTTGGTTGTGGAAGAATTGGTTCAAGATCCTTTTCATATTCTGGCTTCCTTCATTTTGGCTTGGGTTGCTGCACCAGAAGCCACGTTAGGCATGTTCCTGTTCATCCCACTCTTGGCATGGCCGGTGGTGAAGTTGGGTCCGCGCGTGAAGCGTCGGAGCAAGCGTTCTCAGGAAACACTGGGGGACACCACACAATCTTTGCTTCAAATGCTTTCTGGAATTCGAGTGGTCAAAGCATTTCGAATGGAGTCGAGGAAGTCCGATGAATTCCGCAAGGCAAACCAGGAATTCGTGTATGAAACAGGTCGCTTGGTTCGCGTTCAAGCGTTTTATAATTCTTCCTCAGCCTTTCTTGCCTCGGTCGGCGTTGGCGGTATTTTGGGTGCCTTGGGAGCACTTCAATTAAGTGGAGTACAGGTTTTCTCTGGTCCGGACTCCATGATGGTTTTCTTTTTGGCTATTGGCACAATGCTGGCAAGTAGTAAGCGGTTGGCACGAGGCGTTTCAAACGCGATGGCTTCTTTGGGCGCGGCTCAGCGGGTCATGGACATTTTTGATTTACAGTCAGAAATCCAAGAGGCCGCTGATGCAAAGAATTACGAAGGTCTTCAGAACCAAATCACATTTCGAAAGGTTCATTTCGATTACGGTGTTGGAGAAGGCCCAGCTGTGGATGGAGTTACATTTTCAATCCAAAAGGGGCAACGTGTGGCGTTGGTCGGTGCGTCGGGTTCCGGGAAAAGCACCATTTTAGATTTGCTAGCCCGTTTTTATGACCCCACTTCGGGTGCACTGGAAGTGGACGGGCAGGATTTGAAACAACTCAAGAGTGAGGATTGGTTGGACCACTTGGCCATCGTTTCGCAAACCCCTTTTCTTTTCCAGGCAACGCTGGGGGAAAATATTCGTGACGCACGCCCTTCGGCAACGGACGCTGAAATCCTTCAGGCCTTAGAAGCGGCAGATTTGGGAAAGTTCGTTTCTTCCCTTCCCGAAGGCCTGGAAACGCCCATGGGTGAGGCCGGCACGCGTTTAAGCGGTGGGCAAGCACAGCGCGTCACCATTGCGCGGGCTATCTTGAAGGGCGCTGACCTCCTCTTGCTGGATGAAGCCACAAGCGCGTTGGATTCCAAAGCAGAGCGTCAAGTGCAAGGGGCTTTGGATCGTTTGATGCAACACAGCACGGTGTTGGTCATTGCTCACCGCTTGAGCACCATTCAATCTTGTGACCGAATCCTCGTGCTGGATCAAGGCAAGATTGTGGAAGATGGAACGCACCTAGAATTGTTAAACAAAGGCGGGCATTACGCCAACCTTTGGGCTTTGCAATCAGGCGTTCACTAGAAGCACCACCACCTGAACCGTAATCCGTTTGGCGTCTCCGCCCTCCGTGGTCTTCCCTTTTAAATTCACGCGCGTTTCACAAAGATGAAGGAGTTCGGCCATCCGCGCACGAATTGCAGGCCGATAGGGACCGAGTCGCGGTTCATCACAAATCAAAACGCAATCTACCGAAGCAACCTGCAAGCCATTTTGTTGTACAGCATGCATTGCGGCTTTCACAAAGTCGGCGGAATCTCGGTTTTTGTTTTCCTCATAGGTGTCGGGAAAAAGGGTGCCGATGTCATCTAGTCCCGCCGCGCCCAAAAGGGCATCGGTGAGTGCGTGAAGGAGGGCGTCGCCGTCGGAATGTCCGACGGGACCGACGGGAGAATCCAACAAGACTCCGCCCAAAATGCAATCTTGACCCGCTTCGAGACGATGCGTGTCCCAGCCAAGACCAATGTGAGGAAGGGAAGAGGGGGTCGAATTCATGAAATCGTTTTTTGTGCGGCAAGAAGGGCGTCGGCTAAGGCAAGGTCCGCCGGCCGCGTAATTTTGAAGTTATGGGAAGGGGAGGGCACCAAGAGTGGATGCACGCCGATGGCCTCCAGAAGACTGGATTCATCGGTAGGGTTTCCTTGTGCTTGTTCCAAAGCTTTCAGCAGGTCCTCACGCCGCGCCCCTTGGGGGGTTTGGGCTCGCCAGAGGTGATCTCGGGAAATGGTTTCTGCCACGCGCCCGCCAGCCGTCTCTTTTTTCAAGGTGTCTGCGAGTGGTTCGGCCGCTAATGCCGCACCGGATTCACGGCAAGCTTGGGCCACGGCTTCGATGGTCTTTGAATCCACCAGAGCCCGCGCCGCATCATGAACGAGAAGGAAATCCAAAGACGCGTCGGCTGCCAAGCAACCCGCTTGAGAGGATTGCCAGCGTTCTGCACCGCCCGCGACCACGACGTCGGCACCCAAATCTTGCGGGGTGCAGTTCCATTCTTTTTGAAGCGCATCCAAATCCATGTCATTCATCACGACAACAATTTGCCCGACGCAAGGCGCCTGTTGGAATGCGGCCAGGCAGTGAGCAAGGAGGGGTTGGCCGGCGAGGGGAAGGAGCGCTTTGTTCGTTCCGCCCATGCGCCGCCCACTTCCGGCAGCAAGAACAATGGCAGCAACGTCCGAGGGCATCCAAGAAGTTTACCGAGGTTCGCGTTAGCATGGTGTTATGGCGAAAGAACGTGTGCTCGGCATTGACCCCGGAACTCAAGTTGTGGGTTGGGGTGTGGTGGAGTCCGGTGCCCATGGCCCGATTTATGTGGCTTCAGGGGTATGGAAACTAGGAGATTCCCGCCGATCTGTGCCGGAGCGTTTGGCGCGTTTGCGCAAAGAACTTGTCCTTGTGTTAGACGCTTGGAACCCGACGCGCGTGGCGGTGGAATCTGCATTTTTTGGCAACAATGCCAGATCTGCCTTGAGAATTGGAGAAGCTCGCGGGGTGGTTCTATGTTCCGCGGGGGAACGAGGCATTCCCTTGGTGGAACTTGCCCCAGCCATGGTCAAAAAACGCGTAGCCGGCTCTGGGGCCGCCCGCAAGGAACAGGTCGCCCGCCTTCTGACCGCCCAGTTAAGTTGCCCTGTTTTTGCCACAGAGGACGAGAGTGATGCCATTGCCGTGGCACTTTGTGCTTATCTTGACGGCGATACCCCCAGTTTTCGGGGTAAGATTCCTCCAGGGGCCCGCATTCAATAAGCCCCATTCCTATGGCATCCACTTCTCCCTCCTCCGCCGACCTTCTTGCATGGCTCGCGGAACACCCGGCAGCACTTGAGCCGGGGTTGGTCTTCTATGAAGGAGCGCTGGATTTGGGGGCAAAGCTTTCTGTCCCCCTTCATGGGGTGGACCCGCTTGGTCGGCCTTGCGTGGTGCACGCTCCAGAGGTGGTGGATACATCAGCCATGGAGTGGATGGTTGAGGTCGTTTCCCGCCTGCGCGCAGAAGCAGACCGCCTGACCCGTTGGTACACCCGCGCCAAAGAACCTCGGGTTTTTTTGGTTGCGCCTCACTTTCGCCGGCAGGACAGAGACCGTCTCACTCTTCTCGCCGACGCCTTCCCCTTGCGTGCATTCTCTTGGGAGTGGCCCGCGGAAGAAGGCTCCGCACCATCGCTTCTATTGGAAATGCCCTTGTCTGTAAAGGACTCCGCAAAGAGTTTGGGGGATTTGCCTGAAGAACTTCGTCGGCCGGGGCAAAGGATTCTCCGCGCTGCAGACCAAGTTCGTCCACCTTTAACCAAGGTCGGCGCTCCATGGCCTCTGCTTTTCATTGGGTCTCAAGGGCCGTGCGCTTCGTTGTATAAAGATGGCAATGATTTGGTTTTTGCCAGTCAAAAAGAGGGTGTGCCGGAAGTGTTAGAGATTGTCGATGATGAAAGCGCCGATATCGCCATTGATCGCCTCATGCGAGAGCAATGGCAAAGTTCTCGGTAACCGTCGGAGGGGGGAAAGCGTCTCCCTTTTGTGGATGAACCACCTTCCGTTTCGTCTTTACGCTTTGCGTTAACGCTCCAGGCATTCTTGCTTTTGGCGGTAGCCTTGCGTCAAATCGGGGTATTGCAGGGCTTGCAAGAGTTTCAGGGAACTTCTGAACATGCTCCCATAGAACGTTTAACCGTGTGTCCAGAAACTGCGGGGTGGACTTCTTTAAGTTGGATTCCTGGGGTCGGGGATGCTTTAGCAAAGCAAATGGTTTTGGAACGTTCCTATTTAGGCGTTCCGTTGGGTCCGCAACAACTCCCTCTCTTTTCGGGGATCGGCTCGGTTACGGCACAAAACATGCCGGCGTGGGTGGTGGGTCCGCCACGGTAGAATCTGGGTATGCCCGGTTCGTTGGCCGACGCCCTTTCTTCCCACTCTTCCTTGGTCGCCATGGCGCTCAAAGAAGATCACGCGGCCGCCGACGCTACTTCCCTTGCCGTGGTGCCGGAAAATGCCCAAGCCCAAGGGGGAGTCATCGCAAAAGCAGAAGGGGTTTTGGCGGGTACTTCCTTTGCCGACGCTGTTTTTCAACAGGTCGGTGGGCTCACGTTAGATTGGAAGAAACAGCAAGGAGAGCGCCTCAGTCCCGGGGATTTGGTTTTTCGCGTGGTGGGTTCGGCCAGAGCATTATTAGCTGGGGAACGCACCGCCCTGAATTTTTTACAACAACTTAGCGGTGTCGCCACCCTCACGGCGCAGGCGGTCGCTTCGGCTGGATCTTTAGCAGTTCTTGACACAAGAAAGACCGTCCCTGGCTTGCGAAAAGCTCAAAAAGAAGCTGTGGTTGCTGGCGGGGGCGTGAACCACCGAAGGGATTTGGCGGACCAACTCCTCCTCAAAGAAAACCATTTCGCACTTTCTGGTTTGTCTTATCAAGCAACCGTAAAACGAGCCCTGCAAGAAGCCCAAAGTCGTTTGGTCGGTGTGGAAGCAGAAACGCCGGAGCAAGCACGGCAGGCACTGTTGGCGGGCGCGCATTATGTGATGCTGGATGATTTTCCCGCCGACCTCCTCCGTGAGGTGGCCCCTCAGTTACGTAAGGAATTCCCCCATGCAGTGCTCGAAGTAAGTGGAAGTCTGACACCAGAAAAACTGTCTATCCTCCAGATTTCCGGAATCACACGCATTTCCATGGGTGCATTGACACATAGCGCGCCCGCCTTAGATTTGTCTTTTTTCATGGAACCCATTTCATGAGTATGGATCCCCCATTTTTTCTTCGGTTTTACGCACTCCCGCTTTCCTTCCGCCGACTTTTTCTGATGATTGCGGTGGGGGCTGTTGTGATGGAATCGTTTTGGCCAGGGAGCCCTGGGGCGAGATCCGCCGCTGAAGTCTACTTTTTCAACCTTGCCCACCCTTTCCTTTACGGTGGCCTTGCCTTAGCAATGCTTTTACGCTTGGATCCTGGTGCCCCTCTCCGCTTCACTGCAAGTCTCGCGGTGCTTGGTCTTGCCGGGTTTGCGGGTGCGTTGGATGAATGGCACCAAAGCAGCGTGCCCTTGAGAGATGGAACCCTTTTGGACTGGGTTGCCGACCTCCTCGGGGCAGCGGCAGCACTGTGGCTTGCGTTTCGTCTCAGCCAGAAAACGCTCCCCGGGTTTTGGATTCGCTTCGGCGGGTTCTCTCTGCTCATTCTTTGTTGGACCGCCTTGGTGTCCTTCGGTTTCCCTCCCTCATCTTCAGTTTCATGACAGACTCGCACAGTACTTACTCCTCTCCTTTGGCAACTCGGTACGCTAGTGCGGCGATGCAGGAGAACTTTTCCTATCGGCATCGGTCTTTGGTTTGGCGAGATTTATGGATTGCCCTGGCAGAATGTGAACAAGAGCTTGGCTTGGATATTTCCGCAGAACAAATTAAAGAACTTCATGCCGCACGAGAAGACATTGACTTTGATCGCGTTGCTGAATTGGAAAAAGAACTTCGCCATGATGTGATGGCTCATGTCCATGCTTTTGGCGAAAAAGCGCCGTCGGCGAAAGGTATTCTCCATTGGGGAGCGACATCTTGTTTTGTCGCCGATGGCTCAGATCTTGTCCTGATGCAAAAAGGTCTTCGGGTTTTGCGAGCGAGGCTTGTGGAAGTGGTGCGCTCCTTGTCCTCTTTTTGTGAGGCGCAGGCGGACC
Source organism: Planctomycetota bacterium (assembly GCA_026421205.1). Classification (GTDB taxonomy): domain Bacteria; phylum Planctomycetota; class UBA1135; order UBA1135; family UBA1135; genus ANT-38. Next base: position 18,658 of record JAPKBM010000030.1, read on the forward strand.
AACCGGCATTAGGGTTCACTCATTTTCAACCAGCTCAACCGACCACTTTAGGAAAACGAGGTTCCTTGTGGCTTCAGGACTTTGTCTTAGATCTGGAGCAAGTGGAAAATGTGCTGGAGCGACTTCCTTTTCGCGGTGTGAAAGGAACGACTGGAACTCAAGCAAGTTTCCTCCAACTTTTTGATGGGGATCACGACAAGGTCCGTGCATTGGATGAACGCATCACAAAGCGCATGGGGTTTTCAAAAAGTATTCCGGTGTGTGGGCAAACCTATCCAAGGAAGTGGGATGGCGTGGTTTTACAAGCGATCAGTGGCATTGCAGCGTCGGCCGCGAAATTTGCGGGAGATATTCGTTTGTTGGCAAACCGTCGTGAACTGGAAGAGCCTTTCGGTGAAAAACAAATCGGCTCTTCCGCCATGCCATATAAGAGGAACCCCATGCGCTCAGAACGCATCGGCGCCTTGTCCCGTTATCTTCTTCATCTGGCACCCAATGCCCTCGATACTGCCGCAAATCAGTGGTTAGAGCGCACCTTAGATGATTCAGCAAATCGGCGTATTGTCATTCCAGAGTCCTTCTTAGCCGCCGACGCCATTTTGCTTTTAGTCCAAGATGTTTCGTCCGGCCTTATCCCTTACCCCAAAGTGCTTGAGGCGAACCTATCGAAAGAGTTGCCCTTTATGGCCACGGAAACCATTTTGATGGCTGCTGTGCAGGCTGGGGGAGATCGACAAGATTTACACGAGAGGATTCGCGTGCACAGCCATGCTGCAGCGAGTCGTATGAAAACGGAAGATGGTGTTAATGATTTGCTGGAAAGGATTCAGCAAGACGAGGCTTTTTCTGCCATCGTGGATTCTCTAGAGACGTTATTAGACCCATCTAAATTTGTAGGACGGGCTCCTGAACAGGTGCGCGATTACCTCAAAGAAAACATCGGCCCGCTCCTTGCGGAACGAGCCGATGTGAAAGCTCCAGAGGGGGGCATTCGTGTTTAGGAATTAGTTTTCTTCCTTTTCGTGGTAGCACTGGCATCGAATGCGGACATCAAGGCACAAGATTCTTTGCCCTTTGTGCACTCGGTTTTGCCATTGCTTTTTCGGGGTTCTTGGCACATTCTTCGATGCCACAAGAGGTCTGAGACTGAGCGTCGGCGGCTAGTTCATAAGCGACTGTGTTGGTCGTGGTTTCAGCAGGAACTGGGCATACGCTAAAGAGGAGGAGGGGAAGGAGGTAGCGAAGCCTTTGATTGTTTATGAATATTCCATTATGGTGAAATGGCAGATTATACGCATCATGTGGGTTTTTAGCTCAAAAGAAACGAGACCCCTTATTAAGAAGGAGTCTCGTTTGTTGGGGTGGTCTAATTTACTGGACCAGCGCTGTCCCAGGCGCCGTAACCGTGTCCGCAATCATGGCCATGGCCATTATTGGCAGCGTAGTGACCGTGCTCATGGTCGTAGTAGCCTTCTGGGGCACTACCATTGCCGTGATGGTTGCCGTGGTAGTAGTAAGGAGAGACACAGCTTGTGGCTGCAAAGAGTGCGAAAACGGCGAAAAGCAGGGTTTTCATGAATGAAAGTGAGTGGGTGATGTCCGAAGACGGGGAAAGACTTTTGATGAGAAATGCAAAAAGTCGGAGGGGCGAGAGCCCCTCCGACTAACAGAGGAAAAAGAGGGCAATCCGCCCCTTATCTTTCCAACAATTTTTCCAGCATGGACTCAATGTGATCCATGCGATCTTCCAGCATGGATTCAATGTCATCCATGCGGTCTTCAATATGGTCAAGACGCTCCATGGCTTCCTCGTAGAGGTCATCCTCTTCTTCGTGATTGTCCCAGTGCATCATTTCCATTCCAGAGTGGCCATCCATTCCTCGAGTGCTCCGTATCATTCCCTCGCCAGGAAGGTCATGTTGGTGAATGCGCTCAACGTGGATTTCCATTCCAGGGTGCCCGTCCATTCCGGAGAGTTTTTCTACCCATACGCCAGATTGTTTTCCCCTGGTTGAGCAACCTTGGGACTCGCCATTGGAGCAACCTTGGGATTCGCCATTGGAGCAAC
>JAPKBM010000031.1 GCA_026421205.1 Planctomycetota bacterium
ACAAAGCATTCAAGACCGCCAAATCCGCTTTCAAGAAGAGTGGGCTGAGGTCCAACTCACTCCATATCGTCAAGAAGAGCTGGAGTTTCAATAAGCAGGTTTTCTATAACTCCTAATTTCAGCAAGGCTTACAGCGTTTTCCACAACCCCTGTGGAAAACCTGTGGAAACCACTCCAGCACCAATCGGACACAATTTCTTGCGTAAAACCCCATAAAACCCCTATTTTTCGGGTTACCAAGGTTAAAAACCTCGCGTAGGATGGAGTAGCGAGAGGAAAACGTCACTGTGTCATTTACATCACTAAAAAATCAAGAACTTCAAAGCTTCGCCACCCGGCTAGAGGCTTTCAGTAAGGATCAGGGTTTTGACGAACTTCTCGCTCTCGCCCAGCGCCTAGAAACCACTACTGCCCAAGAAAAAGACCAGGTTTCCACCCTGCTCATGGCGGCCTTCAGAGACACCATCTCCAATGAAGCCTTCGGCCTTCTTTATGAGCTCAACCATGAAGGTGTCCTCCGGCTCATCTATCACAACCTGCGCCGGTCTTATTACGCCGTAGATGCCGCAGACGTCCTCCAGGAAGTCTTCTTCAACATCTACCGCTACCCCTTTAAGTTCAAGCCAGAACGGCCCAGCGCATTTCGTAACTGGACTTACTCGATCATCCGCAACACCTGTCTCAAGCACAGTCGGAAAGCACAACGCAACCGTGCGCTTTCTTTAGGAAGCACCTTGGGCGGCGACATGGATGATGGCATGACCCTTGAGCTTGTGGATGAAAAAGCATCCACACCTCTAGAGCAAACGGCATCCAACGAAGATCACAAAAACCTCGTCGGCGCTTGGACGCTCTATCTTCACTTCTACTTACATGCTTACCGCTGTCTGACCCCGCGGGAGAAGCGTGCGCTGTATCTTGTAGAAGTGGACGCCCTTCCCTACAAAGAAGTAGCTGCCAAATTAGATGTCCGCGTGGAAAACCTTAAAATGATGATTTTCCGCGCTCGTCGTAAAGTCTTCACCATCATGAAACGGAAGTTTGTGGCAGGTCAAAGCGCCGTAGATGCCAAGGTGGTGAGCGAACAGGTCGTGTACGGAGGGCAAAGCTAATGTACGAACGCACGAATTTTCTCGAGGCGATTCGCACGGTCCGTTCTTCCTCTCGGATTCTGTGTGCTGCCTTCCAGCGCGACTTGTCCGCACTTTTTGACGGCGAACTTCCCGAAGAGACTGCCCGCAAGACCATGGTGCACATAGAGGCTTGCAGTGACTGCTCCGAATTCTTTGAAGCCATCCGTCTTCAGGCCTTGGCGCACAAAGACCTTGCCGTGCCCGGCTCCTTGGCCCAGCGCATTCGTCGTCTTAATGGGGAAGACATCTTTGACGGCATGACGGATTCCGAAATCCTCCGTCGCTTGGCCTCTGCGCTTTACCAATTGGGAAAAGCCTACGTGCTCACCGCCACAGATGAGGATTACCGCATCCGTGTAGCCGAAGAGCCTGTAACCATTGACACTTTTGAAAGTGGCGAGGCTGTGGAAGCAGCCCACGCCGCCAAGAAGACTGGAGCCTGCGCAACCGGTGCCGAAGCTTTGGAACACAAAGCAGAGAGCCACCTTGCCCACGGCCGCCAGCTTCTTGACGAGGCTTTAAGCCTCAAGCCAAAGTTTGCTGAAGCTCAGCTTTACCTAGGCCTTACTTGCCAGGCACAAAAAGATGCCGTCGGCGCTGAAAAGGCCTATCAACAGGTTTTCTTGCACACCGACCGCCTCGTCAACCGCGCTCATGCCGCTATTCAACTTGGCATGCTTCATGACCACGCCCAAGATCACGCACGCGCCCTTCGTTTCTATCGCTGGGTCGTGGCATCCGGTCTTGTGGCTCGACGTGAGGACTTCGGCTTTGTCCTTTACAACATTGCTGTTCAGCATCTTTCTCTAGGAAACCTTGAGGCAGCAGCCACGCTGTTGGCCGACATCCGCCAAAGCCGCCCGACTCTTTGGGTCCAAGTCAGAAATTGGCTTCGCGATTCTCCAGAGCTTCGGACGCAACTACAAATGCATGCTTCCAGTCGGGCACTCTTTGAGGCCGACGAACCTCGTTACTTCGCCGCATAGATGACTTTTTCCTCACTATCTCGTCCGACCACCCGCTTTGCCGGATTAGTTCTGGTGACGACTTTGGCTCTTGCTACATTTGCAGCTTTGGCGCCGCAAGCGGTCGGAAACAAAGATGGGCGTTTTGGTAATGGTGACCGCGGTGACAATCCTGTCATCGGCAGTCTTCCTTGTGCCGCTGCTCCACAAATGGAATGGATGTTCTGGGAAGGGCTGAACAATGAAGAGTCAAATACAGTCTCTTCCGGCTACTTGCCCGTGATGGCCTTTACGGGCAATGATTTACAGGCCTGTGTCCTGAATGCTGCTGGCGAGCCTTACGGCCAAGTGAACCGCTACGAGACCTGGGACGCCGTAGGTTCCAGTAAAGCCTGTGTCTTCATCGTGGATCGCTATGCAGTGATTGATGGGCGGATTTCCTTGTGGCAGTGGCTACCTCGTGAGTACCGCGGTGGTGAAGTGGCCGTGTCTTCTCCGTTTGGTGATGTCTGGGATGTCCCCGGAGAACACGCATACAAAATTCCACTCAGCCGAATTTCCGACCTTTCTGGTGCTGCAACAACCGTCAGCGTCTTTACTTTCACTCCGTCGGGAGCCTTCTCCTCCCTGTCCGACCTTGAAATTACGGTAGGAATGAACGGCGAAGTGGTTGTCGTTCGATACCAGCCGTAGAATCTCGCGCGTGAAACCACGCATCGCCATCCCTGAGGGGGACCCCGGCGGCATCGGCCCTGAAGTTGCTTTGCAATCTTTGGCGAGCCCTGCTGTCCGTGCAACTCTGTCCCCCCTGCTCGTCGGGCATCAGCAGACTTTCATGCAAGTGGCGGAAAGACTTGATCTTCCGTTGACATTTATATCGGTGGAAAGTGCAGAAGAAGGATTTGCACTGGCCGCGGACCACCCCAGGTCTGGGGGAGCAGACAACCCCCTGCCTGTTTTGGAGTTGGAGGCACCAGTCCCTACGGAACCACTTGGACAACCGGCAGCATCTTTTGGATTGGCCTCGGTAGAAGCAGTCTTGCGTGCGGGTGCTTTATGCAAGGGGGGTATTGCCGATGCCATGGTGACGCCGCCCATTCACAAAGAGAGCATGCATATGGCTGGTTATCCATATGAAGGACAAACGCAAATATTAGGAGAACTTTCCGGTGGAAAGGGTTATGGAATGTTGGCGTGCAACGGGAATTTAAAAGTACTCTTGGCAACGCGGCACATGGCGTTAAGGGATGCTATTGAACGAATGGAAATCACGCTAGTGGAAAAACAACTCCGAGTTGCGCATGAAGCTGCTCGCCGCGATTTGGGCTTAGAAAACCCACGGGTTGCACTGGCTGGACTAAATCCACATGCCGGGGAGGGGGGCGCCTTCGGTAATGAAGAAAAGAAAATTCTGCTCCCTGCAATTCAGCGAACAAAAGAAGCACATGGTTATGAAACGGCCGGTCCGTTAGTTCCGGACGTGATTTTTGCCGAGGGTGTGCGTGGGGACTGGGATATTATTGTTGCGCTTTACCATGATCAGGCATTCATCCCCCTTAAATTACTGGGCCGTGAAAAAGCCTGGACCTTGCTCGTGGGTGCCGATGGAATATTGCGCACGAGTCCGATGCACGGCGCTGCTTATGATATTGCCGGCCATGCAAAAGCAGACGAAGCTCCGTTTACCTTCGCACTGGCAAAGGCAACGGAGCTTGTCCAAACGAAATTACTTACATCGAAGTGAGGTAGCGGTCAAGCTCCCACTGGTGCACGTTGGCAATGTACTCTTGCCATTCCGCGCGCTTTGCCGTGATGAATTGACCGTAAGCGTGCTCACCCAGAGCGTCTTTGATGACATCATCTTTTTCGAGCGCATCCAAAGCTTCTCCAAGGTCTCCAGGTAGACTTTTAATTTTCAAGCGAGAACGCTCTCTATTGCTCATGCTGTAAACATTGCCGGTTACGGGCTCTGGCGGTTCAATCTTATTTTTGATGCCATCTAAGCCTGCTGCCAACATTACGGCGAAGGCAAGATAGGGGTTGCAAGACGGATCAGGCATGCGCAATTCAAGGCGTGTTCCAATGCCACGGCGGTCTGGAATACGAATGAGCGGAGACCGGTTCTTCATGGACCAAGCCAAGTGCGTGGGTGCTTCATAGCCAGGGACGAGGCGCTTGAAGGAATTCACCGTAGGGTTGGTAACGGCCACGAGTGCGCGCGCGTGCTTCAGAAGTCCGCCGATGTACCAACGCATGAGGTCGGAAATGCCATCGTGTTCCGCACCCTCTTTATAGAAAACGTTATTGCCGTCCTGGAAGAGTGATTGGTGAACATGCATTCCAGAGCCGTTTTGTCCAAAAATTGGTTTTGGCATGAAGGTGGCGTGAAGGCCCATATCTCTGGCAACACGGCGCACGACAAACTTAAAGTTTGTTAAGCGATCCGCGGTGAGCAGTGCCTCATCATATTTGAAATCAATTTCATGTTGACCGGGGGCAACTTCATGGTGGGAAGCTTCAATTTCAAAGCCTAACTTTTCCAAGGCAATGGTGATTTCTCGTCGGCATTCTTCGCCGAGGTCAATGGGGGCGAGGTCAAAGTAACCGGCGGAATCATGGGTTTCCGTGGTGGCCGCACCATCTTCCGTAGTGTTGAAAAGGAAAAACTCAGCCTCTGGGCCGGCGTTCATGGCGTAGCCCATCTCAGCAGCCCAGCCAGTGACCTTACGAAGAATGCCACGGGGACACCCCGCAAAGGCGGAGTTGTCCGAGTTGTAGACGTCACAAATAATAAAGGCCACTTTCCCATGGTTGTCCGAGTGAACGCCGCAGGTATCCCAAGGGTCAATGGAGTAGCTTTCATAGTTTGGCTTGAGGAGCATGTCGGACTCTTCAATCCGGGTGAAGCCCTCTACCGACGAGCCGTCAAACATGATTTCGCCATCTAATGCTTTTTCAAATTGGCTGGCAGGAACCTCGACATTTTTGTTGGTGCCGAGGATGTCTGTGAACTGGAGGCGCAAAAAGCGAACATCATTGGTAGTCATATGCTCGAGGATGCTGTCTCGGGTCCAAGTTGTATTGGGTGAGGCCATGGAAGGGGTCTTTTCTAGGGTGGTCATTGGGGGAGGGTCCTGGGTTGAAGTTGGCCAAACCATAGCGAAGTTCATTGAAAAAACGCAGAAAACGCAAATTTTCCATTCATTTTTACAAAAAATGCAGGATATCTGAATAATTGACTAGAAATCTCTGCGGTTTATGCAGAAAATTCCAGCGAAAAGGCTGGCCAGGGTAGCCCCCAAAAAGCAGAGGAACTGCCACCAAGGGAAATCTCCGTAGCGAATCGGCAAAATGTGGTCCAGATCGATCATTTTAAAAATAGAAATCGACCACAGGTCTTGAACCATATAGATCGCCAGCTGGAAAAGCATAAAACCGACGACAAGCATGGCTGGCTTGAGTTGGTGCGAGGAAATGACAGATAGCCATGCAGTGACTGTGAAAAGGGCGGTCACGAAGAGGGAGACATGGAGGTGGGCAAGGAGTACATGAGAGAACGCAAGCGATTCTCCTAGGGACTGGCCGATTCCCCAAAACAAGAGAGTCGTGAGGAAGAAGGGGATTTGGAGAAATAAGAGTCCTGCTCCCCACCGCGTCAAAAAAAGTTGAGTACGAGAAACGGGTCGGGAAAAGAGGAACTCGGCGGTCCGCTGATCTACATCTCTGGCCACCAACATGCTGCCCAATAGCCCTGCAACAGTCATGGCAACGACGCCGCCACTTTTGAACAGTTGTTGGACGCCGAAGTAAGCCCACCAGCCCTCTTTTTCAATCATCCAAACAACATCCTGAACTGCTTTCAGGGGGAGTAGCTTTGCAATTCCACTCCAAGCTTCAAGATTTTCTTTTAAGTCAGGCCAGAGAAAAGCAGAGAGAAGAGTGTTAAAAAGAAGAAAAACAGAATATCCGCCCACGAGGAGTCGATGTTCGCAAAAGAATTGCCGCAATAAGATCATTCAGCCCCCTCCTCGGTGTAAAGCGCCGCAAATACTTCTTCAAGGCTCGTGGAAGCATCTCGAACGCTCAAGACCGGAAGATCTTTCAAGGAAAAAAGGGCGTCGGCAAGGGTTCCCTCATAGTTTAAGCTCCATCGAGTTTCACCTCCGGCCCAATGAAGAGTTGCGGCGCGGGGAAGTTCTTCCAAGGTCATTGCGCGGTTAAAAATTAATTGAATCGCACGGGAAGTTTTGGACAGGACTTCGGAAATCGATGCGCACTCCAGAATCTTGCCGTGGTTTAAAAAAGCAACGCGATCACAAATACGCTCAACGCTGGAAAGATCATGGGAGGAGTAAAAAACGGTCTTTCCAGCGTGCGCCTCTTTGCGCAAAATATCGGAAACACGGCGGCGGGCCTCGGGGTCTAATCCTTCCATGGGCTCGTCTAGGAGCAAAATATCCGCGTTGCTTGCAATAGCCTGGGCCAACAACAATTTCCGACGCATGCCGTGGCTATACTCTCGGACTTTTTGATAAAGAGGAAGTTCAAATTCTTCCATCAATTGACGACCTTGTTTGGCATCAGCATGCAGATGAAACGCAAGGGAAAATTTCAAAAACCCTATGCCCGTTTGTTGCTCATAAAGTGCCGTTTCCCCTGGCGCGTAAGCGCAGCGTTGTCGCGCAAGAAGTGGTTGGCCGACGGCCTCTTGCCCTGCAATTTCAATGGTGCCGGATGTCGGCCGCACAATGCCAAGGAGACATTTCAAAAAAGTTGTTTTTCCCGCTCCGTTGGGGCCGACGAACCCAAAGATTTCTCCCGCATGAACATGGAGGTCTACGCCTTGAAGAACGGGCTTTGCTCCATAATCCTTCCGGAGGTTTTCAGTTCGAATCATCCGTGGATTGTAGGATTCCTAGATGGATGATTTCCTGCTCCGCTCTGCAGCCACAGCCCTCAGTATCCTCGGAGTGCTTCTCATTCCCTTCGGCCTTCCAGGGAATTGGGTGATTGCGGCTTCGGGCTTGCTGGGCTTGAGCCTTGGCTTAGGCTGGGCACCCTTTTTGATTTTACTGGTTGCCGCGGCGGTGGCAGAAATCTTGGAGTTCCAAACGACCATGCGCTACACAAAAAAAAGCGGTGCGGGGAAATCCGGAATATGGGGGGCCTTTGTAGGAGGCTTCTTTGGCGCAATCCTCGGCACACCAATTTTCCCCGTTGTGGGCACACTATTGGGCGCCGCTGTGGGAGCATTCGCTGGGGCGGCTCTTTTCGAAGTAATCTTTGGGGATCGAAGTGGCAAGGAAGGGGTCCGGGTCGGGAAAGGCGCCTTTTGGGGGGCTCTCTTTGGCAAAGTCATGAAAATGGGCCTTGGCATCTTTCAGGCATTCTGGTGGACCGCGCATATGTGGGGCCTGCTGTAAATCCGCCGAAGAAGGACTAACGCGCCGGAGCCTTGCCACGTAAGGAAGGGACGGGGCTAGAATGCCCACCGGCCACGATTTGTTGCCACCCATTCCCCAATTTTCGGGAACTCCCCAAAAAAATCCATGTTCCGCACCCTCCTACTTCTTCTTGCTGGTTCCACCCTGATGGCCCAGCCTCTCTTTGCGCAGGATTGCTGCGCGGACAAAACGGCCGCTGAAAAAACGGCTTGCGTGGATTGCTCTGCAGAAGCAAGCTCTGCCTCTGACTTGGCAAAAGGGCTTTACTCCTTAAAGGGAAAAATGTGGGCCTGTGACGTCAGTCTTGATGCCGCGTCGGAGTCCATCGATGAGCAAGGAACCATTAAGGGCAAGATGCAGATAGCGTTCGCCGATGCCAAGCACTTCTCTATCTCCGCCAATGTGGACCTAGACAATGAAGAGATGGGTGATGGAACGATGGAAATTTCGGTGGTTGCTGATGGAAAAGAAATCTTCTTGCAGCAAGAAGGCATGGGTCAGCCCGCACAGGTCCTAAAAGTGCAAATGACATTGTTTGAAAAGATTCTTTCGGATGAAAGCGGCATGATGGCCGATATGGGCGAAGCTTCCGCAGCCCTTGCCTTCTTGGGCTTGGGTCCAGGCGGCGAAATGTTCAACCCTTCGGCCATTGATTCTTTGTTTGCGACTGCTGGCGCGATGATCGTGGAAGCCGAAGAAGGCCTTATTCGTTTGGTTGTGAAAAATACAGAAATGGAAGAAGAGGGCGAAGAAGTTCCTGAAGTTACTGTTGACTTTGACGCTAAAACTTTTTTCCCGAAAGCCATAACGGCTGCGCAAGAAAGCGGCGGAATGCTGAAGGTTTCATTCGCCAATGTCGTCTTCCACGAAAAGTTGGAAGGCTTCGGCGCGAAAGCTTTCTCCTTTACTGCTCCTGAGGGCATGTTTGTGATGGATTTAACACCCATGATTGAAATGCAACTCCAGGCCGCCGGCGGTGGAATGGGAGACGAAGAAGAACTCGAGTTCTAGTGAGTTTTTCTTTCATGACAAGGGCCACGCTATCCGTGGCCCTTCTTTTTTTGAGTTTTTCTGCTTGTTCGCCTGGACCCTCGCCTGCGTTAGGCTGCACAGAGGTGAAGTACCAACTCGAAAGAGAGTTGGAGCAGGAAGGGGCCTTGGTGCATTTAACGGCCCGCGGGCACCTGCGTTTCCAAGCCGAGGGTTATCGGGACCTGGACGTCCAAGTGTCTTTGCGCCTCGAGGGTCAAACGGAGGCCTATGAAGTTCCTATGCGTTTTTTGTGGACACCAGAAAAAGAATGGCTTCTCTCTGGAGTGCCTGGCCAGGAAGGATTTCAGGCTTATTCTTTTGACCCGGGCCGCATGCATCAACTTGGAAAGAAAAAAGGAGATGTGGTTTCTCTTGGGCCTCAGGATCTTGACCCAGAGCGCCTCATCCGGAAGAATTTTCCCGCATTCCGACCCAACCCTTTTGATGGGCCTCTATCTCCTCAGGAGGCGCAAAAAGAGAGTGACTATTCCATGAAAAGTGCCACGGGTGATTTGAGCATAAGAATTATTTATGTGAAAATCAGTGAGTCAAGGGGTGCGGAATCTTATGTCCCTCAGAAAGAGATCACATTTCTTGATGGAGAAACTCTTTTGCAGCCGTAAGATTTCTGAATGGTTTCCATCCGCATTTCCTTTTTTATATCCGTTATTCTTCTTTTATTTTCTTGCGCGGAAAAACCTGCGATGGCCGTTCTTGCATCGAAGACCGTCGCAGAGCATTTAGCTGAATTAGAGCGGGTGACTTCAGGGCCAATGCAATTGGCCTTTTCCTCAACGTCAGATTTGGCAAAGTTGGCGGGGGTGACTCCTCCCGTCGGAGTGCCTTCAAAAACAGAAACAGGGGGCCGACTCCTGCTCGGCCGCAGAGACGGTCTTCGGCAGGAAGTGATGGGCGTTTTTCAAATCCAATCTCATCAGCCCTCAGTTGGTTTGACGACGATTGACATGAAACTTGTGGCAGACTTGGAGACTTTTTGGGTGGATCAATCCATTCAGCCGAGCGGTGCACATCAAGTCATGAAGTTTTCTTGGTCTGGAATCGAGTCAGCTCCGGCGTTAAGTCAGCAAGTCCGCGCGATGAATCCTATGGACCAAATCCGTCAATTTTTAGCCGAGGCGCTTTTTGAACAGGTAGAGTCAAAAAACGGCACGGACGTTTTACGTGCGCGGATTGATGCAGATGAATTTTCTCGGAGTACTGGGCAACCCCTGCCCCCAGGGATTCTTGCCTTGGCACTAGAATTGCATTTAGATCAAAAAACATCATTGCCTCACCAATTTTCTGTTGGTACGGATTCAGGGATGTTTATGACGATGTCTTTTTCAGATGTCCGGTCTATTCCCGTAGGCGATATCCTTCAGACGAATTTCCAGTATTTACCGCCACCCGGTGTTCCTGTCATGGAAATGGACAAGCTGGCTGGTGCTCCTGCACCCCGTCGGTAAACCTAAAAGTCTTCTGGTGCAGCGGCCAAAATCCTGTCTTGCATTTCTCTGACGGCCTGATCAAGTCCAATGTAAATGGAGCGGCAAATAATGGCATAGCCAATATTCAGCTCTTCTATGTGTCGTATTTGTGCGACTGGGAGGACGTTGTCAAAGTCTAAGCCGTGGCCAGCGTTGACACGGAGATTGAATTCCTGGGCATAGTTCGCTGCTGTTGTGAGCCGTTGCAACTCCGTCTCTTTCGCTTTTCCCGTGGCATTGGCATAGGCGCCGGTATGTAGCTCAACAATGTCCGCGTCAAGGCGGGCTGCTTCCTCAATGGGTTCTGGCATGGGGTCCACAAATAGGCTGACTTCAATCCCAGCGTTTTTAAGTGAGGGGATCGCTGACTGGAGGATATCGGCGTAGTCCGCCACACACAGTCCTCCTTCTGTGGTGAGCTCCTCTCTTCTTTCAGGGACAAAGCACACCTGGTCTGGTTGGATTTCAAGGGCAAACTTCACCATTTCCGGTGTCGCGGAAATTTCTAGATTCAGTAAAGTTTTGACGGTTTCCTTGAGGATGCGCACATCTCTTTCCCGAATGTGTCGGCGATCTTCTCGTAAATGAACCGTAATACCGTTGGCACCTGCAAGCTCAGCGAGGCCGGCGGCAAAGACGGGGTCTGGCAAGTTGCCCTGGCGCGCTTGGCGCAAAGTGGCAACGTGGTCAATGTTGACGTGGAGTCGAGGCATGGTTGCGCTTATTCTACTCGTCTGATGCTACGAATCACTGCTGGAGAACACCGAGGTCGGAAGTTGAAGGTGCCGCGAGTGAGTGCTACACGGCCTTTGACCGAGCGCGCACGCGAAGGCGTCATGAGTCACCTGCAGGGCATTATTTTGGATGCGGTCGTGTGGGATTTATACGCAGGAAGCGGTATTTTGGGGCTAGAGGCTCTTTCCCGGGGCGCAGCCGAGGTGATTGCATTGGAATGGAGCCACAAAGCGGTGGCGCAGCTTCGTGAAAACGTTGCATCCTTGGGGGTGGAGGGGCAAATTCAAGTTCGTCGTGCTGATGTTTTAACTTTCCCAAAAACTTGGAAGCAAGATCCACGACCGGATATTTTGTTTTTTGACCCCCCGTATGCAGATTTTACGCAGGGCGGGGCGCAGAGGGAGAGGGTGTGGTCGGTTTTTTGCGAAACAGCGCGCCGCCTCAATGATCATGGTTGTGCTGTGATTCACACCCCTCGCGGAGAATTAACGGCAGATGAAGTGGCGGAATTGCCTGGTTTGGTGCAAAGAGACTATTCCAATGCGTCAATTTGGTGGTGGCATCCACCTTCTTGATGCGCTAACGTTTTTTTATGGTCCGCCGCTCTTCCGTTTTTGCTCGTCAGGACGTTGCGAAGTTAATGGAGCATTGGACAGCCGACGTCGTACATTCCACAATTCAAGATATCCTGACTCACTGGGATTGCTTGGATCTTCAGGACACAATTCAGTGGGGCTGGAACCCACGGCTTCGGACAACCTTGGGTCGCGCAATCCCCGGCGAAATGCGTGTGGAATTGAACCCGCTCTTGCTTGCTCGACACCCCGGGCATGTTCGTCATGTGCTCATTCATGAGCTGGCTCATTTGGTTGCCATTCGGCTTCATGGCCGGCAAGCCCCTCATGGCGGAGCGTGGAAGCAATTGATGCAAAAGGCCGGTGAGTCCCCAAGGGCCACCCACAATTTGGATGTAAGGGATTTGCGGAGAAAGCCGGCTCGTCGTCGGCGAACGGGGCGGAGGTTACCCAAGATTTTCTGGGGGTGGTAAATTACGGGGCTTCATGTCCCCATCCCCCCTTGTCGAACCTCTGTTTTTCCGCCGTTTATTGAAAGAAACGGTGTGGGGTGGGCATCGGCTTGCACCTTGGCTTGGAGAAACGCCTTTTTTTGATGGCCCCGTTGGAGAGTCTTGGGAGTTGTCTGATGTCACTGGACAAGAATCTGTCGTGATGGGTGGTGCTCATGATGGAAAGACATTGCATGCCCTTCTGGAAACACACAGGGAGAATTTGATGGGGCTTGCCTCGCTTTCTGCCGATGGCCGCTTTCCTTTGTTGGTTAAGTTTTTAGAGGCGGAAAAGGACTTGAGCGTCCAGGTTCACCCAGCGGATGATTCCGCACCGAATGGTCAAGGGAAAACAGAATGTTGGTACTTCTTGGATGCTGAGCCGAAGGCCGAAGTAATTTGCGGATTAAAAAAAGGCACCTTAAGAGAAGAATTTTCTGCCGTTGCCTCAGAGTCCGAGATTGAAACGTTTTTGACACGCCAGCCCATTTCTTCTGGAGACTTTCTTTTTGTTCCCGCCGGCCAAGTGCATGCCATTCGTCCGGGGGTTTTGTTGTGTGAGATACAACAGACCAGCGATATTACTTATCGCTTGTATGACTGGGGGAGGGTGGGCTTGAATGGAGAGATGCGAGAGACCCATATAGCGCAAGCCCTTGAGGTCATTGATTTCCATTCCTCCCCCTCTGTACCTATTCAGCCCGTTCTCTCCGCAGGTGCTTTACCGGAAGGCTGGACATCGGCACCTCTTGCGGATGATAAGCACTTTCGCATTTCTCTTTGGTCGGGAGAGTATGGAGCGAATTTTTCAACCGACGCTCGCCCGCGCATTCATATTGTGATTGCTGGGCAGGCACAACTTCAATCTCATGGGGTGGACCGTGCTGTGAAGCCGGGCGACACCTTCTTGATCCCCGCAGCATCACAGGGCTATTCCCTGCAACCCTTGGAATCCTGCACTCTTCTTGAGGCGGTTCCCGCATAGTTATGGCTGGAAAAAAACCAAAACAAACAATTCGCCCCATGGGGAGAAATAAAAAAGTTCCGGCGGGGCATCCTGGCCGGGGAAAACCAAAAGTACGGGCATCGGCAAGGAAAAATGCGTTCGGGCTTGTTGCAGGTACCAATTCTCCATCGGAAGGGCTGGCGGCCGACCCACGAGGTATTCGTTTGAACAAGTGGCTTGCTGACCAGGGCGTTGGTTCTAGGCGGAAGTGCGACGCTCTCGTTCAAGAAGGAATGGTCGATGTGAATGGAAAAGTTGTGGTTGCGCCGGGCTATCGCGTTCAAGATGAAGATCGCATCAAGGTAGAGGGTCGTTTGATTCAAATGGTGCGACGGTTGTATTATATTTTTTATAAACCAAAGGGTGTTCTTTGCACGAATGACCCCAGAGAGTCTCGTCCGCGGGTGGCGGACATGGTGGATCACTTAGTCCCTTCTCGCGTTTTCCCCGTGGGCCGTTTGGACGAAGACTCTGAAGGCCTACTGCTGCTCACTAATGACGGAGAGTTCTCAAATTTAGTTTGTCATCCACGATACGGTGTTCCCAAAACGTATACTGTTTTAGTGATGAAGTCGGTTTCCGGAAGTCAGCTTTCCGAGTTACGTAAGGGCGCATGGATTGATGGTCAAAAAGTTGTTCCAGAGCAAGTCCGAATTTCTCGGAAAACACGGTCGAGTACTTTGTTTGAGATTGTGTTGAGAGAGGGAAGGAACCGTGAAATCCGTCGGTTATTTGCACGCAATGAAATGCCATTGAAAACTTTAAAGCGAGTCCGCATTGGATCCCTTGGGGTAAAGGGCATTTCGCGGGGTGGATTGCGGCCTCTGACCAAGCAAGAAAGAGACGAGCTTGTTGAGATTGCTCTACAGGATTCTTCGGAAAAAGAGGCTGAAGGAAAAAGGCCACCGAAGAGGAAGCGCTAAAATGTTACCTTTTGAGAAGGTAATTCGTGACCCGGTCCATGGGGATATTCCTTTGACACGGGAGGAGTTTCGTGTTTTGGATACGGTGGAGATGCAGCGTTTACGCAACGTGCGCCAATTGGGTGCCACCTATTTGGTTTATCCGGGCGCCCAACATTCACGCTTTGAACATTCCATAGGAACGGCTCATTTGGTGTCTCGCATGGTGGATGCCATCAATACGGTTCGAGATGCGGAAGGGGGCGGATTGCTCGGTGGCTATGACGCACATGAGCTGCGAATTATTCGCTTGGCGGCTTTAGTGCATGATTCTACGCATCTTCCTTTCGGTCATAATATTGAAGATCAAACTGGGCTACTGCCAAGGCATGATAATTTAGATCGTTTCCAGGCACTTTTCGCGGACGGCACGAGTTTAGGTGATGTTTTGGCGCAGACTGGCGTCCGGGATGAAATTTTGGGCATCCTTGCACCGAGTGGCTCCGTGGAATCGACGTCTGTCCCTGACCACTGGCGAGGTTTAGTTTCCGGGACCATTGACGCGGATATGCTGGATTATCTCGCTCGGGATGCCATGTTCACGGGTTTGCATTTGGGTTATGACCCAAGGATTTTTAATATGTTCCGCGTAGAGCGGCGGACTCAGCGCTTGTATGTTGACCTGGGTCGGCAAGGTTACTTGAAAGAGGCTCTACTGAGTGAAATTCTGCGTTGTCTTGAAGCGCGGTACTACTTCAGTGAGCGCGTGTATTACCACCATGCAAAAATTGCTGCGGGTGCTTTGATCGCCAAGGCAGTTGAAATCGTTCTTCTGGAAGGCGGTGTTGATTTCTCATCGCTCCAAAAGAGTACGGATGCAGGACTATTGAGTCTTCTTGAGCGCGTGGAGATTGAAGATGAATACTTGCGAGGCCGTTTGAATATCTACGTAGAAGCCCTAAAGAAACGCCTCGTCCCAAAGAGAGCCGCGGTTTTCCCGGTTTACGCAAATAAGGAATGTCAGGAAGAGTTCATTAAAAATTTCTTTGGCTCAGGAAGTACCGAATTCCGTCGGAAAGTAGAAGGAAAGTTCTCCACGCAACTTTCTAAGGAGTTTGGGCATGACATCCCCGTGCTTTTGTATTGCCCGTCGGCAAAAATGCAATTAAAGCAGGCAAAGTTATTGGTGCGCTGGCCGGGAACCCAAGAGCTGGCTCCACTGTCGAGTTATGCGGACCAAGTCCCTCGTTTAGCGGACTTAGAACAGTCATATCAAAGAATGTGGAAATTCTATGTCCTTGCCCTGACTGATGATAAGGCTATTTTGGCACGGCTTGGTGAGTTGGCTGCCTTAGAATTCCCGCAGGCTGTGAATGTTCTCAGGCGGACGGCGAATCCCATAGCGGGTTCCCTAAAATAGTCAAGGTTTTCAAAAAAGAGTTCGGAAGAACTTGCGTCACTTTGGGAAGCCAGTATGTCTAAACAGGTGTGTGGGGAATGCTCCACAAAGCACCATGAAAGCACAGGTCACTCCGAACATAAAACAAGCGAAAACTCGCCTGCTTCTCGGAGTTCAAAGGTTTCAATTTGGCGCCGACCTCCGCCCAGGCATGGTCTTGGGGGATTGTGTCCTTGAGCGAGAACTGGATCATGGGCAATGTGGCGTCTTGTGGCTAGCTCAGCAACGTGGCTTGAACCGCAAGGTTACGGTCAAGGTTCTTCGTCGTGATTTAGTGGCTCAGTCTGCGCATATCGAATTTCAACAAAGAGCCGAAGATTTGGCACAGTTGGAGCATGACTCCTTGGCACAAGTTTATGCTGCAGGGCGTTCCGGCCATGTGCAATACTTGGTGCAGGAACATGTTCCGGGAATCACGATGAATCAATTGATTCAATCTTTGGGTAGTTTCCGAAATACCCCAGGGGAATCGTTGTTGCCGCGTATTAAAAATTCTCTTCGTCGGTCTGTTGGGCTGGGTCTCACCACAGAGCGTTGGGTTTTCAAGGATGACAGAAATAGTGTGAGCTTGGCCATTCGCCACATTTCCGAAATTGCGGAAGGCTTGGAATACTCACACAAGAAAAATATCCACCATGGCTCTATTTGTGATCACAGCATTATGATTGCAGAGTCTGGTTGTGCGCGCTTGGTGAATTTTAGCGTCAAGCGTGGAATGACTGCCCGTAGGGAAAAAATGATGCGTGGTTACATTCCTCCTGAGCAAGCGAAGTTCGGCGAAGGTAGCCCATCTTCCGATGTGTACAGTTTGGGCGTGGTGCTTCATAAAGCGATTACAGGAAAATACCATTGTTCCCCGTCTGGAAGGGTTTTTAGTCGTCAAAAGTCAATCCGAAGAATGAGAGAACTCTCGCCGGAAATTCCTCGCCATTTGGCAAGAATGGTAGCACGGGCGATTCACCCAGAAGTTCGGCTTCGTTATGCCACAGCGGGGGACTTTGCAAAAGATTTGCGACAGTACCTTCACGTATATAGCAAGCAATGCCCTTTTCATAGCCTATGGATTGGCGGGCTTTGGAAGTTGCGTGAAAACTTTCGTCGGTGGTTTCGTCGAAACCAGCATGCAATGCTCTTTGCTGATTAAAGAGGATTTACTGTAACTTGCTTAGCCTCATACGAAATCGCTTGAGAGCTTCAGTTAATACATCGGCGGAAGCGGCGAAAGAAATGCGAACAGAGTTTGGGTCACCAAATGCCGCCCCGCCGATTAACGCAATGTGGTCTTGCTCTAGAAGGATCTCTACAAGGTCATCTCCTGTGTGCACTTTGCGGCCGGAGTCTTGATCTGTTTTCCCTAGATAGCTTTGGATGTTAGGAAATGCGTAAAATGCCCCTTGCGGCATGGTGCAGGATAACCCCGGAATTTGGTTTAACTCTTGCACAAGGAGTTCGCGGCGGACTTCGAAAGAAGCGCGCATGGTTTCCCTTGCTTCATCGCCCTGTTGCAGAGCCGCCAGGGATGCCCATTGAGAAATGGCACAAGGAGATCCAGCGAGCTGAGATTGGATGGCCCCAATTTTTTCAGCTAAAGGTTCTGCTGCGGCAACAAAGCCAATGCGCCAGCCAGTCATGGCATAGGCTTTACTCATTCCGCCAATCCACACCGAAGTCTCTTTTAACTCAGGGATGAGGGAGAGGGGGGAAATGTGCTCCGCATCCCCATAAACCAGGGTGCCGTATATTTCGTCGCTAATCACGATGATTTTGTGGTCAAGGGCCCACTGACCAATTTCGCGAAGGCGGTCTTCTGGGAAAACAACCCCTGTTGGGTTGCACGGTGTATTTAAAAGGAGAGCAACGGTGTTTTCATCGCGTGATTTTTCTAGCTCATCCACGGTTGGAAGCTGTTGCGCATCGCAGCGAACCATCACGGGCTCCGCTTCCGCCAAGCGCACCATTTCTGGGTAGGAGGTCCAGCAGGGGTAAGGAACTAAAACATTGCGGCCCACTTCCCCGAAGGCCATCAGGGCTTGGGCGATGCCAATTTTTGCCCCATGAGTAATGACAACTTCTTGGGGGCGATAAGAAAGCCCGAAGTCCTTTTCAATATGATCGGCGGCAGCTTTACGGAGCTCCATAAGGCCTGCCGCAGGCGTGTAGCGGCCTTTTCCTTCTTGGATAGCCTGGATGCCAGCTTCTTCCGCAGCGGTGGGCGGCGGGAAGTCCGGTTCTCCAGCAGTAAGGTCCAGCACGGGGATCCCTTCATTTTGAAGGCCTCGGACACGCTGAATCATGGCAAGCGTTGCTGAAGGTTGGAGGGCAGCAACGCGGGATGAGAGGCGCGGGGTGGATTGTGTCGTCATGGAATGGAAAAAAGCCCGCCGATGTTACGTCCGCTTGCCGACAATATCCGGATGGCTCAACTTGGAATCTTACTGGAAAACACCCGTGAATTTTTGACAAGTCGGAAGTTCCTTTGGATTATCACAGGGATTGTGGGGATTGTGGGAGTTCTTTATCTTCTCTTCATCTCACTTTTCTTCGATCCTTATGAAGATGATTTAGGGGATATGGCAACTTTGATTCCCAGAGAAGTTGATTATTTTGTTCGATGGAAGGGAGCTGGCCAACGGTTCGATGGCTTTCCTGTGCCTACCATCTGGGGCAGTCTTGAGGGTTCCTCTGTTTGGAAGGAAATGCAGGATTCTGGGGCTGCTGAAGAGTGGGATGAGTCTTTTGGCATCAGTGACGCCATGGAAGAACTTGGGAAATTACATGCTTTGACCCCAGCGGGCCTTTCCATGGAAAGTGATTTATTCCGAGAGGTCGCCCTTGCCGGCCATGGAGAATTTGGCCTAGGGCCAAAATTTAACGGTGTCTTAATGCTTCGCGTTTCATTCAAAGTAAAAGCGGGTGTTGCGTTATTAGGGTTTGATTTTGTGAGAGATAAGCTTCCCAAATCACTTGGAATTGAAAGCCTTGGTAACGGCCGGTACCACATTCCACAATTTGGTCCTTTTGGCATGCAAGATGCCTATCTATCGCGCGTGCAAGACGTGTTGTTATTAGCTAGCCGTCCAGAGTGGCTGGATACCGCGGAACAGCTTAACAATCAAAGTGGACAAGACTCTTTAGCTTTGGCATCACAATTTTCAGATAATGTAGAAGCGCATCTTTCCTCTGGGGACCAAACAGTGGAAAGTTTTTTTCGCTGGGAAAAAATGAAAAATCAGTTTCCCTCTTGGCCGACGGCAACTAATCAGCCGTCTTTTACGGAACGGATTGGTGGGAGCTTCTTTGACACAGAAATGTTACGTCATGTTGCCGGTTATTGGTTACCCGGGGATCGCTTTGATATTCGACTTTCTGGGAATATTGATGCGAAGAAAGCGCGGACGAGCTTTCTGAAATCTTGGGTGAACAGTGGCTTAGTCAGTGTGAATAAATTAAAAAAGTTTGCCGGCGTTGCTCCCGCAAGTTCTTTTTTCTTTGGCGCGGTTGGGGGCGACCCATCCAAAGTCTTGGTCGAAATGCAAAATTCGATCGACCCAGAATTTCGACGGCTCCTTGACGAGGTGTTAGTCGAGACGCGTTTCAACGGCCTAACTAGTCTGTTGAAAGAGGCCGGTCTGGCATTTGAACCTGGAATGGCCTTGGTGTTGCGGAAAAATACCTTTAAATCTACTGGCGATAGTCGCGAGGTGGACCATAATTCTGCACCTGTTCCCTGCTTTGCCATCATGGGGAAGCTCCGGGATCGGGGAATTTACCAAGACTTGTTGGATTTCTTTTTAAATAACGCCTATCGTTTTTCCGATAATTCTAGTCAGGTGAAATTGGAGCGCGTTGACTTGCGTGGTGGCACTTCGGCGACAGCCTTCACTTCCCCAATCATTCCTGGAACAGGTGAGCTTCTTGTTTTTGAATTGAAAGCTACACGGACCATTGTCATATGTAACTCTTTTCGATTTATGGAGGAGATCTTGAGCGCAGCATTTACGACCGATGGAAGCCGCGGGGCAGAATCAGTGAAGCTTTCCGCCGCGGTGAATTTCAAGCCAGCGATGAAAGCGCAACGAAATGGCGCGAACTTGTTTTTATGGTTTGATCCTTCTGAGTCCTGGCATTGGCTTGAGCAACTGAGCCAAGGGTTAGCCAGAGATGAATTCCAGGTGCAAATGGATGCAATGTTTCGTAAGGAGCGCCCTGCGGAAATCCGTCGGCAAAGAGAGCGACTTTTTCCGGGTGAAAACAGTATTTCTTCCGTACAAAATCGAGAAATTCAAGATGCGGTCGACGAAGCATTGTCTGCGCGCTACAAGGAGCAAGAGGCTGTCTTGCTTCCGTCCATGGCTCTTCGTTCCTTAAATGGATTGCTACCGATGAAGTGGCTTGATTGGGTTTCACTGGGGCTGAAGACATCTCGCCGCCAAGCCAGCCTTTTGGTTTCTGGAGAGGTGGACATTGATTGACGCAGGCGACCGCGCCGTTAAAATATTCCCCCCAAGCCGGGATGGCGGAATTGGCAGACGCGCATGGTTGAGGGCCATGTTGGGATAAAACTCAGTGCAGGTTCGACCCCTGTTCCCGGCACCAAAGCAAAGGAGTCAATCTTACGATTGACTCCTTTTTCTATTGAAAGCGATTATTGCGGATTCAAGTAATCTCTAGAGTAACGCATAAACGGGAAATGACAAATTGCGCGACTCTGTAGCTTAGAAGCCCATACCGCCCATACCGCCCATACCGC
>JAPKBM010000078.1 GCA_026421205.1 Planctomycetota bacterium
AGAATAATAGTAGTTGTAACTACTATAAAACGGAATAAAAAAATTAAGTTAGATTGGAGCGGGGGCCCCCTAGATCTATGAGGTAATTTTTATCTTTGGGTGTGTAGAAAAAATACCCTGCAGTGTGTCGATAGAAATAAAGGCTTGTTCACCACAAGATGTAGTGCTTGTCTCAAATACCCTCCCCAAAATATTGAGGACTTTCCTGTTTGACACAGCCTTACTTCTCGTTACATTTTTCCTCGGTAAAAATATAGCCGACTTTTAAATACCCCCCCCCATTAAGAAATTAAGAAATCAGGAAGTAGAGAGTGAAAACATCATCAGAAAAAGCAATTGCTGCCAGCCATGGCGCCAAAACCCCCCTTCGCAAGTTGCCCACCCATCTTGCCGACCCTTTATTGACGGACAACTCGGAAATCGTTCTGACCAATCGTTATTTGGCGAAGGATAAAGTCACCGGTGAGATTATTGAAACCCCCAAAGAACTATTTTGGCGCGTTGCGGCGGCTATTGCCACGCCAGATTATGAAGTGAGTGACGAGTCGGGTGAAAAGTGGGCTTCTCGTTTTTATGACTTAATGTCCACCGGTACTTTCATGCCAAACTCGCCCACCCTCATGAACGCAGGTCGTTCTATGGGTATGTTGTCGGCATGTTTTGTTTTGCCCGTTGAAGATTCTATTGAAAGTATTTTCAACACCTTGAAGCATGTTGCTTTGATTCAAAAGGCTGGCGGGGGAACGGGCTTCTCGTTCTCACGCCTTCGCCCAGATGGAGACATCGTGGCTTCCAGTGGTGGACGGACTTCCGGCCCCATGGCTTTCATCGATGCTTTTTCCTCCGGGACCGAAGCCATCCAGCAGGGTGCTTTTCGTCGCGGCGCCAACATGGGTGTTATGCGGTGTGATCACCCAGATGTCGTCGAATTCATTGAAGCTAAAGATGATCTTTCTCGTTGGACAAACTACAACGTTTCCATTGCCGTCACTAATGAGTGGATGCAACACGTCGCGGATCATCCCGATGAACGAATGGTCGTTCTTAATCCACGCAATGGCCAGAAAGGTTGGCTAGCAAAAGAAGCGGGCCGTCGGTCTTCTCTGGCAGACTACGAAGCTTTTGCCGCAGGAGAGCCCACGGAAGATTTAAGCTACTGGACTTACGCCGAAGTCATGGACCGCATGATTCACTTTGCGTGGAAAAATGGTGAGCCAGGCATGCTCTTTTTGGACCGTGCGGAAGAAGACAACATGGTTCCTAACCTGGGTACCTATGAGGCGACAAATCCTTGCGGAGAGCAGTGGCTCTTGCCCTATGGCTCTTGCAACTTAGGGTCCATTAACCTAGTGCGCTTTTATAAAGAAGACGCACCGGAAGCTGCCGGCTGGGAAGACCGCATTGATTGGGATGCCTTTGATCAAGTCGTGGGTGACACGACACGCCTCTTGGATAACGTCATTACCATTAATAATTACCCTATTGACGAAATTCGCGTGCGCGCAGATGAAGAGCGACGCATTGGGTTGGGCGTGATGGGTTTCGCTGACATCCTCTATAAGTTGGGTGTGCGTTACGGTTCTGAAAAGAGCTTTGAAATTGGTCGCGTTCTCTCAGAGCGCCTGACAGAAGGCGCTTACCGGGCGTCGGAAGAATTGGTTTCTGTAGATGGAAGAGATCCTTACCTTGCATGGAAAGGCTCCAAGCCAGAAATGGATGGCAAAACGGTGCGTAGAAACTCTCATGTTTCCACCGTCGCGCCGACCGGGACTATCTCCATCATTGCTGGTTGCTCCGGTGGCATTGAGCCTCTTTTCTCTTTGGCTTTTGAGCGTAAAGTAATGAAGGATGCCGACGGCGTCCCCGTTGTCATGCGAGAGGTCAATGAAGATTTCCAGGAAGCCTTGGTCAAGCGAGGTTACTCAGAGCAGGAAATTGATGCAGTGATTGACATTGCAATGAATGACGGCACGGTGGCTCACTCTGATTTGCCAACGGAAATCAAAGACGTGTTTATTACTGCGCATGATGTGAAGCCGAATGAACACATCATGATGCAGGCTGCTTGGCAAAGCCATATCGACAACGCAGTTTCTAAAACCATTAACTTGCCGCAGGACTCTACAGAGGCTGATGTGCGCACGGCCTATATGCTTGCTTGGAAGGAGCGGTGTAAAGGAGTCACGGTTTATCGTGACGGTTGCCGTGATATGCAGCCGATGTCTTTGAAGGAGAAAGAGGCTGATATTCATTCTCTTTCTGCGTCAACGGCGCTTAATCCGGTGCGTCTTCCTGAAATCATGCCTAGTGTGCGTATTCGCCAGATGACGACCTTCGGAAACATGCACGTGAAGATTTCTGTGGATACACAAGCAGACCGTGAGATGGAAGTTTTTGCTCAGCTTGGCAAAGGTGGAGATGTTGCGAACGCAGACCTCGAGGCCATGTGTCGGATGATTTCCTTATTTTTGCGCTGTGGAGGAGCCATAGAAATGGCATTGAAGCAGTTAGAGGGCATCGGTTCCTCCATGACGATTCCATCTAAGGACGGCCGCATCATGTCCTTGCCCGATGGTTTGGCGAAGGCGTTGCAGAAATACTTGAGCGTGAAAGCGCACTATGGGTTAAAGGCTATTCTTTTGGGCGAAGTTTCAATGGAAGAAGCCCTTGCTAATCCTGCTGAGTTGCAATCCACACCCACCTTGGGCTCCCGCCTGGGAACGGGGATGGGCGGTGCCTTCAAAGTGAAATGCCCCGCTTGCGATGCAGGGGCGCTCACTTTTGAAGAAGGTTGCTGTAAGTGCCATAGTTGTGGCTACTCACAGTGCTAACGAATTAGCCGCGCCATTTTTTGAGGGCTTCCGCAACCTTGCGGAGGCCCTCTTCGCTTTCGGTTCCGTCTAAGGAAAAGCGGAGCACGGAGTTTCTTAACTCCTTTGGGAATTGAATGGCGGAAAGAACAGGCGATTCTTCGTGGCCTTTTGCGCTACAAGCGGATCCACTCCCGACGTCTATTCCATCAGCTTCTAAGCGATGGAGGAGAGGCTCGGCCAGTGAATTGGGCAGGGCAAGGGTCAAAATAGAACCTTGAACTTCTTGGTCTTTCGTTGGCCCAAGGAGCCGAAGGTCGGGACAGTTTTTTTTGCACTCTTGCAGAAGAAAGTTTCGTTTCTCTAATAGGCTCTGTGGATTGTCTTGCAGCCGTTTCCGACGGACTTCGGCTGCAGCGGCAAATGCGGCCGCACCCATGACGTTTTCAGTGCCTGCACGGAGTCCGGACTCATGACCGCCCCCCTGAAAGAGAGGTTGAGGCTTCATTCCTTCTGTTTTGATAAACAAGGCGGCACACCCTCGGATCCCGCCAATTTTATGGGCAGCTGCGGAGATGGCGTCGGCTTTGAGATCATCAAAACCTTCAAGGCGTTTTCCGGCGGCCTGAATGGCGTCGGTGTGAAAAATAATGCTTGGGTGTGCAGCTTTGGTCTGGGCAACGAGTTCTCGGATAGGGTTGAGGCCGCCGAGTTCATTGTTGGCCCACTGAATAGAAACGAGAGCAACGTCTTCAGAGAGGAGAGGTGCCAAAGCTTCTGGCCGAAGGATGCCGACGGAGTCCACCGGAATGGTTTGGACTTCAAAGCCTTCTTTTTCCAGGGCCATTGCGGCCATTCGTGCGGCGGGATGCTCTGCCGCGCCGATGAGAATTTTCTGCGCCCCCATTTTTTCTTTTTGGGCGCGCGCAAGGCCTTGAATGCCAAGATGATTTGCCTCGGTCCCCGTCCCTGTCCAAATCACTTGATAAGAATCCGCGCCGAAGGCTTTTTTCAGATCCTTTCGCGCGGTCTGAAGGATTCGTGCGGCATCAGCCCCTTTTTGATGAAGGGAGCCTGGATTTGCAAAACCACGCGCGCATGCGTCGGCAAAAGCAGCGAGCGCCTCCGGCAAAGGCGGCGAGGTGGCGGCGTGGTCAAGGTAGAGGTCCGGCATGGGCCCCTATTTTGCCGTATTCCCTCACGAAGGAAGGGTGCGCCCATAGAATCCTTTTATGTTGACCGCTCTCCTTCTTTGCGCGCCTTGTGCGTTTGTCCCCTCCTCTGTGGCCCAAGAGCCGGAGGCCTCCCTTGCCTGCCAGAAGGTTGACCCCATCAGCCAACACAAGGTCTACGACTGCGC
>JAPKBM010000079.1 GCA_026421205.1 Planctomycetota bacterium
ATTCATGGTATCAACTAAAGGCTTGACAGATCCCTTGTCACCAATGAAACCGATTGCCGTTGCGGCCGCAGCCAAAACAGAAAGACTTGGCTTGCCGGAGTCGGGCTGAATGAGCTGCAGCAAGACTGCACTTACATCTTTGTCTTTCATAAGTCCAAGCGCAATGGATGCTTGCTTCAATAGGTCAGGTTTGCGGATATTGTCCTGCACAACTTGAGTCAGGTAGTCCTTGTACTCCCGCGCTCCGATGAGGCCCAGCGCAACCGCAGCATAGCCTCGAAAGTTTGAATCACCTACTTTATCCATGGAGGCGCGCAAGTCTTCCTTAGAGGTCTCTGCCTTCATGAGGCCGAGACCCACGGCGTAACCACCCTTTCGGGAAGGGTTTTTCTCATCGTTGAAAGCGGTCCGAACACTTCGCTCAATTGCAGAAGATAGGGTTCCACCGTTTTCACTGACAAGGAAGCCCATGACACCAAGAGAAAGTCCACACCAGGGTCGGTAAGCACTCTTTCCTTTACGCATTTTGTCCAAAAGGTACTTGGTCGTCTCGTTGCGCAGCGGGTGGGCGTCATCCACCGAAGCCCCAAGGTAGGCGATTGCGATTGAAGTAAAATTCTTTGCCTGACGATCCTTTCCTTTCTCGTTTACTTTGACCAGGGTAGAGAAGAGTTTCTCACCTAAAGGCATATCGCCATCGCCGAGCATGCCGATGGATTGAACACAAGATTGAATGACTTCGTTCTTTGTTCCCTTATCTGTTGCCATGTCCATGAAAGTTTCCAAAGACTTCACAACCACGGGGGCATCCTGGGGGGCATTCTCCAAAAGTTTGGCAATGGCGTTTGGGCAATGCGCGCGCACTAGCGTGTCATTCTCTGTATCTAAAAGGTAGGCCAGTAATTTCTCTGCGGTCGGAACAGGGTCTGCCTGCTTCGTGACTCCCATGCCAATGACAGAAGCAACACGGAGATCTTTAAAACTGGAAGTGTCCGTCGAGAGCGTGTTCCAAAGCAAATCAAGGATTTGCGCCTGGAGAGCTGGGTCCGTTGTTGTACTTCCGAGAAGACCCAATCCGTAAAGTGCAAAACCACGGGTTCGGTCGGGAACGCCACTGCTCTGACCGCATAAGTCTCGGCCGTCGGCGGAGTCGGTAGCGAGTGCTGCCAAGATGGGGAAACCCTCAGCGGCTTGAAGAACGCCGAATGCCAGTGCAGCCGTTTCTGCAATCTCTTGATCTCGGGAAGTCAGCTGCTCTTTGAAGATAGCACTGACGGTTGGGTCCCGTTGGATTTTCGCAAGCGCCATCATGGTTGCGCCGACGATGTCCCGGTCATCTTCTTTGTCCAAGAGGGCTCGGAGTTCTGGAACAATCGTGTTCAGGATTTGTTGTGAAGTTGGGGCGAACGAAGTGTTTGCCGCGCCGACGCCGCCGATGCCTTTCAAAATATCAGAAGTACCGGTGGAAACCGCGCCACTTTGAATCTTCGCCTTCAAATTTAAGAAGGGGCCCTTATTAAATTCCCACCAAAATTCCCAACGAGTGAGGTCTACTTGCGGCAGAGCCGGTGCAGTGACGGCAGGCGTAGTTGGAGCAGGGGGCGCCGGTGTGGGTGGAGCCGGTGTGGTGGGGGTGCTTGGTGTAGCAGGCGTCGGAGCCGATGGTGTGGTGGGGGCCGACGGCGTGGTTGGGGTTGACGGTGCTGCCGGTGCGGCAGGGGCGCCAGCTCCAGGGGGAACCGTATCACCCGGTCCTCGGTAAGTACCGCCATGCGCAAGAAGATCCGAGCCGAACGTGAGAGCGGCAGCGAGTGTGAAAGCGAGAGAAAGTGGTTTCATGAGGTGTCTTGGTTGCTCCAAAGATGCAATTAGTGTACCAACCCTGCTCCAACTCACTGGGGCGTGGTGTTCCTTGGCGGTAACATGCGCTGATGCGAGTCATTCTTGTACGCCACGGGCAGGTCCAACAAGGTCCGAAAGCAACTTTCTACGGAGGGGCTGATGTACCCCTGAGCTCCTTGGGGCAACTTGAGGCGCAAAAAGCGGGCGTCTTTTTGAAGGAAATAAGGTTTGACCATATTGTGTGTAGTCCGCTGTCTAGGGCTCGTTACGGCGCAAATCAGGTAGCAGAGCGTCAAGAGCCGGTGTTTGAACCCCTAGAGTCTGTGGATGGTTTCCGAGAGATTGACCGTGGCCGCTGGTTTGGGCTCACTCAAGAAGAGGTTCTTAGGGAATGGCCAGGCGACTGGGAGGCGCACCAAGCGAATCTTGAAAATTGGCGAGAACATGGTGGTGAGTCCATCGGCGACCTTCGAGACCGGGTGCTAGAGAGCCTGGAAATTCTCCGAAGTCGCTGGTTCGGGAGAACGATCTGTATTGTTTCTCACCTATTTCCGACACGCGCGATGTTGGCTTTTGGGGCAGGGCAAGATCTGACCGAATGGGAACGTTTCAAGATTCCGACGGCTTCCATTTCTGCTTTGGAATTTACGTCCAGGGGCTCTTGCGAGGTTGCCCTGGTCGGAAAGGTTCCCCAGAAGGATGAGGTCGCGTCAGAGTCCTCGCTTTTTCCGTCCTTCGGTAAAACAACATAATAATTATTATCGGACGTTATCGCACAAATGGCACACCTATAAAAGGGACTAAGGAGAGTATTGTCAGAGAAAGGTCAGTCTCCCCCGCCTCATTGACACTTCAGGGCCTGGCTATCCTTCTCCTCAGGAGCTCATTTCTTCATCGTCGGGTTGATCGGCCAATTCCATATTCCCCCCCCAAAAAATCAATGCTCCCTATTTTGTTCAGGCTGTAGTTACTCCTCAGCTAATTCGTGTTAGGGTGGGTAACTCCGAAATTATCATGAAATACTGGCTTCTCCCTCTCATCCTTTGCTGTCCCTCCCTTTCGGCCCAAAGTATCTTCCTAGATGAAGATTTTTCCACGGGGGTGCCTCCAGCTGGATGGACCGAAATCAACAACGGTAATTCCTTAGGTTGGGAAATTGGCACGCTTAGTAGCGATGCCGCCTTTCACGCCGACTTCGCGGGATACAATGACAATTCTATGGTTTCGTCGGCCATGGATTTAAGCGTTGCTACCGGGGCATGGCTCCACTCCAACCAGAACGTTCAGTACGCGAGTTGGCGAGACCATCACTTCATCAATGTTTCTCTCGACGGGGGGAACACCTTCACCAACATCCACGATGATTTCTCGGGAGACGGCGACAGCACAATAACCGTAGACCTTTCCGCATTCGGTGGGATTAGCAATGTAAATCTCTCTTTCCAGTACACGGGAGATTACGCTTCTTGGTGGACGGTTGACGATGTTCTGGTCAACGATTCCCCTAATCCGCCCCCACCAGGGATTTTGACGACAGCCGTCAACCCGACCAATGGTCACAC
Organism: Planctomycetota bacterium; assembly: GCA_026421205.1. Lineage (GTDB taxonomy): Bacteria > Planctomycetota > UBA1135 > UBA1135 > UBA1135 > ANT-38. The sequence goes on from JAPKBM010000079.1 coordinate 3,405, forward strand.
TTATCACCTGTTGGACTCCACTACTTGGACAGAAGCCGAGGCTGGGGCTGTACTTTTGGGTGGTCATCTTGCAACGGTTCGCGACCAAGCTGAAAACGATTGGATCTGGAGTACTTTTAGTAATTGGGGAGGACAGGATAGAGACCTATGGATTGGCTTGAATGATGTCGCAACGGAGGGGACATTTGTGTGGTCCTCCGGAGAAACCAACGCTTTTCGCTATTGGGCTGCAGGTCAACCCGACAATAACGGCGGTTACGAGAATTATGTCCATATCGGAGAGTTGAATACCGATGAATGGAATGACATGTTCGATGCCGCATCTGCGTCTTGGTCTCCTGGCTATTTCGGAGTTGTTGAAGTCGCTGGATCCTCGCCCCACTATGAAATTCAGAATTTGGTCGCAGGCCGGACAGCAACTCTGTCCGCCTCATACTGCGAGGCAGGAGCAGCCGTTTACTTTGCCTACTCCTTAACCGGATCGGGACCGACCACCACCCCCTATGGTGATGTTCAAATGAGCCCACCAATTAAGCAGATTGGACCCATCTTCGCTGACTCAGCCGGTTACGGCTCCCACAGCGTTTTCATTCCGCCGTGGAGCACAGGAGCCGTCATTTATACGCAAGCTGGCGTGCTGGATTCCAGTAGCAACGTGATTCTCACCAATGCCTT